>JAJPHB010000052.1 GCA_021325525.1 Alphaproteobacteria bacterium
ACCCTGGGCCCCCCTCTCTCTTCCCATCCCCGCGGGGTGGAGCAGCCCGGTAGCTCGTCAGGCTCATAACCTGAAGGTCAGAGGTTCAAATCCTCTCCCCGCAACCACTCTCTCAAAATCCGAGGTCGCGCCTTTCGCGGGCATGCGGCCATCGCGAGCGATCTTCGCCCTCGCGCCGCCGCCTCTGGAACCCGCCTCCTCGCGGGGCGTCTTAGGGGGTAATCGCCGGCGCCGCCCCGTCGAGCGGAGGACGCAAGGAGGACCATGGCGCTCAACCTCTTCGCCGCCCTGATGCCGAAAGAGGCGGATTTCATCGACCTTTTCTGTCGGCATTCGGAGAAGATCCTGGCGGCGGCCGGCGAGCTCCGCCAGATCCTGGCCGAGGACGGCCGGCTCGACGAGCATGTCGCGGCCATTCGCCGATTGGAAGCGGAGGCCGATGGCTTTGCCCGGCGCCTCTTCGTCGCGGCCAACCGGACCTTCAACGCGCCGATCGACCGCGAGAACATCCTCGGCCTGACGCACGACCTCGACGACGTCATCGACCTCATCGAGGATACGGCGATCGGCATCCGCCGCTATCAGCTCCGCGCCTTCTCGGAAGAGATGAAGGCGATGGCGGATGCCGTCCTGCACAGCGTCGAGCTCCTGCAGAAGGCGATCCCGCTGCTCGCGGCCATCACGCGCAAATTCGAAGCGATCCTCGACCTCTGTCAGCGCGTCGGCCAGATCGAAGGCGAGGCCGATGATTGCCTCGAAGCGGGGCTGACGGCGCTGCGCGCCGAGCTGCGCGCCGGCGCGATCGACACCATCACTTATCTCGACCGCAAGGAGATCTACGATCTGCTGGAGCGCGTCGTCGACAAGTGCGACGACGTGGCGAACGCGCTCGAGACGATCACGGCGAAGCACGTCTGACGGCGGGCGGCGGGGCGGGCGGCGAAATGGCGATGACGATTGGCCTGCCGGCGCTCGTCGGGCTCATCGCCGTCGCCTTGCTCTTCGACCTTTTCAACGGCCTCCACGATGCCGCGAATTCCATCGCGACCGTCGTCTCGACCCGCGTCCTCAAGCCGCGCACGGCGGTGATCTGGGCCGCCTTCTTCAATTTCATCGCCTTTCTCGTTTTCGGACTGCATGTCGCGCGGACGCTCGGCACGGGCGTCGTCGCCGCAGGCATCATCGATGCCGCCGTCGTCTTCGGCGCCTTGGCCGGCGCCATCGTCTGGAACGCGATAACCTGGGCCTTCGGCCTCCCGTCCAGCAGCAGCCATGCGCTGATCGGCGGCCTTGTCGGCGCCGGCCTCGCCAAAGGCGGATTTGGCGTCATCGTCTGGGGCGGTCTCGGCCCGATCGCCGTCGCCATCGTGCTCTCGCCGCTGCTGGGCTTCGTCCTGGCGCAGCTTCTCGCGCTCAACGTCTCGTGGCTGTCGCTGCGCGCCACCCCTTACGCCGTCGACCGTTGCTTCCGCATCCTGCAGCTCGTCTCCGCCGCGCTCTATTCGCTGGGCCATGGCGGCAACGACGCCCAGAAGACGATGGGCATCATCGCGGTGCTGCTCTATTCGCAAGGCTATCTCGGACCGGAGTTCCACGTGCCGCTCTGGGTCGTCCTCGCCTGCCAGGCGGCGATGGGCCTCGGGACGCTCTTCGGCGGCTGGCGCATCGTCCGCACCGTCGGCTCGCGCATCACCCAGCTGCAGCCGATCAAGGGCTTCTGCGCCGAGACCGGCGGCGCCATCACCCTGTTCCTCGCAACGGGGCTCGGCATTCCGGTCTCGACGACGCACACCATCACCGGCGCCGTCATCGGCGTCGGCGCCGCGCATCGAACGGCGGCGGTGCGCTGGCGCGTCGCCAACGACATTCTCGTCGCCTGGATCCTGACGATCCCGGCGGCCGCCCTCGTCGGCGCCGGCTGCTATGCGCTGACCCGGCTCTTCTGAGGCACGACGCTCGCGCTCGCGGGCACTCTTGCGATGCCGCGGCGTTGAGAGAGGGAACAGCGCGACGGAAAGCTGCCATGGCCGAGCAACGAAAGGGCGAGCCGCGACCCCGGGGCTGGCGCGACAAGCCGGTCCATCAGGAAGGCGACAAGGACATCAAGGAAGCGGGCATGGAGGGCGCCGCGCGCGAGGTCGAAGAGGAGGAGAAGGAAACGGAGGACGGCGCGGGTCGGCCGAAGCGACGCTCGTGAGCCGCGCGTCCTCGGCGCGCGCCCCGGCGGCGGGTCAGCCGGCTGGGATCGTCGCTCAATGCCTGCGCGACTTTGCGGCGCTCGAGGCGCTGGCGCCCGAATGGAGCGCGCTGTGGGAGCGCTCTCCTGCGGCGACGCCCGTCCAGTCGCCGCTATGGCTGCTGCCCTGGTGGCGCCATCTCGGCGGCGGCGCGCTCATCGCCCTCGCCTTGCGCCAAGGCGGACGCCTCGTCGCGCTGGCGCCGCTCTTCCGTCCGAGCGGCGGAACGCCGCTCCTCCCGCTCGGCATCGGCATCAGCGATTATCTCGATGTCCTCCTCGATCCCGATGCGGTCTCGGCCTCGGCCCTGCTCGACCATCTCGTGGCGCTGGCGCGCGCCGGCGAGGCGATCGAGCTGCACGAGCTGCCGCCCTCCTCGCCCCTCGTCGGGGCGCCGCCGCCGCGCGGCTGGCGGAGCGAGATGTCGCAGCAAAGCGCCTGTCCGGGGCTGTCCCTCCCGCGCGGCGGCGATCTCCGGCACTGCCTGCCGCGCAAGGCCTTCCGCGACTGGCGCCAGGCGCAGCGGCGCTGCGCCGCGGCAGGCGAGGTGGCGATCGAGACCGCGGACGCGCAGACTTGCGAAACGCTCTTCACGGCTCTCACCCGCCTCCATGCGCGGCGCTGGTGCGAGCGCGGCGAAGCCGGCGTCCTCGCCGATCCGGCGGTGCAGCGCTTCCATCGCGCGGCGCTGCCGGGCTTCGCCGCCGCCGGCCTCCTGCGCCTCTACGCCTTGCGCATCGCGGGCCGCATCGTCGCGGTCTATTACGGCATGGCCGCGAAAGGGCGCCACTACGCTTACCTCAGCGGCTTCGATCCGGATTTCGAGCGGCACAGCGTCGGGTGCTGCGTGACGGTATCGACCACGACAAGGCTGCGGATTCGCGAGCCGTCGGGCTCGCTGCCTGCCGTGCGCTCTTCGACCGCCTCGCGCGGCAGCAGCCGGAAGCCGGCGTCGCTCTCTATTCGCTGGGCTCCGCCGAGCTGCTCTCCGCCTTCACCGACGAGGCCGAGCCGCGGCGCGATCGCCTCGGCGAAATAGCGCCGGTGCTCGGGATAGGCGAAAACGCCTCCGGCGAGAAGCAGCGGCACGCCCGCCTCGCGCGCCGCATCGAGCGCGATGTGGAAGCCCTTCTCGGGGCAGATCCGTCCCATAGCGAGAGCGAAGTGGCGCTTGGCATGCCGCGCCGCGAGCGCCGCGACGGGGACGCCGTTCGCGATGTCCGGCAGCAGCGCCGTTCCGGGCGGGCAGCGGCACGGCCGATTAGGTCATCGCCTTTGACCGAAAGCTCCTGTTAAAATCGGCGGCGCCCGGCGATAGGGCGCGTGCCCGCGCCCGTGCGGCGGATTGAGGGGAGCGATTGCCGGATGGTTCGAGCCTTGCCCTTCGCCCGGGACGCGCGCGTCAATGCGCTGATCGGCATCGGCCACTTCCTCTCGCATTTCTACATTCTCTGCCTGCCGCCGATGTTCCTCGCCTGGCAGACCTCGTTCGGCGTCAGCTTTGCCGAGCTCGGCCTCGCGGCGGCGCTGATGTCGGGGGCGACGGCGGTGCTGCAGACGCCGGTCGGCTTTCTCGTCGACCGCTATGGCGCCCGCCCGTTCCTGATCGGCGGCACGCTGCTGATGTCCTTGTCCATGGCCGCCATGGGCATCGCCAGCGCCTACTGGCAGGTGCTCGCGCTGGCGCTGCTCTCCGGCATCGGAAATTCCGTCATTCACCCCTCCGACTACGCCATCCTCTCGGGCTCGGTGAATCGCGAGCGCATCGGCCGCTCCTTCGCCCTCCATACCTTCAGCGGCAATCTCGGCTCGGCGGCGTCGCCGCCCGTGACCGCGCTTCTCATGACGCTCTTGGGCTGGCGCCCCGCCTTGATTGTCGTCGGCGTCGTCGGCATTCCCGCCGTGCTCGCCATTCTGTGGCAGAGCCGCATCCTGCACGATCAGCCCGGCCGGCGCGCGGCCAAGGCGGGGCCGACCCTCTCCGCGGCCGGACTTTTGCTGACCCCGGCGATGCTGCTCTTCTTCGGCTTCTTCCTGCTGAGCGCGATGGCGACGGCCGGCATTCAGGCCTGGCTTATCACCGTGCTCCACCAGGTGCACGGCATGGAACTGGCGGCGGCGTCCTCGGCGCTCACGGGATATATGGTCGGCTCGACCGCGGGCGTTCTCCTCGGCGGCTGGGTGGCCGACCGCACCGAGCGCCACCTTTCCTTCACCGTGGTGATGACGATTATCGCCGCCGCCGTCATCCTCGTCGTGGCGGTGGTGCCGATGGCGCAGCTCCCGACGGTGGGCGTCCTCTTCGCGGCCGGCATCATGGTCGGCGCGAGCCGCACGCCGCGCGATGTGATGGTGAAGAACGCGGCGCCGCCCGGGGAGGTCGGCAAGGTGTTCGGCTTCGTCAGCGCCGGATTGCCGCTCGGCCAGGCGCTGACGCCGGTCCCTTTCGGCTTCCTCATCGATTCCGGCCGGCCCGACCTCGTCCTCGCCCTGGTCGCCGCGATTCTTCTCGCCAGCCTCCTCTTCATCGGCAGCGCGCGCGTCAGCGCCAGGCGCGAGCCGGTGGCGCTCGCGGCGGAGTAGCGGCGATGGAGAGCCAGATCGGGCGGCCGCTCCGCCGCCTCGAAGACGAGCGATTCCTGACGGGGCAGGGGCGCTACATCGACGATTTGCACTTGCCGGAGCAGCTGCACGCCTATGTCCTGCGCTCGCCGCACAGCCATGCCGTCATCGAGCGGATCGACGCCGACGCGGCGCGGCGAGCGCCCGGCGTCCGCGGCGTCTTCACCGAGGCCGATCTCCGCGCCGATGGCGTCGGCCCGCTGCCCTGCATCGCCCAAGTGCCGATGCGCGAGAAGCTCGTCGTGCCGCCGCGCTTCGCGCTGGCGCGGGACCGCGTGCGCCATGTCGGCGATCCCGTGGCCTTCGTCCTCGCCGAGAGCCGCGAGGCGGCGCGCGATGCGGCGGAGCTGATCGAGGTCGGATACGAGCCGCTTCCGGCGGTGGTCGACGCGGTGGCGGCCCTGGCGGAGGGCGCGCCCCTTCTCTGGGACGAGGCGCCCGGCAACCGCGCCTTTCGCTTCCAGAAGGGCGACGAGGCGGGGACGCAAGCCGCGTTCGCGGCGGCGGCGCATGTCGTCGAGATCGCGCTCGTCAACAACCGCGTCGTCGTGTCGCCGATGGAGACGCGGGGCGCCATCGGCCGCTACGATCCCGACGCCGAGACCTTCCACCTCCTCCTCAGCGGCCAGGGCGTCCACGGCATCCGCGATCAGCTCGCGGACTCCGTGTTCCGCATTCCGAGGGAGCGCGTCCAGCTCATGGCGCCCGATGTCGGCGGCGGCTTCGGCGTCAAGAACTTCCTTTATCCCGAATGGGTGCTGGTCCTGTGGGCGGCGCGCCGCCTTCGCCGGCCGGTCAAATGGATCGCCGATCGCGCCGAGGATTTCACCGGCACGACGCAGGGGCGCGACAACCACACGCGGGCGCGCCTCGCGCTCGATGCCGACGGACGCTTCCTGGCCCTCGATGTCGCGACGGTCGCCAATCTCGGCGCCTATGTCTCCTCCGCCGGGCCGCTCAGCTCGACCAGCGCGCCGGCGACGGCCCTGGGCGGCGTCTATGCCATTCCCGTCATCTTCATGGATGTGCGCGGCGCCTTCACCAACACGGTGCCGATCGACGCCTATCGCGGCGCCGGCAAGCCCGAAGCCAATTACCTCATCGAGCGCCTCATCGACCGTGCCGCCGCCGCGCTCGGCCGCGATCCGGTCGAGCTGCGCCGGCGCAACCTTATCTCGGCGTTCCCCTATCGGACCGCGATGGGGACGCTGATCGATTGCGGGCGCTTCGCCGCCAATCTCGAGGCGGCGGTGGCGCGCGCCGACCGGGCCGGATTCGCGGCGCGCCGGGCGCAATCGGCGCGGCGCGGCCGCTTGCGCGGCCTCGGCGTCGCCTGCTTTCTCGAAACGGCGCGCGGCACGCCTAATGAAGGCGCCGAGATCCGCTTCGAGCCCGATGGGCGCGTCACGCTCCTGCTCGGCACGCAGTCGAACGGTCAGGGCCACGAGACGAGCTTTCCGCAAATCGCCGCCGACCTCTTCGGCCTGCCGATCGAGACCTTCCGCTATGTCCAGGCGGATACGCGCGCCGTGCGCACCGGCGCCGGGCATGGCGGCGCCCGCTCGCTGCATCTCGGCGGCGGCGCGCTCGTCAAGGCCGCCGAAGGCGTCATCGCCAAGGGCCGCCTCATCGCGGCGCACCTGCTGCAAGCCGCGCCCGCCGAGATCGGCTTCGCGGCGGGCCGCTTCACCGTATCCGGGACCGATCGCGGCATCGAGCTGCTGGCATTGGCGCGCGCCGCGCGGGATCCGGCCAATCTCCCCGAAGGCGTGTCGCCCGGTCTCGACACTCACGCCATGTTCGTCTGCGATCTCATCACCTTTCCCGCGGGCTGCCACGTGGCCGAGGTCGAGATCGACCCCGAGACCGGCACGATCGCCTTGCTGCGCTACACGGCGGTCGACGATTTCGGCCGCCTCGTCAACCCGCTCTTGACGGCGGGCCAGGTCCATGGCGGGGTCGCGCAAGGGCTCGGCCAGGCGCTCCTCGAACACACGGTCTATGATGCGGAATCGGGGCAGCTTTTGAGCGGCTCCTTCATGGATTACGCGCTGCCGCGCGCCGACGACCTCCCCGCCTTCGATCTCACTCTCGCCGAGCTGCCGACCGCCGCCAATCCGCTCGGCGTCAAAGGCTCCGGGCAGGCGGGCGCCATCGCCGCGCCGCCGACGGTGATGAACGCCGTCCTCGATGCGCTGTCGCCGCTCGGCATCCGCGATCTCGACATGCCGGCGACGCCGGAGCGGGTGTGGGCGGCGATCGCCGCGGGGCGGCGACAGAACGGCGGGTCCTTGTGACGGGATAGGCGCAATCGCCCGCCCACCGGCGCGACGAGCCCGCCGATGTTGATCTCGCCTCTATGGCCGGTGTCTCAGAAGCGGACGTGGCGCAGCTTGTCGGGATTGCGGGTGAAATAGATCGCGGCAATTCGGCCGTCGCGCGCCTCGAAGGCGAGCGTGTCGACCGAGCCGTCCGGCTCGCGGATGACGAAGCCCGCGCGACCGTTCACCGTGGCGGGCCGCATCTCGCTGGCGACCAGCGCGGGCTGCTTGCGCGCGATGCCTGCGAAGAAGCGAATGATCTTGTCGGCGCCGCGGATCGGATTGAGCGCCGCCGCGCGCTTGCCGCCGCCGTCCGAATGCAGGACCGCGTCCTCGGCCAGCAGCCGCGCGAGCGCCGTCGTGTCGCCCGACGTCACGGCGGCGTGGAAGGCGACGGCAAGGCGCGACTCGGCGTCGGGCGAGACCGGAAAGCGCGGGCGGCCGGCCTCGATATGGGCGCGGGCGCGGGCCGCGAGCTGGCGGCAGGCTGCCTCGTTGCGGCCCAGCGCGCGGGCCACCTCGGCGAATTCGAGGCCGAACACGTCATGCAGCAGGAAGCTCGCGCGCTCGAGCGGCGACAGCCGCTCGAGCAACAGCATCAGAGCGACCGAGATGTCCTGCGCCAACTCGTCCGCCCCGGGCTCGTCGAAGCGCTCGTCGACCACCGGCTCCGGCAGCCACGCGCCGACATAGAGCTCGCGCCGCGCCCGCGCCGATCTCAGGCGGTCGAGGCAGAGCCGCGTCACCACAGTGCCGAGATAGCGCCGCGGCTCGGTGATCGCCGCGCGGTCGGCGGCGTGCCAGCGCAGGTAGGCGTCCTGCACGACGTCCTCGGCCTCGCTGCGCGAGCCCAGCATGCGATAGGCGAGACCGATCAGCGCGCGCCGATGCGCCGCGAAGCTGGCGGCGCCGGGATCGGCGGCCTCGCTCATGCCGCAGTCGCCGCGCGCGTCGGTTGGCGGGCATCGCGCAGCACCGGCAGCGTCTTGCCGCCGATGGTCAGGCGCCGGCAGGCTTGGCCATGGCCGAGCGCGTATTTCAAGGTCGGATACATCCGCGCCGCCAGCATCGCGAAGGCCAGCGAGATCAGCCCGCGCTGGCCGAAGCGGCGCACGACCTGTTCGCGCAGCCCGTCGGCCTCGCCGCTGCGCCCCAGCGTTGCCTCCGTGAAGCGCACGGCGAGGGCCACCTCCTCGGGCATCGCCGCGAAATCGCGCATCACGATGGCGCGCAGGAGGGCCGGATCGACGCCGCTCTGCTGCGCCATGTCGATCCCGAGCTGAGTGCACGGCCCGCAATCCTCCTCGATGACCGCGGCGAGGCCGGCAGCGGCATAGACGGCCGGCGGCACGTCCCTGCGATAACCGACGATCGCTTGCAGCTTGCCGAAGGCGAGCATGGCGCGCGGATCGACGTCGATCAGCCGACGCAAATAGCTCGCGTCGTACTTCCAGGCGCGCTCGAAGGCGGCCACTTGCCGGCGCAAAAACCATCTCAGCATGGATGTTCTCCTCGTATTAGCGGATCACCGCCTTAAAGACGAAGAAGACCTCCCGCCTGTGACATGAGTGCCGGCGCTGCGTCGCGAGTTTCGATACTCTCGTTGGTGAGCGGCGAGCGCATCGCCCGCCGGCCTCGGCGGCTCGTCGTGACGAGAAGCGCCTGACGGGCGATGCCTCGTTTCCCGCGCGCGGCGATCGCGTGTTGGCCGACTGCGCCTCCCGCCGTGCCGTGGTCCGGGCGCAGCTCAGCGCTGCGCCTCTTCGCAGTTGATCATCCACGGCGTGCCGAATCGGTCAACCAGCATGCCGAAGCGCTTCGCCCAGAAGGTCTTCTGGATCGGCATGGTGATCGTCGCGCCGTCGGCAAGCGCGTTGAACACGCGATCGGCCTCTTCCGGCGCCTCGATGTTGAGCGTGACCTGCGTGCCTTTCGGTGCCTCGTAGTGCTCCGGCGGCGTGTCGCTGCCCATCAGCACCTGATCGCCGATGACGAGGCGGATATGGGCGATCTTTTCCCGCTGCATCGGCGCGCATTGCTCGGCCATCGGCATCTCGCCAAAAGTGATCTTGGCGACGATGCGGCCGCCGAAGCATTTCTCATAAAATTTGAAGGCGGCCTCGCATTGCCCGTTGAAGGAGAGATAGGGATTGATCTTCATGTCATGCTCCGTTGCATGGGGTTACGACCCAAGGACGTGCGGGCGTGGCCGAGGCCGACAAGGAGACCAGATTTTCTCGGCGGTGTCCGCTCCTTCCTGCATCGGCCGTCGATTCGTCAGCCCGGTCGAGAGGCATTCGGGCGCGACGCTGCGTTCGCAGGGCAGGATATGTCCGCCATGACGCCCCCGCCGCCGCTCGGATCCCGGCTTCGCCGAACGGCCTCTCGCCTGAAGGAAGCCCTCGCGCCGCGCCGTGCGGCGCGCTCCTACGTTCTTCCGCCTCTGACCCTCGTCGCGGCGATGGCGGCGCTTATCGCCGGCCTCAGCCTCCCCATCATGCATGTCCGCTGGCTCGGCATCTTCGATCACAAAATCTCGCTCCTCGGCGGCATCGCCGCGCTGTACGATGACGGCGAGGTCGTCCTGGCGGCGATCCTCTTCGCCTTCTCGGTCGCGTTCCCGCTCGCCAAGATCGCGCTGCTGCTCGCCTTCTGGGCGGCGCGGCGGGCGGGTCGGCGGCCGGCGGCCTGGCTGCCCGCGCTGCTCCAGGCGATCGCGCGCTGGTCGATGCTCGACGTCTTCGTGCTCGCCCTCGCCATCTTCGCGATCAAGGCGCAGCCGCTCGCCGACGCGCAAAGCGCGGGCGCCATCCTCCCCTTCGTCGCCGCCATCCTGCTCACCTCCTATGGCGCGCGCCTCGTCGAACGCGCCGGTGCCTGAGCGCCGCAGCGCGGAACCAAGCCGGGGGGCTTCCTGTTCTAGCCGTGGTTCTCCCCCGAGTTTCGAGGCGCCATGTCGAGCGAAAGCCTGCATGCTCCCCGCGAGAGGCTGTCCAAGGAAACGCTCGCCCTGCACCACGCGATCGTCTCCCTGATGGAGGAGCTCGACGCCGTCGACTGGTACCGCCAGCGCGCCGACGATGCCGAGGACGAGGCGCTGCGCGACATCCTCCTCCACAACATGCGCGAGGAGATGGAGCACGCCTCGATGGTGCTCGAATGGATCCGCCGCAACAACGCGGATTTCGCCGGTCACCTCAAGACATACCTCTTCAGCGAGGGACCGATCCTCGCCGTCGAGAAGGCGGCGACCCGCAGCGAGGTCGAAGGACGGCCAAGCTTCACCGGACCGGCAAGGCCGCATGAAGGGTTCACCGTCGGCCCGCTGAAGCGAGACTGAGCATGGACTATCTCAACCGCGGCCAGGCTCCGTTCAGCGCCGAGATCTGGCAGGAGATCGACAATGCCGCCGTCGAGGCGGCGCGGCAGCGCCTCACCGGCCGCCGCTTTCTCGACATCGAGGGGCCCTTCGGCGCCGGGCTCACGACGATCGAGGTCGGCAACGACGATTTCTGCCGCCAGCCCGGACCCGACGAGGCCGGCGCCATACTCGGCCGCGGCATCTCGGTGCCGATGCTCCGCCGCAGCTTTCGCCTCAGCATCCGCCGCCTCGCGGCGCATCTCGAAAACGGCCAGCCGCTCGATTTCGCTCCGGTCGAGGACGCCGCCGAAGCGGTCGCCGATCGCGAGGAGGAGTTCGTCTATCGCGGCCAGCCCGATTTCGGCGTTCCCGGCCTGTTGACGAGCGAGGGACGCCAGCACCTCGCGGGCGGCGATTGGAGCGCCATCGACCGCGCCCTCGAAGACGTGCTCGCGGCGGTGACTCGGCTCGACGAGGCGGGATTCCGCGGTCCCTACGCGCTGGCGCTGTCGCCGCCGCTCTACAACGGCCTCTTCCGCCTCTATCCCGGGACCGACACGCTGCAGCTCGAACATCTGCGCCGCCTCTGCACCAAGGGCATCTACAAGGCGCCGATCGAGGGCGGCGTCCTCGTTGACCCGCGGGTCGGCGTCCTCATCATCGGGCAGGATCTGCAGGCGGGCTTCGCGGCGCAGGACGGCGTCCACTACCAGCTCTATCTGACCGAGAGCCTCATTCTGCGCATCGACGAGCCGCGCGCCATTTGCACCATCGCGGCAGCGGCCGCCGGGAGCAAAGCGGAGGGATCGGCATCGGGAAGGGCACGGACCGCACGCTGAGGCGGAGGAGTTACCGACCGCGATAGGTCATACCGGTGATGGCGAGCACCGGCGCCTGGTCGAGCTTCGCGTCGTAGAGCCCGTTGAGGAGGTGGACGGCGCCGGGCGCCGCCGTCGCGAAGCAGACGCCGAGGCGGCCGGTGAACTTCGCATAGGCGCAGGCGGCGAGCGCCGCCGCTTCCTCATGCCGCGTGTGGATGTAGCGGATGCGGTCCTTGGCCTTGCGCAGGGCTTCCATGAAGCCGTTGATGCCGTCGCCCGGCAGGCCGAAAACCGTATCGACACCCCAATCTTCGAGCGCCGCGACGACGCGGTCGCACACCGTCTCAGCCATCTTGCCCGTCCGATCCCTGCTGCTGCCTTGTTCCTGTGAATGGTTACGTGCCGGATCTCGACCGGGTTCCGTGGCGCTAGGGCGGCCGCGCCGACCGGTGGCCGAAACGGCGGAGATGACGCGCGCACGTTCTGTGCTTTAATTGCGTGGCGAGGGACTTCGCAGCGGAGAGTCGCGATGACCGTTCAGGGAATGGAGCATTTCACCGTGCTGGCCGAGGATCTCGAGGCGACGCGCGCCTTCTATGGCGAGCTCCTCGGCCTCGAAGAAGGCTACCGGCCGCCGCTCGGCTTTCCCGGCGCCTGGCTCTATGCGGGCGGCCGCGCCGTGCTGCACATCATCGCCGGGCGCGGCCTGCCGGAGAGCCGCGCCGGCGTCCTCGACCACATGGCCTTCGCCGCGAGCGATCTCGCCGGCACACTGGCGAAGCTCGAAAGGCGCGGCCTCGACTACACGCTCCGCCGCCAGGCCGAGACGCGCGTCTGGCAGCTCTTCTTCCATGATCCCAATGGCGCCAAGGTCGAGCTCGACTTCGCGCCGGAGGAGGAGGCGCCGGGCCGCTGAGCCGCGCGGCGGCTTTGCCGCATCGCGGCGCGCCCTAGATCAATGAGCGTCCGGCGCCTCGCGCGCCGGGTGAGAAGCGGGTGAGAAGAAGAGTGGAGGAGGGACGCATGAGAAAGTTTGGGTGTGCGGCGCTCGCGGCCGTCGCAAGCGTCGCGTTCTGCGCCTCGGCCGCAGCGCAGAGCGGCTACAAGCTGGTGAAGACGATCGATCTGCCCGGCGACAAGGGCGGGCACGGCGATTGGACCACCTTCGACCCCGGAACGAACACGGTCTGGATCTCGCAATCGCCCGATCACAACGTCGTCGTGATCGACGCCGTCGCGATGACGGTGAAGGGCGTCATTCCCGGGATCGAGGAGGGCAACGGCATCGCGCTGACGCCGCGCTACGGCTTCCTCGCCGACGCCAAGGGCGGGGTGGTGGTCGTCGTCGACAAGAAGAGCTTGAAGAAGGTCGCGACCTTGCACCCCCAAGGCAAGGAGCCCGACAGCGTCAACTACCTGGCGAAAGAAGACGAGATCTTCGTCAACGCCGAGAGCGACGATATCACAATCTTCAAGGCGAAACCGCCCTTCGCCGAGGTCACGCATTTCCGCCTGCCGCCCGATCCGCCGAAGGACGGGCTCGATGTCGCGCTCTACGTCCCGGCGAAGAACCGCCTCTACCAGCCGATCGACAATGTCGTCGACGTGATTGATCCCGCGCATTGGAAGGTGACCGCCAGCTGGAAGCCGGGCTTCGAGGGCTCGGCGAAGCCGATCGTCTATGACGGCAAGACGGGCCATTTCATCCTCGGCACGACCGCCAAGAAGATGCTCGTCCTCGATGGGAGGAGCGGCAAGGTGCTGGCCGAGATTCCGGTGCAGGGCGCGGTCGACGAGACTGTGCTCGACGAGAAGGCGCGCCGCGCCTTCGTCGGCGACAAGGCCGGGGTGGTGGAGGTCATCGATCTCGACCACGACAAGATCGTCGACACGATCGCGTCCGAGAAGAACGTCCACACCCTTGCGGTCGACCCCAAGACGCACGCCGTCTTCGTCTACCGCAACGAGAGCAACAAGGTGGATGTCTTCGTGCCGCAGAAGATGGCGGCGAAGTAGGGCGATCGATCTGACACTTCGACCGGATCGATGCCGTGCGTCCTTCAAGACGCCCGCTGCGCGGGCTCCTCAAGATGAGGTAAGTCGTTTCTGCCATTCGCATTTTTCCTCATCCTGAGGAGCCGCCGAAGGCGGCGTCACGAAGGACGCAAACCGCCCGCCGCAAACTTCCGTCGAAGAGGATGGCGTGAGGACGGCGGCTGCGCGATTGCGCGCGGCGGCGCCTTTGCGCTAGAACCCGCCTCCTTCCATCCAGATCGCGCCGCCGGAGCAGCCATGGCCGCCTATCAGTACATCCATGTCATGAAGGGTCTCGGCAAGACCTATCCGGGCGGCCGCGAGGTGCTGAAGGACATCTGGCTCTCCTTCCTGCCCGGCGCCAAGATCGGCGTGCTCGGC
Organism: Alphaproteobacteria bacterium; assembly: GCA_021325525.1. Lineage (GTDB taxonomy): Bacteria > Pseudomonadota > Alphaproteobacteria > ATCC43930 > CGMCC-115725 > URHD0088. Next base: position 13,778 of record JAJPHB010000052.1, read on the forward strand.
ATCAACGGCGCCGGCAAATCGACGCTGCTCCGCATCATGGCGGGGATCGACAAGGAGTTCGTCGGCGAGTCGTGGACGGCGGAGGGCGCCTCGGTCGGCTATCTCGCGCAGGAGCCGCAGCTCGATCCCGGCAAGAACGTCGCCGGCAACGTCATGGAAGGGCTGGCGGCGACGAAGGCGCTTCTCGACCGCTTCGAAGCGGTCTCGGCCCTGTTTGCCGAGGAGCTCTCGGATGATGAGATGAACGCGCTCATCGCCGAGCAGGGCGAGCTGCAGGAGAAGATCGACGCGGCGAATGGCTGGGAGCTCGAGCGCACCGTCGAGATCGCCATGGACGCGCTGCGCTGTCCGCCCGGGGATGCCGATGTGACGACGCTCTCGGGCGGCGAGCGGCGCCGCGTCGCGCTCTGCCGTCTGCTGCTGCAGCGTCCCGACCTCCTGCTCCTCGACGAGCCGACCAACCATCTCGACGCCGAAAGCGTCGCCTGGCTGCAGCGCTTCCTCAAGGATTACCCGGGCACCGTCGTCACCGTCACCCACGACCGCTATTTCCTCGACGAGGTCGCGGGCTGGATCCTCGAATTGGACCGCGGCAAGGGCATTCCCTACGAAGGCAATTACTCGGGCTGGCTCGAGCAGAAGCAGAAGCGCCTCGAACTCGAGGGCAAGCAGGAGGCGGCGCGCCAGCGCACCTTGCAGCGCGAATTGGAGTGGGTGCGGCAGAGCCCGCGCGCCCGCCAGGCGAAGTCGAAGGCCCGCGTCAGCGCCTATGAGGCGCTCGTCGCGCAGAGCCGCGAGAAGGCGCCGGAGAACGTCCAGATCGTGCTGCCGCCGGGGCCGCGTCTCGGCGATGTCGTCATCGAGGCGGAGCACCTCGCCAAGGGCTACGGCGATCGGCTCCTCATCGAGGATCTCGATTTCCGCCTGCCGCCCGGCGGCATCGTCGGCATCATCGGGCCGAACGGCGCCGGCAAGACGACGCTCTTCCGCATGATCACCGGCCAGGAAAAGCCCGATTCCGGCACGATCCGCATCGGCGACACGGTGAAGCTCGGCTATGTCGACCAGTCGCGCGACGCGCTCCAGCCCAACAAGACCGTCTGGGAGGAGATCTCCAGCGGGCAGGACGAGATCGATCTCGGCCGCCGCAAGATGGCGAGCCGGGCCTATTGCGCGCTCTTCAACTTCCGCGGCGCGGACCAGCAGAAGAAGGTGGGGCAGCTCTCGGGCGGCGAGCGCAACCGCGTCCACATCGCCAAGATGCTGAAGACCGGCGCCAATGTGCTGCTGCTCGACGAGCCCACCAACGATCTCGACGTCGATACCCTGCGCGCCCTCGAGGACGGCCTCGTCGACTTTCCGGGCTGCGCCGTCGTCATCAGCCACGACCGCTGGTTCCTCGACCGCATCGCGACGCACATCCTCGCCTTCGAGGGCGACAGCCGCGCCGTGTGGTTCGAGGGCAACTACGCCGATTACGAAGCCGACCGCAAGCGCCGCCTCGGCGCCGAGGCCGACCAGCCGCATCGCATCAAGTACAAGCCGCTGACGCGGGGGTAGACGGCTTTCAGCTCTCAGCCGTCAGCTTTCAACCGTCAGCTTTGAGCTGACAGCTGACAGCAACTGACAGCTACCCCTCGCCCAGCTTCTCCCGCAGCAGCTTCAAGAGCGCATCGACCCGGCCGCCGCCGCGCTGGATGACCGAGGCGAATTCCTGGCGCTCGGTCACGGCCATGCTGATGCCTTCGACGATGACGTCGGTGATCTTGAGGCCCCTCTCGGTCTTGGAGACGCGCCAATCGACCTTGACCGGCGGCGCGCCGGCGGTGCGGATGATCTGGCTCGAGACGAGCGCAGCGGTGTCGCCCTCGGGCCGCGTCCCCGCCACTTTGAACTGCTCCTGATGGTACTCGCTGAAGCGGACCGTATAGGCGTGGACGATATAGGCCTCGAAGAGCTTGGTGAATTCCTGGCGCTGCGCGTCGCTGGCCGTCCGCCAATAGGGGCCGAGCACGAAGCGCGCGATGGTCGGAACGTCGAAGCCTTCGTCGAAGAGGGCGCGGAAGCTCTGCTCGCGATCGGCCGGGGTCGCGGGCGAAGTCAGGATTTCGATGGCCCGCTTGCCGAGATCGGAGATGAAGCCGGAGGCGTCATCGGCGCCGCGTGCGGCGAGCGGCGTCCCGAGAAGAAGGAGGAGGATCGCGATGCGGGCAAGCGGGCGCAAGGACATGATGAACGTCTCGTCAGGCTGGTCGCGCGCGACGGGCGGCGCCGGGTTCCCGGAAAGAAGTCCCGCCGCGCGCCCCCACGCGGCTCATGGGTTGGGATTGCCCTCCGGCGGCGCCTCGTGCCGGATGATGGCGTCGCGGCGCTGGCGATAGAGGCTGCGGATCGTCGCGTAGAAGTCGAGGGACGTGCTCTGGATGCGGTCGAGAATGTCGATGTTGCGCGAGCGCGTGTCGACGCCGTTGACGACGCTGCGGCCGTAGGTGACGTAGTCCGCATCGGCGCGGCGCATGAGGCCGTTGAAGGGATCGGCGACGACATCGGCGGCAAGCCCCGCCGCATCACGCGGGTCGGAGGGGCCGAGGATCGGCAGCACGAGATAGGGCCCGGCCGGGACGCCCCAGACGCCCAGCGTCTGGCCGAAATCGGCGTCGTGGAAGGGAATGCCGAGATCGGTCGCGACATCCATGATGCCGCCAAGCCCGAGGATCGTGTTGAGCCACATGCGGGCGAAGGTGTCGCCGGCGAGCTTGCCCTGGCCCTGCAGCCCGTCGTTGAACATGATGACGGGCGAGCGGAGATTGTTGAGGAAGCTGCGGATCGAGTTCTGCACCACCTCCGGCACATAGTCGCGATAGGCGGTGGCGACCGGCTTGAAGATGTATTCATCGAAGGTGGTGTTGAAGGCCCAGACGCCGCGGTTGACCGGCTCCAGCGGATCGTTCACCGCGTAGGCGTCGGCCTCCTCGCCGGGCGACGAGCTCGTGCCGGCGCACCCGCCGAGGAGGACGAGGCCGGTGAGGGCGAGGATTCGGAGGGCGCAACGCAGCGGCATCGATCGCATCGTTCTTATATACCCGCTCTGGCGGAGATCGCTGCCCGACCGACCCCCATCATGAACTCAACCTAGAGGTACGCGGGGCGCAGGCGCACCATAATCGCAGTTAACCATGGCGGCAAGCCGCCAATACCGCGCGCCCGCTCCGTGGCGCGGAAGCTTCCGCGTGAGGACACGCCGAAGGCACCCGGTCCCCGCAGACGCGGCGATCAGATTGCAATTGAAGTGTTATTTTTCCGTTGTCGCGAAACTTCTTGGTTCGGTTGCGCGGCGCCGCCCGAACTTCCGAAAGAGTTGCCATGCACATAAAGATATGTTTATATGCTCTCGCGTTTAAGCGGAGCGGCGCATGGAGAACATTCTTGCCGGCCTGCGGGCGGCGGCGGAGCCGACGAGGTTGCGGCTTCTCGCCCTCTGCGCCCATGCCGAGCTCACTGTCAGCGAGCTGACCGCCATTCTCGGGCAAAGCCAGCCGCGCGTCTCGCGGCATCTGAAGCTGCTGTGCGAAGCGGGGCTGCTCGACCGTCTGCGGGAAGGGAGCTGGGTCTTCTATCGCCTGGCGCGGAGCGGCGGCGAGGGCGGCGGCCTGGCGGCGCTGCTCGCCGGCCTCGTGCCGGAAAGCGACCCCATCATCGCGCTCGACCGCCAGCGCCTGCGCCAAATTCAGCGCCAGCGCGCCGAGGAGGCCGCCGCCTATTTCCGCGCCAATGCGGCGCAGTGGGACCGCATCCGCTCCCTCCATGTCGATGACGGCGAGGTGGAGCGGGCGCTCCTCGAGCTGCTGCCGCCCGGAGCGGCGCGCGATCTGCTCGACATCGGCACCGGGACCGGGCGGATGCTGGAGATCCTGGCGCCGCGCGTCGAGCACGCTGTCGGCGTCGACCTGTCGCGCGAGATGCTGACCGTGGCGCGCGTCAATCTCGAACGCGCCGCGCTCCGCAACTGCTCGCTCCGCCAGGGCGACATGTACCAGCTGCCGCTGCCCGGCGCCTCCTTCGATGCCGTCGTCATCCATCAGGTCCTGCATTTCGCCGACCGTCCGGGCGACGCCATCGCCGAGGCGGCGCGGATGCTGCGGCCGGGCGGGCGCCTCGTCATCGTCGATTTCGCGCCGCATGCGGTCGAAAGCCTGCGCAGCGAGCATGCCCATCGCCGCCTCGGCTTCGATGACGAGGAGATCCTCGATTGGTGCCGCGCGGCGGGCCTCGAGCCGGGCCGCGTGCGCCATTTGCCGGGCTCGCCGCTCACCGTAGTTCTGTGGTCGGCGAGCCGCCGTTCGCCGCGCGCCGCGCTGGCGCGCGAGAGCGCCGGCGCGGTGCCGATGCCGAACGAGGCGGCGCGGTCCGAGCGCGCCGTCCTCGCCAATCCGACCGGCCTCGTCTAGGAAAGGGGAGCATATGGGCCTCCAGCGACCCGACGCGCCGCGCGCCATCCTCGCCGCCGACCCCAAGACGGAATGGCGCCAAGGCCCGCCCCTCGTTTCCTTCGAGTTCTTCCCGCCGAAGACGGCGGAGGCGGAGGAGAAGCTGTGGCAGACCATCACCCGCCTCGCCGGCTTGCAGCCGCGCTTCGTCTCCGTCACCTATGGCGCCGGTGGCTCGACGCGCGAGCGCACCCATGCGACCGTCGTCCGCATCCGCCGCGAGACGGCGCTGGAGCCGGCGGCGCATCTCACCTGCGTCGGCGCCGATCGCGGCGAGATCGCCGAGGTGGCGCGGCGCTATTGGGAGGCCGGCATCCGCCACATCGTCGCCTTGCGCGGCGACCCGCCGGCCGGCGCCGCCGGCTACACGCCGCACCCCGACGGCTACCCGCACGCCGCCGATCTCGTCGCGGGGCTGCGCCGCGTCGGCGATTTCGAGATCAGCGTCGCCGCCTTCCCCGAGACCCATCCCGAGGCGCGGAGCGCCGGCGCCGATCTCGACAATCTGAAGCGCAAGATCGATGCCGGCGCCAACAGGGCGATCACGCAATTTTTCTTCGACATCGACATCTATCTGCGCTTCCTCGACCGGGCGCGCGCCGCCGGCATCGCCGTTCCCATCGTTCCCGGCATTCTGCCGGTGACGAATTTCGCGCAGGTGAAGAAATTCGCCGCCGCCTGCGGCGCCAGCGTGCCGGCCTGGATGGCGGCGCAGTTCGACGGGCTCGACGACGACCCGGAGACTCGCCGCCTCGTCGCCGCCTCGATCGCCGCCGAGCAGTGCCGGCGCCTCCAGGCGAATGGCATCGGCGAGTTCCATTTCTACACGCTGAACCGCGCCGATCTCACTGTCGCCATCTGCCATATGCTGGGCGTGCGCGGCAAGCCGCAGGTCGCGGCGGCGGTGGCGTAGGTGCAATCGATCCCAGACGGCCCCTCACCCTCCCGCTGCGCGGGTCCCTCCCTCTCCCCGCAGGCGGGGAGAGGGGCGGGGTGAGGGGCAAGTCGCAGCCCGTACGAAGGAACCCATGCCGCATCTTCTCGACTTCCTCGCCGATCGCGTCCTTCTCTGCGACGGCGCCATGGGAACGCAGGTCCAGGCGCGCAATCTCGACACCGAGCGCGATTTCCTCGGGCACGAGAACTGCACCGAGATCCTGAACGAGAGCCGTCCCGACCTCGTCCGCGCGATTCACCGCGGCTATCTTCTCGCCGGCGCCGATGCGGTGCAGACCAACAGCTTCGGCGGCTCGCCCATCACCTTGGGCGAGTTCGGGCTGCAGGACCGCGCCTTCGATCTCAACAAGCGCGCGGGCGAGCTCGCGCATGAGGCGGTCGCCGAATTCGCGGGCGACGGCCGCACGCGCTTCGTTATCGGCTCGATCGGCCCCGGCACGCGGCTGCCGACGCTGGGGCACGTCGCCTACCGCGCTCTCGAAGACGCCCTCACGATCCAGGCGAAGGGGCTCCTCGCCGGCGGCGTCGACGCCTTCCTCATCGAGACCTGCCAGGACCCGTTGCAGATCAAGGCGGCGGTGAACGGCGCCAAGCGCGCGCGGGAAGAGGCGAGGAGCGATATCCCGATCCTCGTCCAGGTGACGATCGAGACGACGGGGACGCTTCTCGTCGGCGCCGACATCGCCGCCGCGGCGACGATCATCCAGGCGCTCGACGTGCCGGTCATCGGCCTCAACTGCGCGACGGGGCCGCAGGAGATGGCCGAGCACGTCAAGTGGCTCGGCGAGAACTGGCCGGGGCGCATCTCCGTGCAGCCCAATGCCGGCCTTCCCGAACTCGTTGCCGGCAAGACGCAATACCCTCTCACCCCGGCCGAGCTCGCGCAGTGGCTGGAGCGCTTCGTCATCGAGGACGGCGTCGGCATGGTGGGCGGCTGCTGCGGCACCGATACGCCGCATATCGCCGCCCTCGACCAGATGCTGCGCCGCCTCGGCCGGGAGGCTTGGCGGCCGGCGCCGAGCCCGCGCAAGAGCGTGTGGGTCCCGTCGATCGCCTCGCTCTACAGCCAGGTGCCGCTGCGCCAGGAGAACGCCTTCCTCGCCATCGGCGAGCGCTGCAACGCCAACGGCTCCAAGAAGTGGCGGCAGCTCCAGGAGAAGCACGATTGGGACGGCTGCGTCGAGATGGGGCGCGAGCAGGTGAGGGAAGGCAGCCACGCCCTCGACATCTGCACCGCCTTCGTCGGCCGCGACGAGGTCGCCGAGATGAGCGAGGTGGTGAGCCGGATGCGCGGCGCCGTCAACGCGCCGCTCGTTATCGATTCGACCGAGCTGCCGGTGCTCGAGGCGGCGCTCGAACTCTATGGCGGCAAGCCCATCCTCAATTCGATCAATTTCGAGGATGGGGAGGGCCCGGCCGAGAAGCGCATGCGCCTCGCCAAGCACTTCGGCACCGCCGTCATCGCTCTCACCATCGACGAGAGCGGCATGGCGAAGGAGGTCGAGCACAAGGTCCAGGTGGCGCGGCGCCTCAGGGATTTCGCCTGCGGCCGCTTCGGCCTGCCGGCCTCGGACCTCCTCTTCGATCCCTTGACCTTCACCATCTGCACCGGCAACGAGGACGACCGCAAGCTCGGCCTGTGGACGCTCGAAGCCATCGAGCGCATCCGCGCCGAGATCCCGGACTGCCAGATCATCCTCGGCCTCTCCAACATCTCCTTCGGCCTCAACCCGGCGGCGCGGCACGTCCTCAACTCGGTCTTCCTCGACCACGCCCTGCGGCGCGGCCTCACCGGCGCCATCGTGCATTTCTCGAAGATCATGCCGCTGCACAAGATCGCCGAGGAGGAGGTGCGCGTCGCCGAGGACCTCATCTTCGACCGCCGCCGCGAGGGCTACGACCCGCTGCAGGCCTTCATCGCCCTCTTCGAGAACCGCGCCGCCGAGAAATCGGCGAAGAAGGCGCGCGCCGAGACGGTCGAGGAGCGCCTGTCGCAGCGCATCATCGACGGCGACCGCCTCGGCCTCGAAGACGACCTCGCCGAGGCGATGAAGGCGCACAAGCCGCTCGACATCATCAACACTTTCCTGCTCGACGGCATGAAGGTGGTGGGCGACCTCTTCGGCGCCGGCAAGATGCAGCTTCCCTTCGTGCTGCAATCGGCGGAGACGATGAAGGCCGCCGTCTCCTATCTCGAACCCTTCATGGAGCGCGTCGAGGGGCAGCAGAAGGGGACGGTGGTGCTGGCGACGGTGCGCGGCGACGTCCACGACATCGGCAAGAACCTCGTCGACATCATCCTCACCAACAACGGCTACCGCGTCGTCAATCTCGGGATCAAGCAGCCGATCGCCTCGATCCTGCAGGCGGCGAACGAGCACAAGGCCGACGCCGTCGGCATGTCGGGGCTCCTCGTCAAATCGACTGTGGTCATGCGCGAGAACCTCGAGGAGATGACGCGGCAGGGCGTCTCTATTCCGGTGATGCTCGGCGGCGCCGCCCTGACGCGGCGCTATGTCGAGGAGGATTGCGTCGCTGCCTATGGCTGCGGCCGCGTCGCCTATGCGCGCGACGCCTTCGACGGCCTCGCCCTCATGGACAAGGTGGTGAACGGCAATTTCGACGGCCATCTCGCGGCGATCCGCGCCAAGAACGAGGGCCGCACCGTCAACGAGAAGCGCAAATTGGGGCGCGCCGCCGATGCGCGGCCGCTGCGCCCCATCGACCTCGAGGACATTCGCCTGCGCCGCGCCGAGCTCACCGCCGATCTGCCGGTGCCGGAGCCGCCCTTCTGGGGGCCGCGCATCATCGCCCGCGTGCCGGTGAAGGCGCTGGTGCCGTTCCTCAACGAGCGCATGCTCTTCCAATTCCAATGGGGCTTCCGCAAGGACGGCCGCTCGCTCCCCGAATACATGGCCTGGGCGCGCAAGGAGCTGCGGCCCATCATGCAGCGCATCCTCGATGTCGCGATCCAGCAGGATATCCTGGTGCCGCAGGCCGCCTACGGCTATTGGAGATGCGCCGCCGAGGGCAACGACCTCATCCTCTTCGATGTCGACGGGACGACCGAGCTGACGCGCTTCTCCTTTCCGCGCCAGAACAAGGAGGGCGGCCTCTGCATCGCCGATTTCTTCCGCGACATCGGCGACAAGACCCGCGACGTCGTCGGCCTCCAGGTCGTGACGATCGGCCGCCGCGCCTCGGAGGTGGCGCGCGAATGGTTCGCCGAGAACCGCTACCAGGATTACCTCTACCTGCACGGCCTTTCGGTCGAGCTCGCCGAAGCCATGGCCGAATATCTGCACAAGCGCATCCGCGCCGAGCTCGGCTTCGCCGCCGAGGAGGCGCGCGATCTCGACGCCATGCTGAACCAGGGCTATCGCGGCAGCCGCTATTCCTTCGGCTATCCCGCCTGCCCCAACCTCGCCGACCAGCGGCAATTGCTGCGCCTGCTGAAGGCCGAGGAGATCGGCGTCACCCTCACGGAGGAGGACCAGCTCGACCCCGAGCAATCGACCTCCGCCATTGTCGTCACCCATCCGCAGGCGAAGTATTTCTCCGTTTAGCAGTTCTGCCCGAACCCTCTCCCGCCTGCGGGGACTTTGCAAATCTCCCTCTCCCGCTTGCGGGAGAGGGTCGGGGTGAGGGCAAGTCGCTGTCTTGCAACGACCCGGCCCCGCTTCGACGCCCCTCACCCTGCCCTCTCCCCGGAGGGAAGAGGGTTTGAAAAGGCCTCGCCTGCGCGTGCGCGAGCGGGCAGGATGTTCCGAGAGGGTCTCGATCTCTGAGATTGCGTGACGGGCCGACAGCCCTCACCCTAACCCTCTCCCGCATGCGGGAGGGAATGAGATGGAGATCGCGGACCAGGATGATCGGGCTCCGGGCGCTTCCACTCGCCGTTCTGTTGCTGGGCGCGGGGCTCGGCACGGCGCGGGCGGACGTGCCCTACGAGACGCGGATCGAAGGCGCCCCGGACAGCGTCGCGGGACAGCTCAATGATCATTCGCAGCTCGTCAAATTGCAGGACAAGCCGCCGCCGAGCGCGGCGGCGCTGCGCCGACGGGCCGAAGACGATCTGCCGATCCTCCTGCGCATCCTGCACGATGCGGGCTATTGGGCCGCCGCCATCGGCATCGGCATCGATACGGCGGCGCAGCCGGCCAAGGTGACGCTGCGCGTCGATCGGGGGCCGCTCTACCATTTGGCGCAAGTCGCGCTGACGACGCCCGAGGGCGGCGCTCCGCCGCTCATCGGCGGGACGGCGCCCGCCGCCTTCGGCCTCGATCTCGGCGGGCCGGCGATGGCCGCGCCGGTCATCGCTGCCGAGAAGCGCATCGCCGGCGCCCTCGCCGATGGCGGCTACCCCTATGCGAAAGTGACCGACCGGCACGTCGTCATCGACGATGCGCGGCGCACCATGAGCGTCACCTATACGGTCGCGGTCGGGCCGAAGGCGCGGTTCGGCGCTGCCGCGATCGAGGGTCTGAAGACGTTGAATCCCGGCTATGTCGACCGCCGCATCGCCTGGCGCCCGGGCGCGGTTTATGACGAGCGGCAGGTGGAGGCGACGCGCAAGGCGCTGGTCGACAGCAACCTCTTCAGCCTCGTCGAGATACGGCACGCCGACCAGCCCGATCCCGATGGCCGCGTGCCGATGACCATCAGGCTGAGCGAGCGCCTCAAGCACTCGGTCGGCGCCGGCGTGCAATACGGCACGCATTTCGGCTTCGGCGCCAGTGCCTTCTGGGAAGACCGCAATCTCTTCGGCAACGCCGAGCGGCTGCGCATCACCGGCATTTTCGCGCAGTCGCGCCTCGGCCTCTCCGCCCAGTTCCGCCGCCCCGATTTCCTCGCCCCGCGCCAGGATCTGCTCGTCGGTGCCGAGCTCGCCGACGAATCGCCGGTCGCCTATACGAGCCGGCGCCTGCGCCTCTCCCCCGGCCTCGAACGGCGCCTCGGCAGCGATGTCACCTTCGGCGGCGGCCTCGCCTATGAGCACGGCAACGTCACGGCCCATGACGTGACGCAGCACTACCAGCTTCTCGGCGTCCCGCTCTATCTGCGCCGCGATGCCACGAACGATCTTCTCAATCCGGTGCGCGGCGACCGCGAAGCCTTCGAGACGACGCCCTATCACAGCATCGACGGCTCGGGATTGGCCTTCGTCACCTCGCGCCTCTCCGGCAGCCTCTACCAGCCGGTCGGCGCCGATGACGACTACGTCCTCGCCGGCTTTGCCCGCTTGGGTTCGATCTTCGGCGCGAGCCGCGACCGGATTCCGGCGGACAAGCGTCTTTACGCCGGCGGCGGCGGCTCCATCCGCGGCTACGGCTATCAGCTCGTCGGCCCGCTCGATGCGGGGGACAAGCCGCTGGGCGGCCGTTCCAGCCTCGAATTCGGTAGCGAGCTGCGCATCAAGATCACGCAGACGATCGGCCTCGTGCCGTTCATCGAGGCGGGCGACGTCTATGCGACGAGCCTGCCGCGCCTCACCGGCCGGCTTTTCTACGGGGCTGGGCTGGGGCTGCGCTATTACACGGCGGTGGGTCCCGTCCGCCTCGATCTCGCGACGCCGCTCTCGCGCCGCTCCGTCGATTCGCCCATCCAGGTCTACATCAGCCTCGGCCAAGCGTTCTGACAATCATGATCCGCTGGATACGCCGGGCGGCGCTGCTGTTGGGAGCGATCGTCGGCGTCGTCATCGTGCTGCTGGCGGCGGCCATCGTCGCGCTTCAGGTCCCGAGCGGCCAAGCTTGGGTCGCGCGCCTTGCCTCCGCCTTCCTCTCGCGCCCCGGCGAAAGCGTCACGATCGGGCGCATCGGCCTTGCGCTTCCCGACATGGTGACGGTCGAGGGTGTCGAGGTCGGCGACCGCAGCGGGCCTTGGCTCGGCGTGCACCGCCTGCGGGCAACCCTCGATCTTGCCCGCATCGCCGCGGGCGAGATCGCCTTGCGGCGCCTCGACATCGACGCTGCCGAGCTCTTGCGCCTGCCGTCCGGCGGCGGCGGCTCGATGCCGCCTTTGCGCATTGACCGCCTCGATCTTGCGCAATTGCGCCTCGATCCCGCCCTTCTTGGGCAGAGCGTCGCGCTCGCCGTCTCCGGCGAGGGGCTGGCGATCGAGCGCGCGCGGATCAAAGGCGATGTCGCCCTCGCGCGTCTCGACGGGCCGGGCGCCCTGCACCTCGCCGCCGATTACGATCCCGCGGCCGCGCGATTCTCGGCGAAGCTGCGGCTCGACGAGCCGAGCGGCCTCCTCCTCGAACGCTTCATCGGCCACCCTCTGCCGGCGACGGCGCAGCTTGAAGGCGCGGGACCGCTTGCCGATTGGCATGGTCGGCTGCAGGCGGCGGCCGGCGCCGCGCATCTCGACAGCGATCTCGCCATCGCCCCCAAAGGCGAGGGGTATCTCTTCGCGGCCACGGGGACGCTCGCCGCGCAGCCCTTGCTGCCGGCCGATCTGGCCGCGCTCATCGGCAGCGAGGTGCAATTCGCAGCGACGGTGGACACGAGCAGCACGCACCGTCTCCGCCTCGACCGCCTCGTCCTCGCCAATCCGACCGCGCGCATCAGCGCGTCGGGCTGGCGCGCGGCCGGCGGGGCCATCGCGGCGACGGCCGACCTCGCCCTGCCCGACCTCCGGCCCGTCGCCGAATGGCTGCACCGCCCTCTCGCGGGTTCCGGGACGCTGCATCTCGACCTGTCCGGAATGCTGACGCGGCCGGCGGCACATATGCTGGTCCACATGACCGACGCCGCCTATGGCGGCAATTCGGCGCAGCAGCTCGATGCCGACCTCACCCTGTCGCTCGCCGACGACCTCTCTGTCCCCGATGGCCGCTTCTCGGTCTCGGGCAAGGGGCAGCTTGCCGGGATGCGCGTCGCGGACGCCGTCCTCCCTTCGGGGTTCGAGAAGGCGCTCGACTGGACGATCGATCTCGCCGGCGACCGCGACCTGGCGCATCTCGATCTGCGGCGCCTGCAGCTCCGCGACGCCGGCGCCGAAATCGACGCCGCGGCCGGCCTCGCTGCCGGAGCGGCGCAAGGGCAGGCGAGCCTCGCCGCCGACGATCCGGCCATTCTCGGCGCGCTGACGCGCGGGGCGCTGCGCGGCGCCGGGCGCATCGATGCGGATTTCCGGGCTGAGCTCGGCTCCGGCGCGGCGACGGCGCGAATCGGCGTCGAACTCGGCCAGATAGCCGTTTCCGACGAGCGCCTGGCGAGGCTCCTCGGCGATCGCCTCAGCGCGTCCGGGACGCTCCGGCGGCAGCCGGACGGCGGCATCGACCTCGATGAGCTCGGCATCGCGGCGCAAGGGGCGCAGCTCTCGGGCCATGCGCGGATGCCCGCCGATCTCAGCCGCATCGCCGCGGTGCTGAGCCTCGACATCCCGCAGATCGCCGCCATCGCCCCGGCCGCCGGGCAAGTGGAGGCGAAGGCGACGATCGACGGGGCCTGGTCGGCGCTTCGCGTCGATGGAACGCTGGCATCGCCGTCGCTGCAAGTCGCCGGCCGGCGGCTCGAAGCGGCGCAAATCGACGTCTCGATACCCGATCTCGCGGAGCGCGCGGGACGCATCGCCGCGCGGCTGCGCCTTGCCGGAGGTCCCGCCGCCACGCTGCGAACCGATGTCGCGCTTCCCGCCGGCGGCCGGATCGTCCTCTCGCATCTCGAGCTCGAGGCCGGCGGGGCCAGCCTCCAGGGCGCCCTCGAACTCGTGCCGGCCGAGATGCGCGCGAGCGGGACGCTCACCGGCCAAATTCCCGATCTCGCGCCATTTTCTGGAGCGGCCGGGATGCGCCTTTCCGGCTCCGCCACGCTGCGCGCGGCGCTGGGGATGCAGGAGGGGCAGACGATCGAGCTCAATCTTGCCGGGCGGCACCTCGCATTCGGTTCCGCAACCCTCGACAGCGCCAGCGTCGCGGCGCAGCTTAGCCGGCTCTACGACGCGCCGCGCGGACGCGCGACGGTGAAGCTCGCCGGCGGCTCCGCGGCCGGCTATGCCTTGCGCGACGCCGATCTCCGCCTCGCTTCGAGCGCGCCCGGAGTCTTCCGCTTCACCGCGCGCCTCGCCGGCGAGGCCCATGCGCCGCTGGTTGCGAGCCTGTCGGGCGAGGCGACATATGGCCGCGCCGCCGCGAGCTTGCGCCTAGCGCGGCTCGACGGGCGCTATGCCGGCGAGACCCTTACGCTGCAGCGGCCGCTGCTCGTCAGTGAAGGAAAGGGCGGATTCTCCTTCGCCGATCTCGCGCTCGTCTTCGGCAAGGGAACGCTGACGGGCGCCGGCAGCATCGAGGGCGAGAGGCTGTCGCTGCAATTGCGCGGCAGCCGCCTGCCGCTGGGAGTCGCCGCCCGGCTCGGCGGCTACCAAGAGGTGACCGGCCTCATCGGGCTCGACCTCGCCGTCAGCGGCACCTTGGCGGCGCCGCGCGGCGTTGTCGTCGTCACCGGCGATGCCTTGCGCTTCGCCGCCGCCAGCCGTCCCGACCTGCCGCCTCTCGCCATGAGCGCCCGCGGCGAATGGCAAGCGGGCCATGTCGATTTCCGCGGCCGCGTCGATGCGCCGCGCGGCGCCGCGCTCGGCTTCAGCGGCTCGGTCCCTCTCGAGCTGCGCCGGCCCTTCGCGATCGTCGTCCCCCCCGATGGCCGTCTCGCCGTGAAGCTGGAAGGCGCGGGCGATCTCGGGCAGCTCGCCGATCTGCTGCCCCTCGGCGAAGATCGCCTGTCCGGCCGCTTCTCCATCGATGCCGGGGTCAGCGGGACGGTCGTGGCGCCGATTGCCGGCGGCGAACTCGCCGTCTCGCGCGGGCACTATGAGAGCCTCTCTGCCGGAACGATTCTCTCGGATATCGATCTCGTCCTCGCCGGCAACGGCCAGCGCTTCGTCCTGCGCCGCTTCAGCGCCGGAGACGGCGGCGCCGGGCGACTGCAGGGCACGGGAGTGATCCAGCTCGCGGCGAATTCCGCGCCCGTCATCGATCTGCACGCCGAGTTCACCCATTTCCGCCTGGTGCGGCTCGACGCCGCGACCGCGACCGCCGGCGGCGCGGCGCGGTTGTCGGGCAGCCTGCTGGCGCCGCAGCTCGCCGCCGACCTCACCCTCGAGCGGGCCGAGATCACCCTTCCCGAACGCCTGCCGGCGAGCGTTCCCGACCTCGCCGTCACGCGCATCAACAGCCGCACCGGCCAGGTTGAGGCGCCGCCGCAGGCTGCGAACTCCGCGAGCCGCCTTTCCATCGCCTTGGCTCTCACCGTCGACGCGCCGGGGCAGGTCTTCGTCCGCGGCCACGGCCTCGATTCGGAATGGCGCGGCCGCCTCGCCGTCGGCGGCACCAGCGCGGCGCCGCTCGTCACCGGCCGGCTTCAGGTCGTGCACGGCACCTACAGCCTCCTCGGCAAGGATTTCGCCATCGCGCGCGGAACCCTCAGCTTCTCGGGCGGCGCCAAGCCCGATCCGCTGCTCGACATCCTGGCGCAGGCGAGCTCGGGCGGCGTCACGGCGCAAATCCTCGTCGGCGGCACGGCGAGCGCGCCGACGCTGCGCCTCACCTCGCAGCCCAAGCTGCCGCAAGACGAGATCCTGGCGCGCGTCCTCTTCGGGCAGGGCTTGGGGCAGATCACCCCCTTGCAAGGCCTGCAGATCGCGCAGGCCGCCGCGGCGCTGGCGGGCGGCGGCGGTCCCGACGTGCTCGGCACGATCCGCCGCGGCCTCGGTCTCGACCGCCTCAGCATCGGCTCCAGCAACGAGCTGAATGCGCTGTCGACGAACGTCGCTCCGGGCGCCGCGGGCTTGTCCTCCGGCCAGCAGGGCACGCAGGGATCGAATGCTCTCGGCAGCTCGACGCTCTCGGCCGGCAAATACGTCGCCCCCGGCGTCTATCTCGGTGTCGAGCAGGGGATCGGCGGCAACCAGAGCGCGGTGCGCGTCGAGACCGACGTCACGCCGCACATCACCCTTGACGCCCAGGCCGGCGCGCAGGGAGACAACAGCGTCGGCCTCAACTTCAAGCTCGATTATTGAAGCGCGGCGCCGCCGACCCCTGTGCCGTGATCGGCGGCTGCGCAGCGAGCCCTCATCCTGCCCCGCCGCAACTGATCTGGCCGCGCCGGCGTTTCCCTCGCATCGGAGTTCCGGCGTGAGGGCAGATGACGGCGGTATCCGGCGGTGGCGAGCTCCTGCGGCTCGCCATTGCCATCCTCTGGGCATGCGCGATCGCTTGCCTCCTGTGGCGCGCGCTCCGGCAGTTCCGCGCCTATGAGGTGATCGGGCCGCGGCGGGACCTCGATTTGGGGGCGGCGCCCTCCCTCGCGGTCATCGTGCCGGCGCGCGACGAAGCCGCGGTGATCGGGCGGTGCCTCGCCGGGCTGCTGGCCCAGGACTATCCGGCCGGCCGGCTGCGCCTCATCGTCGTCGACGACGAGTCGCGCGACGCGACGGCGGCCATCGTCCGCCGGATGGCCCGCGGGGCGGCGCACCTCACCCTCCTCACCGCCCGCCCCTTGCCGCCTGGCTGGACCGGAAAGCCGCATGCCTGCTGGCAGGGAGCGCTCGCGGCGGAAAGCGATTGGCTCTGCTTCATGGATGCCGATACCTGCGCCGAACCGGCGCTGATGCGCAGTGCGCTCGCGGCGGCCTTGGAGCATGATGCCGACATGATCTCGCTCGAACCCGCTCAGGAGCTCGGCAGCTTCTGGGAGCGCCTCATCATGCCGGCGGGCCTCTTCGCCGTCGCCTGCGCGCGGGATTTGCGCCGCACTGCCGATCCGCGCGCACCGGATGCGTCCGTCAACGGACAGTTTCTGCTCGTCCGCGGCGCCGCCTATTTCGCCGTCGGCGGCCATGCCGCGGTGCGGGCGGAGGTCTGCGAGGACAGCGCGCTGGCGCGCCGGATCAAGGCCGCCGGCTACCGCCTCCGCCTGTTCGGGACCGACCGTCTCGTCCGCACCCGCATGTATGGCGATCTGCGCAGCCTGTGGCTGGGGCTCGTCAAGAACGCCTCCGAGGTGTTCGGCGGGGCGCTCCCCACCCTTGCCGTCGCGCTGGGCGGGATCGCCGTCGCGGCCGCCGCTCCGCTCGTTCCGGCATGGATCGCCGCCGATCCCGGGATGGCCGCCTCGCCCGTCGCCCTTGCCGCGCTGGCGCTCGCCGCGACCGCCTCGCTCGTCGTCCTTGCGAGCCAGCTCGCGGCGGCGCGCTATTTCGGGATCTCCTGGGGCTACGGCATGCTCTTTCCGATCGCCTATGTCGCCGCGGCGGTCCTCGCCTTCCACAGCGTCCTCGCCCGGGCCCGCGGCCGCGTGTTGTGGAAGGGGCGGCTCTGTCGGGTGCAGCGCGGCGCGGCCCATGGCAAATCCTGAGCGCAGGCGCCGGCGGGCCGTAGGCAAGGGAAAGCACGCCGCCGATCCGGCCGAGCAAAATCCGGCGCGGGAGGAGAACGTCCTGCGCACGGCGGCGCTGGCGCCGCGTCCGAGCGAAACGAAGCGGGCTCCCGTCACCGGCTGGGCGATCTTCGTCGCCATCGTCATCGTCGTCGCCTTTCTCTACATCGTCCGCACGATCCTTCTGCCCTTCGTCTTCGCCGCGGCGATCGCCTTCGTGGTGACGCCCGCCGTCGATTTCATCGCCCGCCGCCTGCGCTGGCTGCCGCGCTGGGCCTCGGCGCTCATCCTCTATGTCGCCGTGCTCATCCTCCTCGGCGGCGCCGGCTATTGGGTCGGCAGGCTGATCGCCGCCGACATCGCGGAAATCTCGAAGACGGCGCCGCAGATCATTCAGCGCCTGGTGAGCAGCGTTCTCGGGAACAACCTCGACATCTTGGGACAGCACGTCGATCCCAAGCAGATCTCAGACGAAGCGATGAATGCCGCGAAGACCTTCCTGATGAGCGGGGAGGCGCTGTATTTCGCGACGATGGGCATCACGGCGGTTTTCGGGAGCTTCCTCTGCGCGGTCCTCGTTCTCTACTTCCTCATCTCGGGAAAGCGCATCGTCAACGGCACGCTGTGGCTGGTGCCGCCCGAGCACCGGCCGGAAGTCGCGGCCATGGTGAAGAAGGTGGGGCCGCTGCTGCGGCGCTACCTCGTCGGGCTCTGCGTCGTCGTCCTCTACACCACGGCCGTGGCCTGGATCGGCTTCGGGGCGATCTTCCACATTCCGCATGCGCCGCTCCTCTCCGCCGTCGTCGGGCTGCTCGAGCTCATTCCGATCGTCGGACCGCTCTCTTCGGCCTGCCTCGTCGGCATCGCCGCCGTCCAGGAGAGCAGCCTCTGGATCGCCGCCGGGCTCGCCGGCTTCGCCATCGCCCTGCGGCTCTCGATCGATCAGTTCATCGGGCCGATCGTGCTCGGCAAGGCCGCCTCGGTGCACCCCGTCGTCATCATCTTCTGCTTCCTGTCGGGGGCCGTCGTCTTCGGTGTCATCGGCCTCGTCCTCGCCGTCCCGGTCGCCGCGACCATCCGCCTCGTCCTCTTGCACTATTACGCCGAGCCGATCGAGGAATGAGGCGGCGGAGCGTCCTCAGCCGGCGCGGCGGCGGGCGGCCCGGCCGCGCGCCTGATGCGGCTCCTCGTCGAAGAGCTCGGCCAGCTTCTCCATGACGGTGCCGCCCAATTGCTCGGCATCGACGATGGTGACCGCCCGCCGGTAGTAGCGCGTCACGTCGTGGCCGATGCCGATCGCCAAGAGCTCGATCGGCGAGAAGCGCTCGATCTCCTGGATGACCTCGCGCAGATGCCGCTCGAGATAGTTGCCGGGATTGACGGAGAGCGTCGAGTCATCGACGGGCGCGCCGTCCGAGATGACCATCAGGATGCGCCGCTGCTCGGACCGGCCAAGCAGGCGGTTATGCGCCCAGAGCAGCGCCTCGCCGTCGATATTCTCCTTGAGGATGCCCTCGCGCAGCATGAGGCCGAGGCTGCGCCGCGCGCGCCGCCAGGGCGCGTCCGCGGGCTTATAGACGATGTGGCGCAGATCGTTGAGGCGGCCGGGATTGGGCGGCTTGCCGGCGGCGATCCAGCGCTCGCGCGCCTGGCCGCCTTTCCAGGCCCGGGTCGTGAAGCCCAGGATCTCGACCTTGACGCCGCAGCGTTCGAGCGTCCGCGCCAGGATGTCGGCGCTCATCGCGGCGACGGTAATGGGGCGCCCCCGCATCGATCCGGAATTGTCGATGAGGAGCGTCACCACCGTGTCGCGGAAATTCGTCTCCTTCTCGCGCTTGTAGGAGAGCGGGTAGGCGGGGTTGGTGATGACGCGGGCGAGGCGCGCCGCGTCGAGCATGCCCTCGTCGAGATCGAACTCCCAGGCGCGCGTCTGCTTCGCCATGAGGCGGCGCTGCAGGCGGTTGGCGAGGCGGGCGATGACGCTCTGGAGATGCGCCAATTGCTGGTCGAGAAGGTGGCGCAGGCGGTTGAGCTCGTCCGGGTCGCACAGCTCCTCCGCCTCGACGACCTCGTCGCAAGCGGTGGTGAAGGCCTTATAGAGCTCGTTCTCGGAGCCGGCCTGCGCGTTGCGCGGCAGCATGCCGGGGCGGCCGGGCTTGCTCGGATCCTCATCGCCCGTGCCCGGCATCATCTCGCCTTCGGATTCCTCGCCCTCCGCCTCCTCGCCTTCGCCCTCCTCGGGCGTCCCGCCTTCGAGCGAGGCCTCGGCGCCGGCGGCGGCGCTCTCGCCGCCCTCGGTCTGGCCCTCGCTGTTCTCCGCCTCGTCGCCCTCGCCTTCGGCCTCCTCGCTGTCCTCGGCGCTGTCGGCGTCGCCGAGATCGAGGTCCTGGATGAGCTTGCGGGCGACGCGCGCATAGGCTTCCTGGTCGCGGATGCAGCGTTCGAGCTCGGCGAAATCCTTGCCGATCCGGCCTTCGAGATAGGGGCGCCAGGATTCGACGACGCGCTGCGCCGCGCGCGGCGGCCTCTCGCCGGTGAGCTGCTCGCGCGCCAGCAGGCGCACGGCCTCGGCGAGCGTCACGTCGCTGCGCTCGGTGATGCGTTCGTAGCCCTGCCGGCGATAGCGCTCGTCGAGCATGGCGCTGAGATTGGCGGCGACGCCGACCATGCGGCGCGCGCCGAGCGCCTCGACGCGGGCCTGCTCGACCGCATCATAGACGGCGCGCGCCATCTCGCCGCCCGGCATGCGGCGCTGGTGGATCGCGTCGTCATGGTAGCGCAGGCGCAGCGCCAGGGCGTCGGCGGCGCCGCGGAGCTGCGCCGCTTCCTCGACCGAAATCTCGCGCGCCGGCGCCGGCAGCTTGACGCGGGTCCCGGCCGCGCTCGGCGGCTCGGCGCCGAAGCTCACCGTCAAATCGCCGCGCTCGGCGATCGCCCGCACCGTCGCCGAAGTCGAGCGCTTGAAGATCTCCGTCGGGGTATCGGATTCTTTCATGTCGCCTGACGCTTGCTCACACCAGCGTCGCCTTGACGCCGCTCTCCGGCAGCTCGCTGCCAAAGCAGCGCTGGTAGTATTCGGCGACGGTGGCGCGCTCGATCTCGTCGCATTTGTTGAGGAAGGTGACGCGGAAGGCGAAGGGGATGTCGTTGAAGATCTTCGCGTTCTCCGCCCAGGTGATGACCGTGCGCGGCGACATGACGGTGGAGATGTCGCCATTGATGAAGCCGGAGCGGGTGAGATCGGCGAGTGCCACCATGGCGCTGATCGTGCGCCGCCCCTCATCGGTGTCATAGGACGGCGCCTTGGCGAGGACGATCTCGACCTCGGCGTCGTGCGGCAGGTAATTGAGCGTCGCGACGATGTTCCAGCGGTCCATCTGGCCCTGGTTGATCTGCTGCGTGCCGTGATAGAGGCCAGTGGTGTCGCCGAGCCCGACCGTGTTCGCCGTCGCGAAGAGGCGGAAGGCCGGGTGCGGGCGGATGACCTTGTTCTGGTCGAGGAGGGTCAGCTTGCCCTCGACTTCGAGGACGCGCTGGATGACGAACATGACGTCGGGCCGCCCCGCATCGTACTCGTCGAAGACGAGCGCCGTCGGGCTCTGCAAGGCCCAGGGCAGGATGCCCTCCTTGTATTCGGTGATCTGCATGCCCTCGCGCAGCACGATCGCATCCTTGCCGATGAGGTCGATGCGGCTGATGTGGCTGTCGAGGTTGACGCGGACGCAGGGCCAGTTGAGGCGCGAGGCCACCTGCTCGATATGGGTCGACTTGCCGGTGCCGTGGTAGCCCTGGATGAGGACGCGCCGGTTGTAGGCGAAGCCGGCGAGAATGGCGAGAGTCGTGTCGCGGTCGAAGCGGTAGGCTTCATCCAAGGTCGGCACATGCTCGGTCGGCTGGCTGAAGGCCGGCACCTGGAGATCGCTGTCGATGCCGAAAGTCTGGCGCACCGAGATGGTGATGTCGGGAAGGTCGGCATGCGTCGGTTTCGCGGCGGATGAGTTTTTGGCCGATGCCATCGGAGAGGTCCTGCGGTTTGGGAGTTGCGGTGCGGAGCGTCAGGTCAGGAGAAGTAGCTCGCTTTGAGGGTCGCGTAGGCTTGGTTGATCACTTTGAGCTTCTCCTCGGCGGCCTTGTCGCCGCCATGCGCGTCGGGATGGTGTGCCTTGACGAGCTCCTTGTAGCGCGCCTTGAGGCGGACGAGGGTGAAGGGCGGCTCGATCTCGAAGATGTGCAGCGCCGCCTCCTGCGCCGTGAGCGGGCGCTTCTTCGGCGCGTCGTCCCGGCGCTCGGCGGAGCCGCCGGGCTCGTCGAAGAGGCCGAAGGCGTCGCGAATGTGCTGCGCTTGCGCGGCGCTGTAGCGGCTGCCGAAGGGCCAAGTCGGCCGCTGCCAGGTCGTATCGTTGCGGATTTCGGCCTCGATCTCGGCCTCGCTCATGCCGGCATAATAGTTCCACGCGGCATTGTATTCGCGGACATGGTCGAGGCAGAACCAGAAATAGAGATCGAGGCTCGCGCGTGAACGCGGCGCGCGATAGTCGCCGGCGGCGAGGCAGCCCGGATGGTCGCAGGCGCGCAAATGCGGCTGCGGGCTGGGATCCACCGAGGTCTCGATCCGGATTCGCGGCATTTTCAGAGTATGGGGGGAGGAGGGGGGTCTGACAAGCGCCGCCGCCGCGGCGATGGCGCAAAGCAGGCTTGCGCGCCGTTGACATCAGGCGAAGGGCGTTCGAGGGTGGCCGCATTTCCCGTATGGGTCGCAAGATGGGCCGCGTCGCCGAGAGCATCCGCACCAAGCTGACCGAGGGTCTCGCCCCGGCGAGGCTCGAGATCGAGGACGAATCGCAGCGCCACGCCGGCCATGCCGGCGCGCGGCCGGAAGGCGAGAGCCATTTCCGCGTCACCATCGTTTCGGCCGCCTTCGCCGGGCAGAGCCGCATCGCCCGCCAGCGCCTCGTCTACCGGCTGCTTTCCGACGAGCTCCGGCACGATATCCACGCCCTGTCGCTAACGACGCTGGCGCCGGAAGAGGCGGGGCCTTCGTAAA
>JAJPHB010000053.1 GCA_021325525.1 Alphaproteobacteria bacterium
CGGCGGCGGCGACGGGGCGGGCAGGGTCACGAAATTGACGGCGGGCGGGTCGCCGAGGCGGATGCGCACCTTGGCGTCCTGCCAGTCGCGGCGGTAGCGCTCGGGATCGGGAATGCGGATCAGCGCCGTCGATTGGATCTGGCCGCTATAGACGACCTGCGAGCCGGGCGCATACCAGGAGCCGACCGGGAAGGTGATGCCGATGCCGGCGCCGAAGCTGCTGTTGCCGCCGCCGAAACCGCCGGCGCCGCCGATGACGCCGGAGGGCGCCGCCGCCTGATAGCCGGCCGGCGCGTAGGCGACGGCGCGGTGCGCGTCGATCGAATAGGCGGCGACGACCTCGCCGTCGCCATAGACGAGATCGGCGGCGCGCATCGCCTGGGGATCGCTCACCGTCACCTGGATGACCGTGACCTCGCCGCCCGGCACGAAGCGGGCGACCGCCGTGTCCGGCCCCTGCCCCGCGCGCCCGGCGCCATAGGGGCCGGAGCAGGCGGCAAGGGCGAAGACGAGGAGAAGCGTAAGACCTCGCATCATGGGGGCCGTCCTCTCGCGCCGCGTCGCTGAGGGAAAGATGGGGATTGAGCGAGCGACAGGCGATATCCGCAGGGGCTGCCGCACCCAAACATCTCGATCCGAAATCATCCCCTCTCCGCCCCAGCGGCGCGAAGAGGCGAGTCGCAGAGGGGAGAAGGCATCCCTCTTCCGCTGCTACTCCTTCGCCACCTCCCAAAAGATCGGGATCGGAGCGCGGACGACGCCGGCGAGGGCGCGACGATAGGCGGTCGGGCGGTTGAACTGGCCGAGCGGGATATAGGGGACGCTGGCGAAGGCCTCCTCTTGGATGGCGGCCGCGAGCCGTTGGCGCGCCGCCTCGTCCGGGGCGTCGAGCCACTGCTCGCGCAGCGCCTCCATCTTGGCATCGGTCGGCCAGCCGAACCAGCCGCCGGCGCCGTTGCCGCGGAGCTGCGAGTTCTGCGCCGGGTCGAGCATGTCGGTGCCGAGGACCGAAGTATGGAAGAGGGTCCAGCCGCCCTTCTCGACCGGCTCCTTCGAGGCCCGGCGGGCGAGGAGCGTCCCCCAATCACTGGTCGCGACGTCGACAGTGAGGCCGAGGCGGCGCAGCAGGTCGGCGGTGACGAGGCTTTCCGCATGGACGATGGCGTAGTCGCTGGGATCGAGCAGGACGATCTTCTCGCCGTGATAGCCGGCCTCGGCGATGAGCGCCTTCGCCTTGGCGAGGTCGCGCGGCCCGGCGAGCGGCGCCGCGCCGGCATCGCTCGCCATCGGCGTACCGCAGGTGAAGAAGGCGAAGCAGGGCCGCCAATTCTCGGGATCGCCAGCGACCGCCGTCATGTATTCACGCTGGTCGACGGCGTAGAGCAGGGCCTGCCGCATCTTCGGATTGTCGAAGGGCGGGTGGAGGTGGTTGAAGCGGAGGATGGCGATCGTGCCGAGCGGGTCGGGCTTGCGGTCGACGACGACGTCCTTGTTCGCGGCGAAGACCGGCAGCAGCTCAATCGGGACGAGCTCCCACCAATCGACCTCGCCATTGTTGAGCGCCGCGGCCGCCGTGGCGGAGTCCGGAAGATAGATCCATTCGACCCGGTCGACCTTGACGACCTTGCCGCCGGCGACCCAGCTCGGCTTCTCGGGGCGCGGCACGTAATCGGGGTTCTTGACATAGACCGCCTTGTGCCCCGGCTCCCACTCCGCTTTGACGAATTTGAACGGCCCTGAGCCGATCGGATCCGTCACCTGCTTGTCGGCATCGGTCTTGGCGAGGCGCTCGGGCATGATGAAGGGGTTGCCGTTGAGCTCGGCCAGGGCGGTGAGGATGAGCGGGAACGGCCGTTTGAGCGCGATCTTGAAGGTCCGGTCATCGACGGGCGTCATCGCCTCGACGCGCGCCATCAGCTTCTGGCCGAGGACGTCGCGCTTGCCCCAGCGCGCAAGGGAGGCGATGCAATCCGCCGGCAGCACCGGCAGCCCGTCATGGAATTTGAGTCCCGGCCGCAGGGTGAAGGTGTAGACGCGCTGGTCGTCGCTGACGCTCCACCGCTCGACCATCTGCGGCTGCGGCCGCAGATGCTCGTCGAGCGCGAAGAGCGTGTCGTAGACCATATAGGCGTGGTGCTGCGTGATATAGGCCGAGGTCCAGATCGGATCGAGGATGCGGAGATCGGCCTGCGGGACGAAGCGCAGCACCGTCTCGCCGGCCCGCGCCGCGGTCGTCGCGACAGCCGCGCCAAGCGCCGCGAGAAGGAAGAGAAACGCCGCCCCGCCGCGGCCCGCCCGCGCCCGCTCTCTCATTCGCCCCTCCCTCGCTGCGAGGCTTAATTCCGGTCGGCGAAAGGGTAGCCAGCTTCCGCCGCGCGCGACAATGCGGGATCGCATCACGAGCGCGTGCGCCAAGCGCGCCACCGCGGGGAGCGCGGCCGCCTCCGCGTCGAAGCGTCCGCCCCGTCATCGCGAGGAGCGAAGCGACGCGGCGACCCAGATCGCTGGATCAAACTGGATGGCTGCGCTGCGCTCGCCACGACGGCTCTCCGGGACTTTTATCCATTTCGGACATAACAAATCCGATTTGGGAAGGCTGGAGGCGCCCGATGACCACCGAGGCCGAGACCGAGACCGCCCGCGATGCCGCCGGCCGCTTCCTGCCGGGCCGTTCCGGCAATCCGGCGGGGCGGCCGCGCGGGTCGCGGAAGCTGGCGGGGCTTTTCGCCGAGGCGCTGCATGAGGGCGAGGAGGAGACGATCATCCGCATCGTCGTCGAGACGGCGCTCGCGGGCGACCAGGTGGCGGCACGGTTCTGCGCCGATCGCCTGCTGGCGCGGCCGCATGGCAGGCGGATTGCGCTTGCCCTGCCCAAGGGCGCAACCGCCGCCGATGTCATTCCGCTCTTCGAGGCGGCCGTGCGCGCCATGGCCGCGGGCGAGATCACGCCAGAGGAGGCCGCGCGCGTGACGCATGTGCTGGAGGGCCGCAAGCGCGCGATCGAAACGGTCCGCTGGGAGCGCTACTCGGGCGGGACCGGCCAAATCTCGCGCCTGCGCTCGCCGCCGCTCGGCCTCTCCGACGGCGACATCGAGGGTTTGAGCCGAGCCTGTTATTCGCCTGTTTTTTTACAGGCCGAACAGGCCGGCGCGGCGTCGGCGCCCGGTTCCGGCAGGCGCCGATCGCGATCGCCTCCTCCCTCCGATTGCGGCCGCCGCCCGGCTGCCCCATAGTCGGCCGCGCCGGCGCGGCGAAAGGGAAGGCAGACGGGATGAGCGATCGTGAACTCGGCTATCTCTCGGCGAGCGAGCTGCTCGACGCCTATCGCCGGAAGACGCTCTCGCCGGTCGAGGCGACACGCGCGGCGCTCAGCCGGATCGAGCGCCTGGACCGCCGCCTCAACGCCTTCTGCCTCGTCGATGCCGAGGGCGCGCTGGCGGCGGCGCGGCAGTCGGAGGCGCGCTGGGCGAAGGGCGCGCCGATGGGGCTCCTCGACGGCGTGCCGGCGACGGTCAAGGATCTGTTCCTGACGCGCGGCTGGCCGACCTTGCGCGGCTCCAAGCTGGTCAAGCGCGACCAGCCCTGGGAGGAGGACGCGCCGGCCGTGGCGCGCCTCAGGGAGCATGGCGCCGTGCTCCTCGGCAAGACGACGACGCCCGAATTCGGCTGGAAGGCGCTCGGCGATTCGCCGCTGACCGGGGTGACGCGCAACCCCTGGAACCTCGAGCATACGCCGGGCGGCAGCAGCGCCGGCGCCGCGGCGGCGCTCGCCGCCGGCATCGGCGCGCTGGCGCTCGGCACGGATGGCGGCGGCTCCATTCGCATTCCCGGCGCCTTCTGCGGCATCGCCGGTCTGAAGCCGACCTTCGGCCGTGTCCCGGCCTATCCGGCGAGCCCGATGGGCCTCCTCTCGCATGCGGGGCCGATGGCGCGCAGCGTCGCCGATACGGCGCTGCTCCTGACGGTCTTGGCCGGCACCGATGCGCGCGATCCCTACCGCCTGCCGCCCGAGGGGCGCGACTATCGCGACGGCATCGCGGGCGGGGTCGCCGGACTCCGCATCGCCCTCAGCCTCACGCTCGGCTATGCCCGCGTCGATCCCGAGATCAGAGCGGCCGTCGAGGCGGCGGCCGAGACCTTCCGCGCCCTCGGGGCGCATGTCGAGGCGGCCGATCCCGGCTTCGCCTCGCCGCGCGACGCCTTCACCACCCTGTGGACGGCCGGGGCGGCACGCGTCGTCGCGAACCAGCCGCCGGAGGCGAGGCGCCTCATGGATCCCGGCTTCGCCGCCTCGGTCGAGATGGGCGCGACATATTCGGCCGTGCAGTATCTCGAAGCCGACGCCGTGCGCACCGCCTTGGGCCAGAGGATGAGCGTCTTCCACGAGCGCTACGATCTGCTGCTGACGCCGACGGTGGCGGTGCCGGCGCTGCCGGTCGGGCAGGATTTGACCGACCCGTCGCGCGAAACCTATTGGATCGATTGGACGCCGTTCAGCTATCCCTTCAACATGACGCGCCAGCCCGCGGCCACCGTTCCCTGCGGCCTCACCAAATTCGGGCTGCCGATCGGCCTCCAGATCGTCGGGCGGCTCTACGAGGAGCCCCTCGTCCTCCGCGCCGCCCGCGCCTTCGAGGCGACGCAGACGCCGCTCTGCCCGGCGCTCGATTGAGGGCGCGGGGTTACCCACTCCTCTCCGCCCCGCGGGGGGGCGGAGAGGAGTGGGTGAGGTGGGGGACTCCAGGGCGATTGCCGAGAAGCCGCGATGCCACCTCACCCCCGCCTCTCCCCCACTTCGTGGCGGAGAGGGGCCGATCGCGCCCGGACCGAAGCCATCGCGCTATAGCGAGGCGCTGGTCAGGCTTTCGAGCTCGGCGCTGGTGAAGAGCGGCTCCGGCACGCCTTGCAGCGGCCGGCGCGCGGCTTTGCGGTTGCCGGGGACGAGGCGGAGGGCGAGCTCGCGGATGGTGCGGCTTCCCGTCGTCTTGCACAGCTCCGGCAGGAGGCCGTGCAGGATGCAGGCGGCGCCGCCGAGGACCATGCGCGCGCCGAGGCTGACGGCGAAGACGAAATGCTCGCCATAGGTCTCGCCGACCGATGCCGGATGCTCGGTGAAGAAGCGTTTCATGCGACTCCTGCCCGATCGAGGGATCGCGAGACTATCGCAGCTTTCCTGCCGAATCGTAAGGGCGTTGCGGCGGGAAGCGGGTCCGCCTCACTCCGTCTCCGGCAGCGCGCTTTCGTGCCAGCGGCGGAGCAGCAGCCAGGAGAGCAGCGAGAGCGCCCAATAGATGGCGATGCCGGTCAGCGACAGCAGGACGAGCGCCGCGAAGAGGCGTGGAATCTCGAGGCGGTAGCTCGCCTCGATGAGGCGCGAGGCGAGCCCCGTCTCGGTGCCGCCGGTGCTGGCGGTGAACTCGGCGACGACGACGCCGATGAGGGAGAGGCCGCCCGAGATGCGCAGCCCGGCGAGGAAATAGGGAAGCGCCGTCGGCAGCCGCAAATGCCGCAGCACCTGCCAGCGCGAGGCGCCGTAGAGGCGGAAGAGCGCCAGGAGGTTGCGGTCGGCGCTGTTGAGGCCGAGCGTCGTGTTGGAGACGATCGGGAAGAAGGAGACGATCCAGGCGCAGAGGAGGAGCGCCAGGAAGGTGTTCTGCACATAGATGATGATGAGCGGGGCGATCGAGATGATCGGCGTCACCTGCAGAATCACCGCATAGGGAAAGAGGCTGAGCTCGAGGAGGCGCGAGCGGGCGAAGAGAATGGCGATGGCGCCGCCGAGAATGGCGGCGGCGGCGAGCGCCGCCGCGGTGATGCGCAAGGTGACGAGGAGCGAGCCGAGAAGGCTCGGCCCCTCCGTCCACAACGTCTCGGCGACGAGGATCGGACCGGGGAGGATATAGCGGGGAATGCCCTCGATCCGCACCACCGCCTCCCAGGCGGCGAGGACGAGGATGCCGACCAGGACCGGCGCGAGGATGCGCGCGATCCGCCGCGCGGCGCCGTTCATCCGGCCGCCGTGCCGCTCGCATGCGGCGCCATGGCCGCGGCGAGGCGCTCGGAGACGGTGCGGCACCAGGCGCCGTATTCCGCGGTCATGCGCAGCGCCGTCTCGCGCGGATACGGGAGGTCGATCGAGAGCTCGGCGGCGACCCGGCCGGGCCGCGGCGTCATGACGACGATGCGCTGCGACAGGAACACCGATTCGAAGACGCTGTGCGTGACGAAGACGACGGTCCAGCCCTCGCTCTCCCAGAGCCGCAGCAGATCCTCGTTGAGCTTCAGGCGCGTGATCTCGTCGAGCGCGGCGAAGGGCTCGTCGAGCAGCAGGAGGCGCGGGCGCGTGACGAGGGCGCGCGCGATCGAGACGCGCATCCGCATGCCGCCCGAGAGCTCGCGCGGATAGGCGCGCGCGAAGCCTTCGAGCCCGACCGCGGCGATCGCTTCGGTGATGCGGGGCGCGGCCTCGGCGCGCGACAATCCGGCGAGGCGAAGCGGCAGGTAGATGTTGCCCTCGACCGTAGCCCAAGGCATCAGCGTCGGCTCCTGGAAGACGAAGCCGATCTCGCCCCGGCGCGGCGCCGCGGCGCCGCCGGCCCAACGCCGCTCGCCGGCGCTGGGCTCCGTGAGGCCGGCGATGATGCGGAGCAGCGTGCTCTTGCCGCAGCCCGAAGGGCCGAGCAAAGTGACGAAGCCGCCCGCGGCGATGTCGAGATCGACGCCGCCCAGCGCCGCGACGCCCCGGCGATAGGTCTTGCCGACGCCCGCGAGGCGCAGGAGCGGCGCGGCGGTCGCCACCGAGGCCGAGCGGAGCGCCTCCGCCGCCGCGCTCACTTCGCCATGCCGACTTTCTTGTCGACGAATTTGAGGGTGAAGGCCTGCTTCCAGTCCATGCCGGCGGGGTAGACGCCCTGGCTCGACATCAGCTTGAAGAAATCAGCCCAGCGCGCCTCGGTCATGGCGCCGATGCCCATCGTCTTGGCATCGCCGCTGTCGACGATGCCGTATTGCTTCAGCTTGTCGTGGCCGAAGGCGAGGAGCGCGTCGCTCTCCTCGGGGTTGTCCTTCTTGATGAGCGCGTTCGCCGGCGCCGGATCGCCGTAGAGGTAGCTGTACCAGCCCTCGATCGAGGCGTCGATGAAGCGCTGCACCAGATCGGGCTTCTCGGCGACGAGCTTCTTCGAGGTCTGGATGATCGCGGCATAGCCCGTATAGCCGTAATCGCCGAGCAGCATGACGACCGGCTTCACGCCCTGGCTCTCCATGATGAAGGGCTCGCTCGTGACGTAGCCTTGCTGGATCGCCTTGGGGTCGGCGAGGAAGGGGGCGATGTTGAAGGTGTAGGGCCGGATCTGGTCGTCGGTGTAGCCGAACCTCGCCTTGAGGAAGAGCCAGGACCCGACGCGCGTGTCGTTGCCGATCATGATCGGCTTGCCCTTGAGCGCCGGCAGGCTGTCATTGCCCTGCCCCGGATGGGCGAGCAGCGCCTGCGGGTCCTTCTGGAAGAAGGCGGCGACCGCCACCATCGGGATTCCCTCCTTCACGAAGTTGAGGGGGATGAAGGAGTTGGAGGCGATATTGAAGTCGAGCCGACCCGCGGCGAGGAGCTGCGCGTGGTTGACCTGCGGCCCGCCCTGGCGGAGCGTGACCTCGATCCCGTGCTTCTCGTAAATCCCGGTGGCGAGCGCCTGGTAGAAGCCGCCATGCTCGGCCTCCGCCTTCCAATCGGTGCCGAAGGTCACCTGGTCGAGGGCGAAGGCGGGCGGCGCCGCCAGGAACGCGGCGAGCGCCGCCGCGGCGGCGGCAAGGCGGAAGGCGAACATGGTCATGGCGCTGATATCCCGATGAGGCGTTTCCCGGCCCGTCTTAGCCGATGCCCGCCGCCGATGTCGAGCGGTCGCCGCGGCGGAAGTCGTTGGCTTCGGTGCGCGCCTTCACCTACCCTCTCCCCCAAACCCGGACCCTGCCCTCCTCCACGAGCCCAGGGGATTCACATATCTCCGACAGCGGTATGCACTTTTCGCTCCGCTCCGCCCCGGTGGGCGGAAAGGTCAGGGCGAGGTGGGGGATCTGCCGAGCAAGCGGCGACGCCACCTCACCCCCGCCTCTCCTCCACTTCCGTGGCGGAGAGGGGCTCGCTGTGCCTCATCTCGTAACCCGCAAGTGGGGTAGGGTTTGGGAGGGGCGCGCCGCAAGCTCAGCGCATCAGTCCTCAGCCCACCGCCTCCAGCAGCTCCGCGCCGATCAGTGCGTCGGCGGCGGCGCGGATCGCCGAGAAGGGCAGGCCGGCGCGCTCGGCCGTGTCGAGGAGCGAATGGCGGCCGTCGGCGATGTTCAGGACCCAGAGCAGCGCCATGCGCTCGCCATCGGCCGGCCCGCCGCCGGTGCCGGCATAGAGGCCGCGCCGCCCGAGTTGCGGCTCGCCTTTGGGGTTGCGGCTCAAATAGGTGGCATCGCCCTCGATGACGGCGACGATCCGCCGCAGGATGTCGAGCGAATGGACGAGGCTCTCCGGCCGCAGCAGCTCGAGGTTGTCGGCCGAGCTGTGATACTCCGGATATTCGCCGTTCGGCGTCCGCATGAGGCAGCCGACCGGCAGGTCGAAGCCGGGCGAGCAATACTGCCGCTCGTCATAGCCGTAAGGCGAGAACGGCCGAATCCGGTGCTCCCCGCCATCGTGGCGCAGCACGTGCCGGACGATGCGGTCGATGGCGGCGTCGCCCTGCCGGCTTTCCTTGTAGGTCATCGCGCCGGCATCGCCGAGGCAGGAGAGGACGAGGCCATAGCGAATGCGCGGCAGAATCGCCTCGCTGAGGGCGAGCCAGGTGATCGAGCCGATGGTGCCGGGAATGAACAGGAAGCGATAGGTGAAGCGCCGCCGCGTGGCGGCGAGGTGGCGGGCCAGCATCGTCGCCACGACCATGCCGGCGATGTTGTCGTTGGCGAGCGAGGGATGGCAGGAGTGGCAGGAGAGCAGCACCTCCTCGTCGCTGGCTCCCGGAAGCAGGCATTCCGCATAGGTGAGGTGCCCATCGGCGAGGCTCGATTCGATGACGACACGGTAGGCGGGGTCGGTCAGCGTCACGAGCAGGCGATGCGGCAGGCAGAAGCCCCAGCTCTCGCTGTAATAGGCGGTCCGGTAGGGAATCCAGTCCGGCGCCTCGGGAAGGCTGTGGAGATGCCGCCGCAGCTCGGCGAGGGGAACGATCGCATCGACGGGCCGGCTGTATTGCACGACATGCAGGTTGCTGGCGCGGAAATCGACGATGCGCGTCCCGTCGAGCCGCGCGATGTAGGCATCGCGAATGTTCCACTCCCGCGGCACCGTCCAATCGAGCACGGGCGTACCCGAAGGCACCTCGTGCAGCTTCAGCGGGATCTGCTCGCCGATCAGGGCGAGCGAGCGGCGGAGCCCGTCTCCGGTGATGCTGCGGCAAATGGGAAAGAGCGCGCGCGCCAGCGCCATCATGGCGGCGCCCGCCGCCTCCTCCGGCGCCGCCTCC
>JAJPHB010000084.1 GCA_021325525.1 Alphaproteobacteria bacterium
CATTGATATCAATGGCCTTTCGGCCGGAAGCGCCAGCAACGGGTGTTTCCGCGTCGGCGCAAATTCGCCAGTCAACCCAATGACATACACCCAAACCGACGGCGCGCCGTTTTAACTTGCCGTCCAGACCTGCAAGCCCGAAGCCACGCCACAGCCCTCCGAGCCCCAAATCACCGCTTGAAAAAACTCCATGGTCAGTCCTTCCTTCCCTGGTCGTGATTGGGCTTCTGAACAATTGGGCGGCGAAACTATGACCGATACTGAGGCGAAGCCGTTCGAGGGCTACGGCTTCGCGAGCCGCACGTTTTGGATTAAAGGAAAGGATTTGGTCGTTGCTCGGTGTTGGGAACGAGAATGGCTAATTGAACCAAGTGCTGGCTCCAGGTTTTCGACATCGATAACGGGGAAGGCCGTTTCCGAGAAAGACAGCGTCCGTGTGATCGGCAAAGACCGAGAGACAAAGGAATTTGACCTAACTATCAGGTCCGACGAAACCACAAAGCAGGAATGGGAGTGGCATAAGGCGAACGACATCTACGAGAATGATGGGACTACGCCTGAGCTGAGAGTAAGCGGTAGGATCAGCGAAGCTCTTGGCAAAACGCCACCTACGGCAACTCTGTTTGTTACCGATGATGATTGGGAGATCGGGAGCAAAGGCGGATGGTCAATCGAATGCGCTGTTCCACCACCAGTGTTGGCGCAATTGGAAGCCGAAGTTCTCGCGCGGCGGGCGAGCGACGTTTACATCGGCATTGAGTGGACTGCGGGGCTCGTCAGGGATGAACATGCCCCTCCGAGCTTGCCCACCTCATGGGGACTTTTCACGATCAATGAACGGCATGGTCCTGAACCATTGCGCGGCCACATTAAACTGATCGGATGGCGCGTCTCTGATCGGTCGGTAACACCCGACGAACCTATGCCGATTGACGAGGAACCACGCCAGGCATCGCAGCGCAGCGGCGTAGAGGAAGAGGTTCATCGGCTCGGCCAGATCCTCGCAGGTCAAATGCTTGGCTTGACGCGCGCGTGCACCTTCGGGTTCTTCGCGGTGCTGGCACTGATTTTGATTGGCCATTTCTTTCGATAAGATTCGGCCTCAGTCATAGGGCTATGGCGTAGACATGGTGCTCATCATCGTCGGTCGTGGCCCGCCACTTCAGAACTGTCCGGCCCGGAGACATGGGTGACAGAACGTCCCTAAGACGTGGGTGACAACCTCGGGCCGAAGGGGTTGTCGAGGGGTTGCAGGGTGCGTTGCTCCCGGTCGAAGTAGCCGAGATCATAGAGCTCGGCCGGGCACTTCATGGCGATGGGCTCGTGCGGGCGCTCGGTATTGAACGCCTGCAGGAAGGCGTCGAACTTGGCTTGCTGATGCAGGCTGTTCAGGGCGGGCGGCCGTGTGGCTCGCGCTTGAGCGTGAGATGCATGCGCTCGTGACGGCCGTTCTGCTGCGGCCTCCCGGGTTTGACGCGCTCGATGGCGATGCCGAGCCGCAGCCACCAGACGGCAAGCCGGCTGAATGTCTTCGGTGAGCGCGTCCCCGCCCATGCGCTTGGAGGTCGTGAACCCCAATCTGATCATCAAGGAGTTCGCATTGATGCTGAAAGGGGCAGCGGGAGACACGGTGGAGCTGCAGCTGCTGCTCAGCCCGACGGTCTTTCCCTGCCGCATCGATCCCGCGCAGCTCCAATCGGCCATTCTCAATCTGGTCACCAACGCGCGGGCAGCGATGTCGTCGGGCGGCCGCATCGCCATCGAGACGCAGAATATCGAGATCGGCAGGAGCGCCGAGCCGAGTCGCGGTCTCAGCCCCGGCAGCTACGTTCAGATCACGGTGACCGATACCGGAACGGGCATGGCGCCGGAGGTGGCGGCGCGCGCCTTCGAGCCCTTCTTCACGACGAAGGACACGGGCGTCGGCACGGGGCTCGGACTGTCGCAGGTGTACGGCTTTGCCAAGCAATCCGGCGGCCACGCGAGCCTCTCTTCCGAGCCGGGAATCGGGACGACCGTGCGCCTCTACTTGCCGCGCACCATGGAGGCGGAAGCGGCGGCGAGCGACACCGCGGCCGCGCCGCGGATGGAGTGCGCGGACACATCGGCCGTCATCATGATCGTCGACGATGATCCCGAGGTGCGCGCCGCCCTGGTCCAGGGTGTCGAAGGGCTCGGCTACGGCGCCACCGCGGCGGCCCACGGTCGCGAAGCGCTGGAGCGCATCGCGGCCGGCGAGCGGATCGATCTGGTGCTGACGGATGACGCGATGCCTGGCGGGCTCACCGGGCGCGAGCTCAACCAGCGGATCGCCGCTCTCGGCCGCGATATTCCCCTGGTGCTGATCTCGGGCAATGTGCCGATCGAGGAGGAGAACGGCACTCTTCCCATCTTGCATAAACCCGTCCGCTTTTCCGAACTCAGCCGCGTCATCGCCGAGGCGATCGGGCGCTGAGCCGGATTATGCGGTCAGCATTCCTCGGCAATTCGCGCGAGGGCTTGCGGGTCGCGGAGGACAAGATGCTGCCGCCCGCCTCCCACGACTCCTTGCTGCTCCCAGGCGCTGAGGACGCGGCTGACCGTGTGCAGCGTGGCGCCCGTCATCAGCGCGAGGTCCTGGCGGGTCATGGGAAAGCTGATCTCGACGCCACCATCGACGCGGTGACCCGCCTGCTGCGCAAGGCGCAAGACGGCATGGGCGATACGGCGTTCGACCCGCTCGGTCGAGGATTCGCGCAGTCGCGTATGAGCCTCTTCGATGAACCGCCCCATATTGCGGACGACCGCCAGGGACAATGGCGGATGTCGAGCCATGAGCGCGATGAAGGTCCGCGGGCTCCACATCAGCGCAATGCTCTCGGTCGCTGCCGTCGGCGTCGCCGGGTAAGGCTTTTCGGCGAAGACGGAGACATGGCCGATGAGATCGCCCGGGCCGGCGAGGCGCACCACGACCTGTCGTCCTTCCGGAGTGACTTGTATCGCTTTGAAGCGCCCGCTCAGCACGATGAAGAGTGCGTGCGGCGGCTCGCCTTGCCGAAAGAGCGCCTCGCCGCGCGGGATACGCTCGGGCCGCGCCGCGCCAGCAATGTCGTCGAGCGCGCTGTCATCGAGCTCCTTGAAGAAATCGAGATGGCGGATGACGGAACCGTCGAGCCGGCGGCCCGGCGTCGCTTGGCGCGCTCGCTCTTCGGGAGCTCCGTGGCGGAGCGGTTCGCAGGATAGGCTTGGCATAGCTGGGCCGCACTCGCGCAACTCTCTTCCTAGAGATGGGCGTCTCGGCTTCGGTCTGCAAACCGGGCGTCGAACGGGAATATTGCCGCAGTCGCGGCCGTCGGGCGCCGATCGAGCGGCGCAAACACGTTTCTTTGCGCCAGATCAAAGACGCGCCCGAGCCTTCATGTCATCTCGTCAGCCGGAGACTTCGATCGGGACCGGCGACAATGAATGGCGGACTCTCACGCTGGACGATGGCCTATTTCGCCGCGGCGCTCGCCGCGTTCCTGGCGGCGCAATGTCTCATGCTCGCCGGCTTCACCTATCCGGCCGAACCCCTCTTCAGCCCGCGCACGCTGGTCGGCGTCCATCTTCTGACCATCGGCTGGCTGACGCTGCTGATGATCGGGGCGCTTCTTCAGTTCGTCCCGGTGATCACCGGGGCCGGCGCGATCGGCGACCGCGCAGGGCTCCTGTCCTTGCTCGCGATCGGCGGCGGCCTCGCGGGAATGACCGTCGGGTTTCTCGGCCTCGACGGTCTCTTGCCGCCGCTTTGCGTGCGCGCGCTCCCGCTTGGCGGTGGTCTCATCCTGTTCGGTCTCCTTCCCGTCGCTGTAACGATGGCGCGCGCGCTCGCCTCCGCCCGTCCCTTGGCTCTCCCGGGCCGTTTCGTTCTCCTCGGCCTCTCTTGTCTGCTGCTGACGGCCGGCCTCGGGCTGAGCTTCGCGCTCGCTCTTGCCTGCCCCGAGACCTTCCCATGGGGCGCATGGGTCTCGCGCGGCCTCGAACTGCACCTCGTCAGCGGCTTCGTCGGCTGGTTCGCCTTGACCGCGATCGGCGTCAGCTACCGGCTGCTGCCGATGTTCATGCTGGCGGGCGAAGAGGATGGCGGAATCGGCCGGTGGGTCCTGTGCCTCGCCGTCGCCGGGCTGGCGGCGGTTTGGCTGGGCGCTTTCCTCGGCGACGGGGGGATCGCCGCCTCCGTTGCGGAAGCGGGGGGCATCCTGATCCTCGCCATGGCGGCGCTTTATCTCGCCGACATGGTCCGCCTCTTCCGGACGCGGCGGCGCTCCGTCCTCGAGCTCAACAGCAGGACCGCGGTGGCCGCGCTGAGCGCCTTGGCGCTTTGCCTGCCCGGCTTTGCTGCGCTGCAAGCAACGCATGCGTCTTCGGCGCTGCTGGGGCCGCTTGTCTATCTTCTGCTCTTCGGCTGGTTGTCGGGTCTCGGTCTGGGGCAGCTCTACAAGATCGTCCCGTTCCTCACCTGGCTCGAGCGCTACGGCCCGCGCCTTGGCAAAGAGGCGGTGCCGCGCGTTCAGGATCTCGTGAACGAGGGCCGCGCCGCGCCCTGGTTCGGGCTCTATTTCCTCGCGGTCGCGGCCGGCGCGCTGCTCGGGGCTCTCGGTTTCGACACGCTGTGGCGGGCCGCCATTCTGCTCCATGTGCTGGCAACCCTCTTTATCCTGCGCGAATTGTGGCGGGCGCGCTTTGTGGAACCCGCGGCGCCGATGCGCTCGGCGGCAGTCTCCGCTCACCCGTCCACGGTTTCCCCATCCAGCCCTCTCCTCGGCAAGACAGGAGCCTCGACATGAACACGCCATCGCCCTTGACCGTCGATGTCCGCCCCATACTGAGGGCCGGGGGCGAGCCCTTCGCCGAGATCATGACGGCGGTCGCCAGCCTCGTGCCCGGCCAGGCGCTGCGTTTGCTCGCGACTTTCAAGCCCATTCCGCTCTTCGCTGTCATGGCGGGGCGAGGGTTCGATCACACGGAGCGGCCGATCGGCGGCGGGGAGTGGGAGGTGCTGTTCACCCCTGCTGCGGCGGCTGCCGCGAAGCCGGCGGCGACGGCTGCGGCTCCGACGGCGACGCTGGATACGCGCGGCCTCGAGCCACCGGAGCCGATGGTCCGCGTGCTCGCCGCGCTCGAGAGCATGGCGCCGGGCTCGACGCTCGAAGCGTATACCGCGCGCGAGCCGGTCTTCCTTTATCGGGCTCTGGCCGAGCGCGGGATCGCGATCGGAAGCGAGGCGCTCGGTGAAGCGGGGTACCGTCACATCATTCAGGTCCCTGGCCGAACCGGGGAGGCGGCATGAGCGAGGACCTTGCCGCCGCCGTCGCGGACGCGCTCAGAGGCGTCATCGATCCCGAGCTCGGCTACAACATTGTCGATCTCGGCCTCGTCTACGACATCGCGGTCGAAGCCGGCGCCGCTCACATCCGCATGACGACGACCCAAGCCGGATGCCCGGCCGCGGCGGCCCTGAAGCATGGCGCCGAAGAGGCGGCGCGCTCGGTTCCCGGCATCGACACCGCCGAGGTGTACATGACCTGGCACCCCGCCTGGTCGCCCGATCTGATGAGCGCCGCGGCCAAGGAGCGCTTCGGCATCACCTGAGCGGCGACGGAGACAGAGAGGAGAATCCCATGAATTGCGAAATTGCGATGACCCCAATCGCCGAGCGATCGGTCAGGTGCGAGGAAGGGCTTCGACTTCGGCAACGCCTCAACAAGCTCCGCTGGATGCGCCTCGATACCGAGGCGGACCGGCTCGCCGCCGAGATCGCGAGGCTGGAATGCGACTTGCCGCGCTGGCTGTCGCCCGGCATCCCGGAGACCGATTGAAGGCGAGGCCGCCGGCATGGAAGTCGGACTGCTGCGACGGCGGCGATATCCGGCCGAATAGATCCATGCTCGCAGCGAAGCCGGCAGCCTTGTCGGCGGCGCCTGCGGCCCGCCTCCCGATGAAGCGATCGATGGATCCCGCCCTTCTCGAGAAATACCAATCTCGGCGGGTGCCGCGATACACGAGCTACCCGACCTCGCCGCATTTTCACCCCGTGGACGAGGCGACCTACCGCTGTTGGCTCGCCGGCCTCGATAGCGGCGCATCCGTGTCGCTCTATCTCCACATTCCCTTCTGCCGTTCGCTCTGCTGGTATTGCGGCTGCCACACCAAGATCCCCGCCCATG
Source organism: Alphaproteobacteria bacterium (assembly GCA_021325525.1). GTDB lineage: Bacteria > Pseudomonadota > Alphaproteobacteria > ATCC43930 > CGMCC-115725 > URHD0088. The sequence goes on from JAJPHB010000084.1 coordinate 6,186, forward strand.
ACGGCCCGATCGCGCGCTACCTCGCCGTGCTGCAGGACGAGATCGACCTCCTCGCCGCGGCGCTCCCCAGTCCGATGCGTGCCGTGCATCTCCATTGGGGCGGCGGCACGCCGACGATCGCGGCGCCGGAGGCGCTGGAAGCGATCATGGCGCGGCTGAGGCGTCGCTTCGTGATCGACGCCGAAGCGGAGCTGGCGATCGAGATCGATCCGCGCACTCTTTCCGGCGAAACGGCCTCGGCGCTGCGGCGAATGGGCATCAACCGCGCCAGCCTCGGCGTTCAGACCTTCGACCCCGTCGTGCAGAGGGCCATCAACCGCGTACAGAGCGTGGAGGCGACGCGCGCCGCCGTCGAAGCCCTGCGGGCCAATGGCATCCGACGCCTCAATTTCGACCTGCTCTATGGCCTGCCACATCAGACCGTGGCGAGCTGCGAGGACACGGCGCGCCGCGCTCTCGAATTCCGGCCGGACCGCCTTGCCGTTTTCGGCTATGCGCATGTGCCGGCGATGAAGCTGCACCAGAAGCGGCTCGACGCGGCGGCGCTGCCCGGTGCCGGCGAGCGCCTCGCGCAGGCGGAAGCCATCGCCGCCATACTGTGCGACGCCGGCTATGTCCGCATCGGATTGGACCATTTTGCGCTGCCGGGCGACGCCCTCGTCGCGAGTTTGCGCGGCGAGACGCTCCGGCGAAATTTTCAGGGCTACACCACGGACGCGGCCGACATCCTGCTCGGCCTCGGCGCGTCCTCGATCGGCTCGCTGCCCGCGGCCTATGTTCAGAACATCGTCTCGATCAAGATCTATGGCGAAATGATCGCGGCGGGCCGTTTGCCGGCGGCGCGGGCGGCGCGATTGACGGCCGAGGACCGCTTCCGGCGGGAGGTGATCGAGCGGATCATGTGCTTTCTCGAAGTCGATGTCGCCGAAGTCGCAGCGGCTCACCATATCGACCCGGCGGGGCTCGGCGCCGAGCGCGCCGCCCTGCGAGCGATGGCGGCGGACGGCGTCATCGCGTTGAGCGGCGACCATATCCGCGTCCATGAGCCATATCGTCCGCTGATCCGCACCATCGCCGCGACGTTCGATGCCTATCTTGCGCCTGACGCGGCCCGGCACTCGCTCGCACTCTGAGGTGTCGCGTTGGTCCCGGTCCGCGCGCAACCCGCCGCACGCGCCTTCTCATGGGGATGATGCGAAAGTGTTGAGGAAGGGAGAACTCCGATGCTGATTGACGGAAGTCAATGCGCGCACGCGCATTCGAGACTTACCTCCGCCATGTCATGTCGAATGGGTCCGATAGGTTAGCAGCCGCCATTACCGTGATCTGCGCACTGACGGGATGCGTTCCAATTCCAGTTCCGCCAGATCCAATAGCAGTCTCCGACCGCCGAGGATCTCATCCTCCAGCCCGGCGACGATCACGCTGGTGCGGAGGTCGGGGTTCATCGCTTCGGCAGCGACACATTACATCGTGCTGGACGGGTCGGTTGTTGCAGCTTTGGACAGGGGCCAATTCACCGCAATCTCCGTCGATCCCCGCGAACATTCGCTTGCTGTAAGATTTCGTGCCTGGACGATATATTTCGTCCCTTACTGGAGGTACCCGTGAGCGATTCCGACTGGGCCACAAATGGGCTCAGATTTGTGAAGCCGGGTGCGCCGCTTCAAGACGGGGTCAGATGACCCTCAGCTGATCGCCTGCCCAATTGTCTTCAGAAGAATGTCGTCGGGAACCGGCTTTTCCAAATAAGCGCGCACACCGAGCTCGTATGCCCGGTCGCGGATCGCGCCGTCGCCTCGGCCCGTCAGCAAGATCACAGGAAGGCGAAGCGCGCCTCGTTCAGGCGACGCGAGAAATTCCAGTCCGGTGAATTCGGGCAGATGCTGGTCGAGAAGAAGACATTCGTGGGCACCGGGTCTGTATTTCCGCATGAAGTCGCGGGTCGATGCGAAATCCTCTACATCTATGCCGCAGGATTCCAGAAGCATCCGGAGAGAATCCCTCACGGCCTCATCATCATCGACAATAAAGACCTTGGCGTTCACCACGTAACGGCCTTTGTGCAGCCCCGCCCATTCGCAAAGATACTGTCGGAACGCACCCGACAAAATACGGATATGTACTTAGCGGTCGAGGAGCGGACGCATTCCCGTCAGCCCGCTGCGGGAGGCGCCGCCGGCAGGGTAAAGGCGAAGACGGCACCGCCCCGTTCCGACGTCTCGGCCATGATCCGCCCGCCATGGGCCTCGACGATCTGCCGGCAGATCGAGAGGCCAATGCCCATGCCTTCCTCCTTGGTCGTGACGAACGGCTTGAAGAGCTTGTCGGCGATCGTCGGGTCGAGTCCCGGCCCTGTATCGGCAACGCGCACCGACACCACGCCGCCCGCATCGCTGGTCGCGATGGTCAGCACCTTTTCCGGGGAGCGAGCCATCGCGTCGACCGCATTCCGGACGAGATTGACGATCACCTGTTGAATCTGAACCTTGTCGATGAGCACGGCGGGCAGGTCGCGACCGAATCGCGTACGCACGACGATGCCGCTACCTTTGACGCCGACGAGTGCCAAGGCGCTCGCTTCCTCCACCACCTTGTTGACATCTTCCTCGCGCCGGTCGGCTTCACGCTTTTCTACGAAGCGACGCAGGTGGCGAATGATCTCGCCGGCGCGCTGAGCCTGGGCGCCCGCCTTGTCCATCGTCTCGATGATGCGCTCCGTCCCGGCAACGCCCTGGCTTTCCAGCAGCCGCCGTCCGGCGTTCAGGTAATTGGTGATCGCCGTTAGCGGCTGATTGAGCTCATGGGCGAGGGTCGAGCCCATCTGTCCCATCTCGCTGAGGCGTGCGACATGCATGAGCTCGCGCTGCAAATGATCGAGACGGCGTTCCGCCTCCTGACGTTCGGTGAGGTTGCGAATAAAACCGGTGAAGATGCGGCGCCCCTCGATCCGCGCTTCGCCGACCGACAGCTCCATTGGAAAGACGCTGCCGTCCTTGCGCGCGCCGCTTACGACGCGGCCGATTCCGATGATCCGCCGCTCGCCCGTCGCCAGATACCGCTCGATGTAGGAGTCGTGCAGCTCGCGATGAGGTGATGGCATCAGGATGCTGACATTCTTGCCGATGACCTCGGAAGCGACATAGCCGAACAACCGCTCGGCGGAAGGACTGAAGGATTGGATGAGCCCCGCCTCGTCGATGATGACCATTCCATCCGGTACGGCTTGCAGGATCGATTGAAACCGCACCTCGCCCTCGCGCCGGATGCTCTCGGCGTCCCGCCTTGCGCGCATGTCCTCGACGATCGCCAGCCGCAGCACCTCCGGCGTGCGCGCCAAGGCGGAGGTGACACGGACGTAAAGCAGTTCGCCAGTCTTGCTGAAATAGCGCTTGTCGATGGCGTAGCTGCGGATCCGGCCGTCGAGAAGCTGCGCAAAGAGCGCCGCATCCTGCTCCAGATCATCGGGATGGGTGATTTCGTCGTAGCGCCGCCCCAACAGCTCTTCTCGGCTGTAGCCGAGCAGCCGGCAAAGGCCGCGATTGACCTCGGCCACGCGACCGTCCGGCGTAATCCATTTGATCCCGATCGCGGTCTCGTCCAACAGCGCGCGAAGCGGCTCGTCGCCGGGCTCCTTCATCGCCCACAGCTCCCCTCGTCGATCGTGACGGCAACTCTCGTACGATTCTACACGGACGAGGGGCGAGGGTGGAGGGCGCCGTGCGAGCAGGCGCTGCGCGAACCGGAGCGCCTGGCCTGTGGTCAGCCGAGGCCTCTTGCCTCGAGGCTGCGGCGGCGCAAGAGATCAAGAAGCGGCGCGTTCGGGCAGAAGGCGTGATATCCTTCGCGCCCACCGTAGCGCAACCAGCGCCGGCAGCTCTTGTGGTTCGTGCAGAGAGCGCAGGCGCGCTCCATTTCGCGCTGAATGTGAGGATCCTTGCGGCACTCGGCCGCGACGTCCAGCCGCTCCGACATCCCGCGGAACAGCCGCGTGGCTTCGGGATGCCCCTTGATCAACTGCCCGATGTCGCTGCGCGTCAATCCCGCATCGGCAAGAATGATATCGATATCGCCGCTCAGCTCGCACTGCTCGAGCTCGTAGCGCAGCGCATCGCGCGCCCACGCATCCGCAATCCTGTCCTGAGCTCTGCGTACCCATCGCAGCATCGTGCCGCAAAGGCTGTTGCCGCTCGCCCTATCGAGATTCGTCGTCATTTCTCGACCTCCCGCATCAGGTCCGAGAACTCCGCCAGGGTGTGCTGGGCGCCCGGGCCCGACAGCCAGATTCGTACGGGTTCGGTCCTGGAGCGTTGACCTGGATCAAGGCAGTGCCGAACCCGATTGCCTGTCGCCGCGGTCGATCTTCATTTGATCCAGCTCAATGACGCGATGCGCCCGGCCGGCCATTCTCGCGGTGCTGTCGATCCGGAGGAGTGCCATGGCTATCCACACTATTCTTGCCTGCGCCAGCGGCGGAACGGCCACGAATGGGACCGTCGAGCTGGCGTCGCGGCTGGCGCGGCGTTTCGAGGCGCATGTCGAGGGCTTTCATGTGCGCCCCGATCCGCGGGAGATTCTCATGTACGCCGGCGACGGCTTCGGGATGCCTCTGGCCGGCAGCTGGATCGACCAGTTCCGTCGGGAAATCCAAGCGGCGGCGGCGCGAACCAAGGACGCCTTCCTCGCCGCGGCTGGCCGGCACGGCCTGCCGATGGAGCCGGCACGACCCAAAGCCGGTGCCTCGGCGAGCTGGCAAGAGGAGACGGGTTATGCGCCCTCGATCATATCGCGCCACGCGCGGTTCTTCGATCTCGTTGTCCTCGGGCGCTCCGAGCGTGTCGTCGACCGGCCTTACACTGACACCGTCGAGGAGACACTGATCCATTCCGGCCGCCCGGTGCTGCTGGCGCCGGCGCAGGCGCCGGCCACCCTGGGCGACGCCATCGCCTTCGGGTGGAACGGTTCGCCCGCTGCCGTTCGGGCGCTTGCCGCAGCCATGCCGCTCCTCGCCGCGGCGCGCTCCGTCACCGTGATCACCGTCACCGACAGGCACGAGGAGAGCGCCGCCGCCGTGGTCGAGCACCTGAGCTGGCATGGCATCAGCGCGGAGCGTCGTGTTGCTTCCTCCTCGGGTGCGGGCCCCGGGGAAGAGCTGCTCGCAGCGGCGCGCGACATTGCCGCGGACCTCCTGGTGATGGGCGGCTACGGCCAGATGCCGTGGCGCGAGATGCTGTTCGGCGGCGCGACCCGCGCGATCGTCGCGGCGAGCCGGCTGCCGGTGCTGCTCTCGCATTGAGGAAAGGGCGCCGGGGCGAGGTTCCGGCGCCAATCCCTTGCCGCCCGTCGAGGCGATGGCGATGGGGCGCACGGGCGCCCCGCGGGCTATTGGCTCATTCTCGCGCTCATTCTCCCGAGCTAGGCGGCGCTGACGCGCTGACGGATGGGGTTTCCGCGCGAGCGGGAGCGCGGTAGGGTGGGGCGCGAGGCGTGCCTCAGCTCGGTCTATCCTGCGGCCGCACCCTTGCCTTCCGCCTCCCCAGAAGGGAGAGGGCTCCGAAAGAGCGCCCGCGCCCCGGAGAGGAGAGGCTCCCGAAAGGGCGGCGTTTGCCGGAGAGGGCGCAAGAGATGGAGAGCGCCGGCGCTCGGATCTGAACCGATGACGAACCCCATCTACGAGCATCTCCAGCAGCTGGGCGGCGCGGCGGCGGCGCCCGCTTCGCCGCAGGCGGCGGTGCTGGAGAAGGTGCGCAACCCGCATCCGGGCGAGACCTACCTTGTCCGCTTCACCTGCCCCGAATTCACCTCGCTCTGTCCCGTCACGGGGCAGCCCGATTTCGCGCATCTCGTCATCGATTACGTGCCGCGCGACTGGCTCGTCGAGAGCAAGTCGCTGAAGCTCTATCTCGGCGCCTTCCGCAATCACGGCGCCTTCCACGAGGAATGCACCGTCGCGATCGCGCGGCGCCTCGCGGGCGAGCTCGATCCCGTCTGGCTGCGCATCGGCGGCTATTGGTATCCGCGGGGCGGCATCCCGATCGACGTCTTCTACCAGACGGGCGCGCCGCCGGCGGGGCTGTGGCTGCCGGATCAGGGCGTGGCGCCCTATCGCGGACGCGGGTGAGGGTGGAGGCGCGCGCCGCCATCCGCGACGAGGCGCTGCGGCTCGGCTTCGATGCCGTCGGCTTCGCCAAACCGGAGCTCGGCGCCGCGGCGCGCGGTGCTCTCGCGGAGTATCTGCGGCGCGGCTATCACGGCGATATGGGCTGGCTCCAAGCGAAGGCGGCGCTGCGCACCGATCCGCGGGCGCTCTGGCCGGAGGTCCGCTCCGTCGTCGTGCTCGGCCTCAATTACGGGCCGGAGGAGGACCCGCTCTCGGGGCTCCGGGACGCCAATGCAGGAAACATCTCCGTCTATGCCCGCGGCCGCGACTATCACGATACGGTCAAGAAGCGCCTCAAGGCCCTCGCGCGCTGGATCGCCGGGCGCTGGCCTGGCGCGCTCAAAGTCTTCGTCGACACGGCGCCCGTCATGGAGAAGCCGCTGGCGCAGCGCGCCGGGCTCGGCTGGCAGGGCAAGCACACCAACCTCGTCTCGCGCGGCTTCGGCTCCTGGCTCTTCCTCAGCGAGATTTATCTTGCGCTCGACCTCGCGGCGGACGAGGCCGAGGCGGATCATTGCGGCGCCTGCCGGCGCTGCCTCGATGCCTGCCCGACCGCGGCCTTCCCGGCGCCCTACCGCATCGATGCGCGGCGCTGCATCTCGTATCTGACGATCGAGCACAAGGGCCATATCGATGCGGCGCTGCGCCCGCTGATGGGCAACCGCATCTATGGTTGCGATGACTGCCTCGCCGTTTGCCCCTGGAACAAATTCGCGCGCGCGGCGCGGGACGCCGCCCTGGCGCCGCGCCCCGGGCTTCGCGCGCCCGCCCTTGCCGAGCTCGCCCGCCTCGACGACGCCGCCTTCCGCGCCCGCTTCTCCGGCTCGCCGGTGAAGCGGACCGGCCGCGACCGGTTCCTCCGCAACGTCCTCATCGCCATCGGCAACAGCGGCGAGAAGGCGCTCCTGCCCTGCGTCGAGGAGCGTCTCGCCGATCCTTCGCCCCTCGTCCGCGCCATGGCCGTCTGGGCGCTCTCGCGCCTTGCGGACCGCGAGACCTGGCGGCGGGCGGCAGCGCGCCATCGGCCGGGCGAGGCGGATGCCGCCGTGCGGGAGGAATGGCGCCGCGGCGCGGAGAGCGCGGGCGAATGCTCGGGCGGCGCGCCGGCGACACTTTCTGCTTGACGGTGCCGGAGAGAAACAGTACAAAACGAGTACATTCGTGATCTGCGCCCGCCCGGTCCCGCCGCGGCGGGTTTTTTGTCGCCGCCAGTTCGCTCAGCCGCACCGCTTGGGACGAGCGTCCCGATTCGAAGAGCCCGGCAGAACCTCTCCCTCCGATAGGCGGCCGAGCGACTCTCGCACGGCGCAACACGCAAGCTCCCACTCGGTTCTGGCGCGCAGCGGAGCCGTCTGCCTCTCGTCACAAGTCACGCCATCGCGAAGCCCACGGGCCGCGCCTTCGAAGCGCCGCCGATGCTGATCCTTCGCTTTCGGCCTGACGGCCTGCGCTGGGGTCGACGCGAATTTTCCATTCATTTCTCGATTTCGTAACTCGCCTCATCGCTGAGCGGAAAGGGCGAAGAATGGAGCCGGAGCACCGATCCGGGGCTTCGCGCCGTGCCGTCATGCCCGCAAAAGCGCGTCCCACGAATCTGGAGGGCCCATGCCCGAAACGACGGAAGCGGCGAAGCGCGCGCGATGGCGCCGGCGCTCGATGCGCGCGTGGTTCGGGCGGCCGAGCCAGGCGCAGCTTCGTCTCCTCGACCGGCTGCTCGCGGCGCTCGTCGTCGATTTCGAGGAGGGCGGGCCGGACGCGGTGAGGAAGCTGCGCGACAAGGACCCGCTCAACTACCTCCGGATCATCGCCGTGATGATGCCGAGGAGCCTCTTGGAGCGCAGCGCCGGAATTCGGGTGCAGGATGAAGACATCGCCGATGCAATCGCCGAAGTTCGAGCAATGGCTGCGGCGCATGCTGCAAGTCTTGGAAAATGCATCGAGGGAACGGGGGCACCCGAACCACCCGCCGCCGTACCGGCCCTACCCCAAGCAGATCGCGTTCCATGATGCGGGTCGGACGCATCGCGAGCGGCTCTTCCTTGCGGGGAACCAGCTTGGCAAGACGCTGGCCGGCGCGGCGGAAGAGGCGATGCATGCGACGGGGCGCTATCCTCTGTGGTGGCGCGGTCGGCGCTTCGAAGGGCCGACCCAGTCCTGGGTTGCCGGCGTCACCGGCGAATCGACGCGCGACACCGTGCAGCGCGCGCTCCTCGGCCGCAACGGCCGCGGCGGCGGCGCCCTGCGGCAGCGCGACATCGTCGCGCGCAAAATGGCGCGCGGTATTCCCGGCCTCGCCGACACGATCGAGATTCGCCACGTCTCGGGCGGCGTCTCGACCATCGCCTTCAAATCCTACGAGAAGGGCCGCGAGAAATGGCAGGGCGAGACCCTGCATCGCGTCTGGTTCGACGAGGAGCCGCCGGCCGAGATCTATTCCGAGGGGCTGACCCGCACCAACGCCACCGGCGGCATGGTGTGGCTGACGATGACGCCCCTCCTCGGCATGTCGGAGCTCGTCCGCTCCTTTCTCGAAAACCCGACCACGGATCGGCACGTGACGCAAATGACCATCGATGACGCTCTCCACTACAGCGCCGAGGAGCGGGCACGCGTCGTCGCTGCCTATCCGCCGCATGAGCGCGAGGCGCGGGCGAAGGGCGTGCCGTCGCTGGGATCGGGCCGCATCTTCCCGGTGGCGGAGGAAGCGATCGCCGTCGATGCCTTCGAGCTGCCGCGGCATTGGCCGCAGATCGGCGGGCTCGATTTCGGCTGGGACCATCCGACGGCAGCCGTGCGCCTCGCCTGGGACCGTGACAGCGATTGCCTCTATGTGACGCAGGCCTATCGCCTGCGCGAGGCGACGCCGGTGCTCCATGCTGCGACCCTCCGCGCCTGGGGTGCGTGGCTCCCCTGGGCCTGGCCGCATGACGGGCTCCAGCACTCGAAGGACAGCGGCGCGCAGCTCGCCGAGCAGTACCGGCGCGAGGGGCTCAACATGCTGCCGGAGCGCGCCACCTTCGAGGACGGGACGAGCGGCGTCGAGGCCGGCCTCTTCGAGATGGCGACGCGCATGCAGACCGGCCGCTGGAAGGTGTTCCGCCATCTCGGCGACTGGTTCGCCGAGTTCCGCCTCTACCACCGCAAGGACGGAAAGGTGGTGAAGCTCGCCGACGATCTCATGAGCGCCTCGCGCTACGCGATGATGATGCGGCGCCACGCCGAGACCGAGGGTGGAGGATGGGCGAAGCCGATCGAATACGGGCCGAGCGGGGTGGTGTAGCGGGCGCTGAATTCGCGTAACTGAGAGACGCGCTCCGTGGGTCTATTGTGTGAGTCCTGTTGCTCTTCGGATCATCCTTTTTTATTTGTCGTCAATTCTTTGACGTCGCTGGCCTTCATCAGAACCGTGCCGTCGTCCTCGACCGGCCATGAGAGGTATTTCGCCTTCAGGAGGCGCTCGATCTCATTGCGGCGAGCGCGGAAGGCGCTGACCGCGCCGTCTGGATCGGGGCCGGCCGCGCCGAAATGGTCGGCGAGCGCCTCGCGCGTGACGGCGCAGCGGACCGGCGCTCCGCCGGCCTGGCCCGCGAACGCGACGACGCCGCGCTGGGCATCGTAGCGCAGGGCGGGTGCGGCAAATTCGAGCTCGAGGCCGGGCACGGTCGCGCGCGGCGCCCCGACAGCCTTCAGCGTTTCGTCGCGAATATCCGGTCGGAGGGGCCCGAGGCCCTCGCCGAGACGCCGGCGCCAGCTCTTGCCGCGCTTCGAGGCCTCGGCCCAGGCGGCGGCGAGCTCCGGCGCACGCTTGCGCACCAGCGCCGCCAGGAGCGCCTCGGCCTGGCGGATGTCCTTGTCCTGCTTGGCGCTCATCGAAGATCGACGGCGGGCGAGGATGAGCTTGTGCAGGGCGTAGCGCTCGGGCGCGGGGACGAGGACGGGAATGCCGGAGCCGTGCAGCACGATGGCGGGCTGCGGCTCGTGAATGAGGAAATCGAGGAAGCGCAAGGGCTGCGCATCCGTTCCGAGCGCCGGCAGAGGCCGCGGCGCCTCCGCCTCGGGTCCCTTATTGGGCGTCAGGAAGTCGACGCGCAGGCCACCGCTCGCCTCGTAGCTCGCGACGCGGCGGGCGTCTTGCGGACTGGGGAGCGGGCGGAAGGACGCATCGACCCGCTTCAGGACATCGAGCATGGCGGGCGTTCTGTCGGTGACCGCAACCGATATATCGGCGAATTGCGCATTATCGACATCGCCCGTCTGGATGGTCGCGGCGGGCAGGCGTAGGCCGAGCGCCGCCGGATAGGTCTGGTAGGCGAGTGTGCCCACGAGAACGCCGCGGAGCCGGAAGACCCCCGCATCGGCGAGCGCGGCGAGAACATCGCCGATGGCTGCGAGCGGTCGCGGCAGATGCGCGGAGCGGATCAGGGTCGAGACAAGCGCCTGGCGGTCGCGACGGTCGTGCCGCGCCTTCTTGTGACGCTCGATACGCTCGAGAAGCTCCGGCGTCTCCGGCCCGACATAGCGCTGCCGGCGCTGGCCCGCGGTCGAAGCCTGGAAGTACCAGTAGCGCCGGCCGCGAATGGTCTTCGGCGTGAAGACGCCGTCCTCCGCGACGGCTTCATCGAACGCCGCCGAGAGGCAGCGGTCGAGAAGATCGGCATAGGCCGTCTGCAGAGCGAGGGGGAGCTCGGCGGTCATTATGGTCGCATACGCAAAGTGCCGAGTGCGTATAACACGAACCCAGGCCGCAAGGCCAGAGCGTTATACGCAAACAGCGACTTGCGTATAAAACGAGCGCATCAGACGTCTCGCCGCGCCGCCTCGACGCCCGTCTTCCAACCCTAACGACGTCCCATCGCCCGCTCGCCGCAATTGCGAGCGCCGATGCGATGCGCCCTGTGCCTGCGGTGCCAACCCCAGAACAACCGGAGCATCTTGCCATGGGCCTGCTCGATTACATGCGGGGCTACCGACTGATCGGGCCCGAGGCCTTTGCACTCAACCCGGACAATTGGACTTGGCTGCAACCCGATCCACAGCAAGCCGTGTCCGCACCCGCCGTCGGACTCGACCCGCTCGGCACGCCCCCGACACTGACGCCGCCCTATCTCGGCGCCGTCTTCCGCGGGTTGGGAGGCGGCGAAGATTCCGGCTGGCAGCTTGGCTCACCTCCTCCGACGGGCGAATTCGATCCGCTTGGCATCCCCGGAACATCGACGCGCCCATACCTCGGCGCCGTGTTTCAAAAATTGAGAAACGACGATCCGGGCCCGCAGCCTGCTGCCTTGCCGGTCGCACCGGAAGACTTCCCACTCTTCGGGGCGAACTCGTTTAGCTCGGCGCCACAGGCGACTCTTTCAGCAAGTATCGGGGCAACATCTTCCGGTTCGACCGCGATTGCACCGGTATTGTTGGGAAATTTTCCACCGTATTTGAGTGATGTCGGTGGAGGTCTTTGGAACGATCAAATAGCGCGCGAAAACAATTCGGAACCTTTCAGAGACGCGACACTTCCCAGCCGGCAATCCGTCAGTCAGCTCCTCAGTAATTTTTGGGACGCACTCAATCCGATCTCGTCCGCGCAAGCTCACGAAGCGGAGGGAGCGCCGAACATCGCGGCAGCTCTCCGCGCGAGAGTTGCTTCAGGCAAACTTTCTCCGCAAGAGGCCGCTCGGATCGAGGGAGGTGTTCAGAGCCTGGACCGCTGGACGCAGGACGCGATAGCAGCGCGGACTCGAATCGATGGTGACGCGCCGAATGTCGGCCCGTCAGTTCCCTCCGAGGTACCGTCCGGCCCTAATCGCTTAGGCCCAGGGCCATATGCGCCGCCTGGAGGCGGCGTATCGTTATCGAAGCCCCTCGTATACCCGAACCCAAAAGAGCGGGCCCAAGTCAATCAGTTAGGCACTCAATTTGGATGCCACACCTGCGGTACAAAGGATTTCGGCACGCGATCCGGTAATCCGATTGTTGACCACCAGCCACCGCGCGTGCTGAACCGAAGCGGCGCTCCCGCTGAGGGTTATCCGCATTGTGCGACCTGCAGCGCCCGGCAAGGCGGACTTCTCTCTGGCATCGGCAAATATTTGGGCGTCTATTTAGGCTTTAAATCGGCATCGGGATCGAACTGACTTTGGAGGATCAGGATGAAGTGGCTGCAGTACCAGGGGCCGCTGATTCTGTGCGACGAGGCGTTGCTACCATTTTGGGGGGGCGTTTCCAACGTCGGCGGGATTGCGGGCGAGGGAGACGATAATTGGATCGCCGGCCTACCGAGCGATTACGGGCGAGCCTGCCAAGCGTCCGGGTGGATCGATATGCTGCCAGTTGGAGGCGGACAGGTGGCGGTACTCTGGGGCGAGCCTCTCAGCACGACCGTCCATAGATTGTCATCGGGCGCATGGGTCATAGCAAGATGCTATTATGCATCGGGTGATACTGCGCTTTTTGCACGGCTGCGCGAGGTCAGAGAAGATATTTTCAGCGAGGACGAAGAAAAGACGATCACTTTTCCCTCGGGCTACGCGCATTTATTCGAGGGCGGTCTTCCAGGGTTGTTGAGCAGGAGGAACGAGATTGTAATACCCATAAAAGAACGAAAATACAATATACTCACTATCGAGTATAATCCAGACAAGGAGATATCGATGGTACTGCATCTTCTTAAAGAGAAGAAATAGCGAGCATAGGGGATGAACAGAACTATTCAGCGCTCAAGAGGTGCTGCAAAGCTGCACCGCGGCGCATGCGAAACAGACCGTTCTGTCGGAGGAACGGCGATCGAGCTGGATTCCACATACTTCAGCAACCAGAAGAAAGATTTGTCCGGACTGTGCCTCTGTGATCGAGAGCCTCGGGGGTAAGTTGGCGAGCGACACGATGGCGACTTTTCCCGATCAATGAGGTCTGCTCCAATGGCTGAGTTAAGGTTTGATGAGGAAAAGCTGCGGGGGCAACTCGACCAGTTGCCGCTTGCACTCAGGGTCGCCTTTGCCGCTGCCGCCGCGGAGCGTGGAGGAAAAGGTCCTATCCGATCCGCTGGTTCAAGTCGAGCTGCGCCGCCAGCAGGATGATATGACGACGCTGCAAGCGGCTGCTGCGGGCAAGCGAAACATGCATTCCGCGATCAACGATGTGCGGGAGCGGGCGCGGAAGGATGCGCCCCACCTTCTGAAGATCGCGTAGCGCTGCCACTCAAATTTTCCCGCTTGACGCGCTCGGAGAGAAACAGTACAAAACAAGTACGTTCACGAGTTGCGCCCGCCCGGCACTCACCGCGGCGGGCTTTTTGTTGGCCGGGCACGGAGCAAACCCGATGCGC
>JAJPHB010000109.1 GCA_021325525.1 Alphaproteobacteria bacterium
CGTGGTCAAGGCCGACGCCTACGGCCTCGGCATGGCGCGTGTCGCCCCCGCCCTAGCGGCAGCGGGCTGCCGCCTCTTCTTCGTCGCGCATCTCGACGAGGCGATCTCGCTGCGCCGCCTCCTTCCCGACCGGGATATCGCCGTCCTCAACGGCTTGCTCCCCGGCACCGCCGCCGACTTCACCGCCTTCCGCCTCATGCCGGTGCTGAACGATCTCGGCCAAGTCGAGGCGTGGCGCCGCCATTGCCTCGCAGAGCCGGCAACCGGGGCCGCCATCCTCCACATCGACACCGGCATGGCCCGGCTTGGCCTCGCGCCTGACGAGACCGCGCGCCTCAAGGCAGAGCGCGAGCGCCTCGGCGGCATCCGGCTCTTCGCGATCATGAGCCACCTCGCCTGCGCCGACGAGCCGGCGCATCCGCTGAATGCGCAGCAGCTCGACCGCTTTCGCACCGCTCTCTCCGGACTGCCGCCGGCGCCTGCCAGCCTCGCTGCCTCCTCCGGCATTTTTCTCGGGCCGGACTACCACTTCACCATCGCCCGCCCGGGCGCCGCCGTCTATGGCGTCAACCCGCAGCCCGGACGGCCCAATCCGATGGCGCAAGCCGTTATTCTGAAAGGAAGAATCATCCAGACCCGTGACGTTGACAGGGGGGATACCGTTGGCTATGGTGCGACCCATCGCCTGGACCGGCCGGGCCGCATCGCGACCGTGGCGGTCGGTTACGCGGATGGATGGCTGCGCTCGCTCAGCAATCGCGGCGGCGCGGTCATTGCCGGCCAACCAGTTCCGCTCATCGGACGCGTCTCCATGGACCTCATTACGCTCGATGTGAGCGGGCTCGAACCGCACCTCGCCCGCCCTGGCGCCTTCGTCGAGCTGATCGGCCGCGACCGCACGGTCGATGATGTCGCCGCCGAGGCGGGAACCATCGGCTACGAGATCCTCACCCTCCTCGGCCGCCGCTATCATCGCGTCTACAGGGACGTCGCCGCATCGTGACCGAACGCAACTTCCTCGCCTCGGTCGGGCGGACGTTTCTCGATTTCCTCGCCGTCACCGGACGGATCGTCGTCTTCGCGCTCGCGGCGATCTTCTACGCCCTTCGCCCGCCCTATTACCCGCGCCTCATCCTCCGCCAGATGGTGGATGTCGGCTATTACTCGCTCCCCGTCGTCGGGCTGACCGCGGTCTTCACCGGCATGGTGCTGGCGCTGCAGACCTATACTGGCTTCAGCCGCTTCGCCGCCGAGAACGCCATCGCCAATGTCGTCGTGCTATCGGTCACGCGCGAGCTGGGTCCCGTCATCGCCGGCCTCATGGTCGCCGGCCGCATCGGCGCCGCCATCGCCGCCGAGATCGGCACGATGCGCGTCACCGACCAGATCGACGCGCTGACGACGCTCTCGACGAACCCCTACCGCTATCTTGTGGCGCCGCGCCTTATCGCCGGCTTCACCATGGTGCCGCTCCTCGTTCTCGTCGCCGACATCATCGGCGTCTTCGGCGGCTTTCTGGTGTCGACCTATAAGCTGCAATTCAACGCCGCGAGCTACATTCAGCGCACGGTCGACTTCCTGCAGACGCAGGACGTCGCGGCCGGCCTCGCCAAGGCGGCCGTCTTCGGCTTCATCGTCGCGCTGATGGGCTGCTACAACGGTTATCACTCGCGCGGCGGTGCGCAGGGGGTGGGCGCGGCGACGACCTACGCGGTCGTCTCTTCCTCGATCCTCATTCTCGTCTTCGACTACGTCCTCACCGAGGCCTTCTTCGCGCGATGAGCGGCGACCCCAAGATCGCCATCCGCGGCCTGCGCAAATCCTTCGGCAGCAAGCACGTCCTGCAAGGCATCGATCTTGATGTCGGCGTCGGCGAGAGCCTCGTCGTCATCGGCGGCTCGGGCACGGGCAAGTCGGTGATGCTGAAATGCATCCTCGGCCTCCTTCAGCCGGATGCCGGCTCGATCCGAATCGACGGAAGCGAGGTCGTTGGCCTCTCGGCCGGCGAGCGCGAGGCGTTGATGCGGAAATTCGGCATGCTGTTCCAAGGCTCGGCCCTCTTCGATTCGCTTGCGGTCTGGGAAAACGTCGCCTTCGGCCTCATTCAGGGACGCGGGCTGAAGCGCGCCGCCGCGCGGGAGATCGCCTTGCAGAAGCTCGCCGCCGTCGGGCTCGGCGCCGATGTCGCCGCGCTCCGTCCGGCCGAGCTCTCGGGCGGCATGCAGAAGCGCGTCGCCCTGGCGCGGGCGATTGCCGCCGAGCCCGAGATCATCTTCTTCGACGAGCCGACGACCGGCCTCGATCCGATCATGGCCGACATCATCAACGACCTCATCATCAAATGCGTAAAGGATCTGGGAGCGACCGCCATCTCGATCACCCACGACATGGCCTCGACGCGCAAGATCGCCGACCGCGTCGCCATGATTCATAACGGCCGCATCATCTGGGCCGGCCTCAAGAGCGAAATCGACCGCTCCGGCAACCCCTATGTCGACCAGTTCATCCACGGCCGCGCCGAAGGCCCGATCCGCATGGAGGTGAGGGCGCGTTGAGCACGGGTGGCGCACTCTCCCAGAGTTACTCCCTCTCCCCTTGGGGAGAGGGTCGGGGTGAGGGGGAGTCGTCGCAGGCAGTATTTCGCGGCGGAAGCTTCGCTTCTGCGAGAGGTCCCCTCCCTCTCCCCAAAGAGAGAGGGCTTTAATGCCGCGTCCGCAATCGCACTTCGTCTGCCAAGAATGTGGCACCGTGCATCCGAAGTGGCTCGGGCGCTGCGAGAGCTGCGGGGCCTGGAACAGCCTCGTCGAGGAAGCCGCGGGCGATGTCGGTCCGAAAGGTCTCGGCAGCCGCGGCAAAGGGCGCCCCATCGAATTCGTCGGGCTGCGCGGCGATGCGGCGCCACAGCCGCGGCGACAGAGCGGCATCGCCGAGTTCGACCGCGTCTGCGGCGACGGCCTCGTCGCCGGCTCGACGCTTCTCGTCGGCGGCGACCCTGGGATCGGCAAGTCGACGCTGCTTTTGCAGGTCGTCGCGGCCCTGGCGCAATCAGGTGCGCGCTGCGCCTATATCTCGGGCGAGGAGGCGATCGACCAGGTGCGCATGCGCGCGCTGCGCCTCGCCGTCGCCGGCAGCGCCGTGCAGCTCGCGGCGGCAACCAGCATCCGCGACATCGCGGCGGCGCTCGACGCGGCGAGCGCGCCCGACATCGTCGTCATCGATTCGATCCAGACGATGTTTCTCGACACGCTCGACAGCGCGCCCGGCACGGTGAGCCAGGTGCGGGCATCGGCGCAGGAGCTCATCCGCCTCGCAAAGCGCCGCGGCTTCACCCTTCTCCTCGTCGGCCATGTCACGAAGGAAGGCATCATCGCCGGGCTGCGCGTCCTCGAGCACATGGTCGACACCGTGCTCTACTTCGAGGGCGAGCGCGGGCACCAATTCCGCATTCTGCGCGCCGTCAAGAACCGCTTCGGACCCACGGACGAGATCGGCGTCTTCGAGATGACGGACGCCGGCTTGGCCGAGGTGCCGAACCCCTCCGCCCTCTTCCTCGCCGAGCGCAACGAGAAGGCGAGCGGCGCCGCCGTCTTCGCGGGAATGGAAGGAACGCGCCCGGTTCTCGTCGAGATCCAGGCGCTGGTCGCACCCTCGCCGCTGGGCACGCCGCGCCGGGCTGTCGTCGGCTGGGACGGCAACCGCCTCGCCATGATCATGGCGGTGCTCGATGCGCGCTGCGGCCTCGCTATCGGCGCCAACGACATCTATCTCAACGTCGCCGGCGGGCTGCGCATCGCCGAGCCCGCCGCCGATCTCGCCGTCGCCGCGGCGCTCGTCTCGGCGCTGACGGAGGAACCGGTGCCCGAGGGTACGGTCGTCTTCGGCGAGATCGGCCTGTCGGGGGAGATCCGGCCGGTCGGGCAAACCGAGGCACGCCTCAAAGAGGCGGGCAAGCTCGGCTTCGACAAGGCGCTCTTGCCGAAACGGCGGGCGAAGACGGCCGCCAAAAGCGCGCGGGAGGGCGTCGCAACGATCGCCGAGATCGGGCACCTCAAAGAGCTCGTCGACCGCTTCACGGCGGCCGCCCCGGTACGACGCCGCGCAAGCTGAGCGCCGCCGCCGGCAGGAGCGCGATCGCAAGGCCGAGGAGGACGGCGAGGAGACCGAGAACTGCGCCCGGCGAGACGGTCTCGCCCAGCAGCAGGCTGCCCGCCGCCTCCGCCGTGATCGGGCTCAAGGCGAGAAAGATGGTGACATTCGTCGCCGCGGCGTGCTTCAGCGCCCACAGCCAGAGGAAATAGCCGACGCCGCTGCTGACGCCGATGAAGAGCACGGCGCACCAGCCACCTGCTGTCAGCGCCGGCGGTGTCGCGAAGAAGCCCTCGCCGGCCGCCAGCGCCGACAGGAATCCGACCGATGCCAGCATGGCGAAGGCTCCTGTCGGCAGCGGCGAATACTGCCGCAGATACGGCCGATAAAGGACGCTGCACAGCGCGCCGCAGGCGGCGCTGGCCAACACGGCGAGAGCGCCCAGCCATTGATGATCGCCGCTGCCGCGCTGCACCGCCTTCTCGCCGAGCGCGAGGCCGACGCCGATGATGGTGAGCAGGATGCCGATGATCTTCGCGGCGCTGAGCCGCTCGCGGCCGAGCGCCGCGGCGAAGATCATGGTGAGCAGCGGAAAGGTAGCGAAGATCAGCGCCGCTCGGCCGGACGGAAGATAGCGCAGCCCGACATTCAGCAAGGCGACGAGAACGCCGAACTGGGCGATCCCGAGGAGCGCGATCGGGACGACGTCGCGCGGAGCAAAGCGCGGCAGCGGCCGCGTCAGCAAGACGACCGGCAAGAGACAGCAGAAGCCGATCGCGTAGCGCAGAAGCGCCAGCGAAGCGGGGCCGATCTCGCCGACGACGAATCGCGTCGCGACGATGGCCGCGCCGACTTGGATCCCGGTCGCCGCTGCCGCCGCCAGCGGCAGGAACCTACCGCCGGGCAACGCCGCTCACAGCCGCAGCTCCCAGGTTTCCGCGACGAGGTCATGGCCGAAGCTGTGATGCGCCTCTTCGCCGACGAGGCGGAACCCGGCCGCCTCGTAGATGTGCCGCGCCGCAACGAGGATGCTGTTCGTCCAGAGGGTGATTTTCCGGTAGCCGACTTGACGCGCGAAGCGAATGCATTCGGCGACGAGCCGCGACCCGATGCCGAGCCCGCGCGCCTCCGGCTCGACATAGAGCAGACGCAGCTTCGCCGCCGTCGCCGACTTCTTCACGAGGAAGACCGAGCCGACGATCTCTCCCTCCCGCTCGGCGATCCAGCAGCGCTCGCGCTTCGGATCGAAGCGCTTGATGAAGCCGGCGGCGATCTCGGCGATGAGCGCCTCGAACTGCTCGTCCCAGCCATACTCCTCTGCGTAGAGAACGGCCTGCCGGTGGACGATCCATCCCATGTCGCCCGGCCGATGCGGGCGCAGCAGATACGGCGGCTTGCCCTTGGTCACGGCCCCGAGAAGGCTCTCGATCGTGCGCATCGCCTCGATGAGGCGGCGCTGCTCGCCGGCGGAAAGCCCGACCAGCATCGCGCCGATCTCGCTGCGCGAGCGCGCATCGAGCGGCGCGAAGGCCTGCCGTCCGGCCTCGGTCAGCGACAAGAGGCTCCGCCTTCCATCCTCGGGCGAGGGCTGCCGCGAGAGCAGCCCGCGCCGCTCGAAGCCGCGCAGGATACGGCTCAGATAGCCGGGATCGAGGCCGAGATCCTTGGCGAGCTCGGCCGCCACGGGACGCTCGCGATTGGCGAGCTCGTAAAGAACCCGCGCCTCCGGCAGCGGGAAGGCGCTGTCGAGCAGCCCCTCGCGCAAGACGCCGATCTTCGCCGTATAGAAGCGGTTGAACCGGCGCATCAGGGCGATGCGGTGCTCGAGCCCAGAGTCGGCGGTTCCGGCTTTCATAAGGTAACTTTGTCAAACGTTTCATTGCTTTTGTCAACTATCACGGCCACCCCCATTTGACGCGACCGCGTCGAAGGGAAGCATTTCAGTCAGCGGCCGAGTTGATCTAGAATGGTGCGCATCTGGCCGCCGGCTCCATCGGCGGGCGCCGGCCGGTCGGCGATATTCCGCCGCATCTTGCGCATGAACGCACTCGACCTCATCGTCATCGCCGGCGTCGCCCTCTCAGCGCTCCTCGCCTTCGCCCGCGGCTTCGTCCGGGAGGCGCTTGCGATCGGCGCCTGGATCGGCGCCGGCTTGGCGACGCTCTACGGCCTCCCCCATGCGCGGCCCTTCGTGCGGCAATTCATCGCCTCGCCTTGGCTCGGCGACATCGCCGCGGGGATCGCCATCTTCATCGGCAGCCTCATCCTCCTCTCGGTCCTGACCTCGATGATCGCCGGCCGCGTCAAGCACAGCGCGCTCTCCGCCGTCGACCGGGCGCTCGGCCTGCTCTTCGGAGTGGCGCGCGGCATCGTCATCGCCTGCCTCGCCTTCATCGCCTTGGGCTGGGCGATCCAGGAGCCGAACTGGCCGCTTTGGGTGCGCGACGCGCGGACCCGGCCCTTTCTGTCGCAGGGCGCAGAGGTGCTGAAATCGCTGGTCCCGGCGGCGGCGCGCGAACGAAGCGCGGCAGCGGCCAGCCGGGCGCAGCAGAGCTACCAGCAAGCGCGCGAGGCCGAGGCGCTGCTCCACGCCCTCGAGACGCCGGCGCCTGCCATTTCCGGCGCCAAGCCAACGTCGGCAGCGCCGGCTTCCGCCTATAAGCCGACGCAGCTCCGCGAGATGGATCAGCTCATCGAGAGCGTCAAGGACAAATGAGCCCGATCGCGGCGGCGCGAATGCCGATCGGCTGACGGTCGCGAAGCGCGCCGGCGATGGCACAACCGGCAATTTCCGTGTAGAACCCTGCGGGCGACGCCTCGACGCGACGGCTTGCGATGACCATGTATGGGGCGGTTCAAGGGGCGGGTCACCGGCATTCCGTGCCGAGCGCCGCTGCGGTGAAGAGAGCGATGGTCACGACACAGAATTCCGACGACGACCATCTCAAAGAGGAATGCGGCGTTTTCGGTGTCTTCGGCCATCCCGAAGCCGCGGCGCTGGTCGCGCTGGGCCTCCACGCGCTCCAGCATCGCGGGCAGGAGGCGGCCGGCATCGTCACCTATGACGGCGAGCAGTTCCATACCCATCGCGGCATGGGCCATGTCAGCGACAATTTCGGCTCGAAGGAGGTGATCGGGCAGCTCACCGGACATTCCGCTCTGGGCCATGTCCGCTACGCCACGACCGGCGAGGTCGTGCTGCGCAACGTGCAGCCGCTCTTCGCCGATTTCGAGTTCGGCGGCCTCGCCATCTGCCACAACGGCAATCTCACCAACTCCTATCACCTGCGCCGGCAGCTCGTCCGGCGCGGCAGCCTCTTCCAGTCGACGAGCGACACCGAGGTCATCATCCACCTCATCGCCACCAGCCTCAAAAGCACGGTCGAGGAGCGGCTCGTCGACGCGCTGCGCCAGGTCGAGGGCGCCTATTCGCTGGGCGCGCTCTCGCAGGACGGCCTCATCGGCGTCCGCGATCCCCTGGGAGTGCGCCCGCTTGTCCTGGGGCGGCTCGGCGATGCCTGGGTCATCTCCTCCGAGACCTGCGCCCTCGACATCATCGGCGGGCAATTCGTGCGCGACATCGAGCCGGGCGAGATCGTTCTCATCGACCGTGCGGGCGTCCACAGCTCGAAGCCCTTTCCCCGGGCGAAGCAGCGCTTCTGCATCTTCGAATACATTTACTTCGCGCGACCCGACAGCATCGTCGAGGGCACCAACGTGTACGAGGTTCGCAAGCGCATCGGCGCCGAGCTCGCGCGCGAGAGCCATGTCCCTGCCGACATCGTCATCCCGGTGCCCGATTCGGGCGTGCCGGCGGCGATCGGCTATGCCGCCGAATCGGGCGTGCCTTTCGAGCTCGGCATCGTGCGCAGCCATTATGTCGGGCGCACCTTCATCGAGCCGACGGAGCAGATCCGCCATCTCGGCGTCAAGCTGAAGCACAATGCGAACAAGGCGAGCCTTGCCGGCAAGCGGGTCATCCTCGTCGACGATTCGATCGTCCGCGGCACCACCTCGACGAAGATCGTCGAGATGGTGCGCAACGCCGGCGCGCGCGAGGTGCATATGCGCATCTCGAGCCCGCCGACCAGCCATTCCTGCTTCTATGGCATCGCCACGCCCGAGCGCGACAAGCTCCTCGCTTCGCGCATGGATATCGCCGGCATGGCCTCCTTCATCGGCGCCGACAGCCTCGCCTTCATCTCGATGGACGGGCTCTACCGCGCGATGGGGCTGCCGCGGCGCGATCCGGCGGCGCCGCGCTTCTGCGATGCCTGCTTCACCGGCGACTACCCGATTCCGCTCGCCGATCACGATGCGGGAAAAGTCTCGGTCCAGCTCTCGCTCCTCGCCGAGACCGCCTGACTTCTGATGGCAGGACGGCTGGCCGGAAGCGTCGCGCTCGTCACCGGCGCCTCGCGCGGGATCGGCGCCGCCGTCGCGACGCGCTTTGCCGCCGAAGGCGCGCATATCGTCCTCGTCGCGCGCACCGTCGGCGGCCTCGAAGAAGTCGATGATGCGGTCCGCGCCGGCGGCGGCGCCGCGACGCTGCTGCCGCTCGACCTCGCCGAGAGCGACAAGGTCGACCGCATCGGCCCGTCGCTCCTCGAGCGCTTCGGCCGCCTCGACATCTTCGTCGGCAATGCCGCCCAGCTGGGACCGCTCTCGCCGGTCGGCCACATCGACCACCGCGACTGGGAGCGCATCATCGCCGTCAATCTGACGGCCAATTGGCGGCTCCTGCGCACGCTCGATCCGCTGCTCCGCCGCGCTCCCGCCGGCCGCGCCATCCTCGTCACCTGCGCCGTCACCACTTCGCCCCACCCTTATTGGGGCGCCTATGCAGCCAGCAAGGCGGGGCTCGAGACGCTGGCCCGCACCTACGCGGCCGAGGTGACGAAGACGCCGCTGCGCGTCAACCTCCTCGATCCCGGCATCGTCCGCACCAGGCTCCGCGCCGCCGCCTTCCCGCTCGAGGACCGCGAAAAGCTGGCGAAGCCAGAGGAGGTCACCGATACCTTCGTTGCCCTCGCCGAGCCGGCATGCGAGCGGCACGGCGAGACGATCAGGATTTGAGATCCTCTGGCTTCGCCGTTTCTTCGCCTTTTTAGCGCAGAGGACGCAGAGGGATGCGCCAAGCGCGCTGATAATTCCGCTGTGCACACCGCGCAACCATGGCGATCTCTGCGCTGAATGGAATGGTCCCCGCTACTCAGCGTATGGGTTCTTGCCGCCCTTGCGCAGCATCATGCGGATGGGCGTGCCGGGCAGGTCGAAATCGGCGCGGAGGTGGTTGACGAGGTAGCGCCGATAGGCGTCCGGCAGATCGCCGGGCTTGGAGGCGAAGAGGGCGAAGGTCGGCGGGCGGATATTCGCCTGGGTCATGTAGCGCAGGCGCAGGCGCCGTCCGGCGACGAGCGGCGGCGGATGCCGCTCCTGCATGGCGGCGAGCCAGCGGTTGAGGAGCGGCGTCGGAATACGCCGGTTCCAGATGTCGTGCGCCTGCACCACCGCCTTCATCAGCTCGTCGAGCCCCGCCCCGGTCTTGCCCGAGACCGGAACAGAGGCAATGCCCTGCAGCTGCGGCAAGGAGGTTTCGAGACGGTCATCGACGCCCCGCCGCGCCGCCTTCCGGTCGGTGACGAGATCCCATTTGTCGAGCGCGATGACCACGGCCCGCCCCTCTTCCTCGACGAGCCGCGCGATCGCGAGGTCCTGGCGCTCGAAGGGCTGCGTCGCGTCGATCACCAGGATCACGATCTCGGCGAAACGGATCGCGCGCAGCGTATCGGCCACCGAAAGCTTCTCGACCTTGCCCTCGATGCGCGGCCGTCGCCGCAGCCCGGCCGTGTCGAAAATGCGGAAGGCTCGCCCCTGCCATTGGAGATCGATGGCGATGGCGTCGCGCGTGATGCCGGCCTCGGGTCCCGTCAACAGCCGCTCCTCGCCGAGCAAGCGGTTCACGAGGGTCGATTTGCCGACATTGGGGCGGCCGACGACGGCGAGCTGAAGCGGTCGGGAGGATGCGGCTGCCGGTTCGGTCGCCTCGCCGCGCTCGTAAGGTGCGAGCGCCTCGTAGAGATCGGCCATGCCTTCGCCATGCTCCGCCGAGAGCGCGATCGGAGCGCCGAGCCCGAGCGCGAAGGCTTCGCCGACCCCGCCGGCACCCGCCTTCCCCTCGCTCTTGTTGGCGACGAGGTGGACCGGCTTGCCGCTGCGCCGCAGCCAGGCCGCGAAATGCTCATCGAGCGGCGTCACCCCGGCACGGGCATCGATCAGCAAGAGAACGAGATCCGCGGCCGCGACCGCCTGCTCGGTCTGGCGGCGCATCCGGGCCTCGAGGCTGTCGCCGCCGACATCTTCGAGACCCGCCGTATCGATGACGCGGAAACGCAGATCGCCGAGCCGCGCCTCGCCTTCGCGGCGGTCGCGCGTCACGCCGGGCGTATCGTCGACGAGGGCGAGGCGCTGCCCGACGAGCCGGTTGAACAGCGTCGACTTGCCGACATTGGGCCGGCCGATGATGGCGACCGTGAAGGACATGATGAGCCGTTAGCTGGCGACGATCCACCGCCGCAGGAAGAGCGCGGAGCCCGCCACCTCAAGCCGGGTGGCGGGCGGCCGGCTCAGCGCATGGCGACGAGATCGGCGTCATCGGTCAGAAAATAGAGCGTCTTGTCCGCGAGGATCGGCGTCACATAGGCGCCGTCGGGCAATTCGACGCGGCCCAGGGCTTCGCCCGTATAGGGAGAATAAGAGAGCGCCTCGCCGTCGGAGGCGACGATGACGAGCCGGTCTCCGGCGAGCACCGGACCCGACCAGGTCATGGGGCCCTTCTTCTTCTCCGGGTTCTCATAGCGCGGCAGCTCCGCCACCCAGCGGACGCGGCCGTCGCGGCGCGTCAAGCAGATGAGCTCGCTGTCGTTCGTCACGAGGTAGATGAAGTCGCCGGCGACCCAGGGCGTCTCGGTGCCGCCGATGTCCTGCTCCCAGGTGCGCTCGCCGGTGCGAAGGTCGATCGCGACCATCCGGCCGCTGTGGCTGATGGCGTAGACGCTGCCGCGGTCGATGACCGGCCGGCCGCGAATATCGGCGAGCGCCGAGATGGCGTCGGTGCGCCGCGTCAAGGCGAGGTTGTCGGACCAGAGCTGGCGGCCGTTCTCGACCCGCAGCGCGAAGAGCTCGCCCGAGGAGTAGGCGACGACGACGACGTCGCCCTCGACCGCCGGGCTGGCGCCACCCAGCAGCCCCGCGGTCTCCGGCGTGCCGCTCTGCGTCCACAGCTGATGGCCGTCCGCGGCCGAGAGAACGTCGAGCTGATTGTCGACGGTCACCGCGAAGACCCGGCCATCGGCGACGGTCGGCGCGCTGCGCAGCGGCGCCATGACGTTCTGCCGCCACACCTCCTTCCCCGTCGCCGCATCGAGCGCGACGACCTGGGCGTAGCCCGTCCCGACGAAGACGCGCCCGTCGGCATAGGCGACACCGCCCCCCGAGGCCTTGCCGGCGTCCTCGGGCGCGACATCGACGTCCCAGACGCGGCGCCCTGTCTTCCGCTCGAAGGCGCTGACCGTGGAGCCGGAGTCGAGGGTAAAGATGCGGTCGCCGCCGACCACGGGCGGCGCCAGGATGCGGCCGTAGCGCGACGAGCCGTCGCCGATGCTCGCCGTCCACTCGACCTTGACGTCGTCGCCGAGCGCCAAGTGCTGCATGGCATGGTTGGGGTAGCCGCCGGGATCCGGCCATTCGCTGTTCGCGATCGGCCGCGGCAGGCGGATGACGAGCTGCGCCAGCTCGGGATCCGGTTCGAGGCGCTTGTCGAGGCTCAGGACCGAAATGCGCTCGCCCGGCAGCGGCGTCTTGTGCGGCGCGGCGCCGATGAGGTCATCCAAGGTGTCGCAGCCGGCGAGCGCGAGCATCGCGAGGAAAAGCGCGAGCGGACGCCTCATCATCGCCGCGCCTCGCTCAGCCGGCAAGCGCGGCCGCCATCTCGGTGGCACGCTGGCGCAGCGCCTGCGGTGCCGTCAGATCATCGGCCAGCGTCTTGTAGATTTGCAGCGCGGCGGCGCGGTCGCCGGCGCGCAGCTGCGCCAACGCCGTCACTTCGAGCGCCGAGGGACGCCAGGGATTGCCGTTTCTGGTCAATGGTTCGAGCTCGGCGATGACCGTCTTCGGCTCGACCGTGCCAAGCTCGTGCAGCGCAGCCAGCAAGGTCGCGAGGTCGCGATAGGCGGGATCGATCGAGCCGTCTTGCGACAGCGATTTGTAGGCGGCGATCGCCGCTGCCGTATTCCCGCTCTTGGCCCGCAGCATCGCCTCCTGCAGGCGCGCCAGCACAGCCTGCCCGCCGGACGCCTCGCGAGCGAGAGCCGCAAAGGCATCGGCCGCCTTCGCCGTCTCGTCCTTCTGCGCGAGTTCGAGGGCGGCGGCGTAGCGGATGCTGAGGGCGTGACGCCGGCTCGCCTCGTATTTCTGCCAGCCGACGACGGCGGCGGTGGCCAGAACGATCACCACCGCCAGCCCGATGACATAATTGCCGTATCGGGCCCACAGCTTTGCCAGATTGTCGCGACGAAGTTCCTCGTCGATTTCGCGGAAGATATCGCTCATCGCCTAACGGTATTCTACCCTGTCCTGCCGCCGACCGGCCGGAGCATCGGAACCGAAACCGGCCGCTGCTCGCTTGCAGGACAGCAACTCACGTCCCCATGCGGGCGCAACAGCCCGCAGGCGAGGCCGAGGCCTCGCGGGCGCCCATCAAATACCGCTTTCCGACCCGCATCGGCAAGCGGCGTTTCCATCGTTGCGTCCTTCGCCAGGTCCCCGGCCCCACGACCAGCGAGCGGTCTTCCCAGCGCTTTTCCCGTTTTTTCGTCGGCACCGGAGATTGTTGGCCGTCGCCGGGCGTTTGCTCGCACGAGCGGTTGCCTTGCTGGAGTCCGCTCTCTATCCGCTCTGTTACAGGAGAAGATGTAATGGCCTACCTCGATCTCACACCGATGCTCCAAGCGATGCGGGCTCGCCCGAGCGAGTTCGAGATGCAAGGGACCTACCTCCGTCACATCCCGAGCCATCATCTGCTCAATTTCGACATCTGGGGCAATGCGCGCGTGCATGCACGCTGCGACTGCGCGATGCTCGACGTGTCGCGCGAGCAGAGCGAAGAGATGAAGGCGGCAATCGCTGCATGGAAAGTCGTCTATTGGGAGCCGCACCTGGCGCAGATCGAGGCCGAGAAGCGAGCGGCGAAGATCAATCGCGAATTCGCGTCGCATTTCCGCCCGAGCCTTTGGCAGAAGTTCCTCGCTCTCTTCCGCCGCGAGGACCAGGCGCTGCCGCTGCTGCCTCTCGATGACGAGCCTGCCGGCACTCCGGCGGCGACGGGCCCCGCTGAGCGGGTTCGCGCGACGCGGCAGAGCGAGCTGCTGACGAATTGAGCACCGGATCGGGGCCGCCCTGATTCTTAAGTGAGCGGCCCCATAACGCGGGCGCCGGCTGTCGTGGCCAGCCGCGGCGGCACCGCTCAACGTGTCCCATTGCGCTGGACGAAGCGGCGGAAATGGGCAAAATGGCGTCGTTCGATGCGCGATGAGGATCGCACAACACGCCACGGGGAGCCATGACGCGGCAGACGACCTTGCTCCGCCTCGCTGATTTTCGGCAAAAGCCCAGCCCCGGAACCGTCTATTTCGATCGCCGCGAACTCAACGAGCTCCTTGCTCTCTATAGCCGGCACGTCATCCGCGGCATCTGGCGCGATTACGCTATCGATCACCGCGACGGCTTCGCTCTGTTCTCCGTCTTTCGCAACTCGCATGAGGGTGCCGCCTACTGCATCATGAAAAGCGCCGGCGGCAATCGGCAGAGCGCCGATTTCGAAGTCTTTGCCGGCCGAGAGAAGCTGGCGGCGGCACGGACCCTCGCGGAGGCGCTCGCCGTCTTCCGCAAGAAGCCCTGGCTCGTCAGCGCGCGCTCGTGACCCGCCGGCCGGGGCGCCGGCTATCGGGAATTGCCGGGCGGAACACCCGCACGATCCCATCGTTGAGAAGATAGGCCGGGCGACGCCCGCGTGGACGTCCGGCCGCCCCTTCGATGCGACGAATGAGGATCATGATGCGCGTTTTGCTGACGACTGTAGCGAGTATCAGCTTGTTGATGGGCGTCGCGGCCTGCAGCCATACCAGCGGCTCTTCGGGCACCTCGACGAGCCCGAGCTACAGCAGCTCCACCCTCCCGAACGGGAACGGCCCGAGCCAGGGCTCGAGCAGCAGCTCGGCGCCCAGCGGCTCGAGCGGCACGACGGCTGGCGGCAGCAACGCCTCCGGTGCCGCTGTCGGCAATTCTTCGGGATCACCCGGCACCGGAAGCTCTGGGGGGACCGGGACCTCTGGCGGGACCTCCAGCTCGGGCGCCCCGTCTCTCTAAGGGTGCCCTCATCGGAAGCGGCTCTCTGCGGAGCCGCTTCCCCGCCTTACCCTGTCGGCACCGTCGTGCCTTCCGCCCCAGGATAGGTCCGGCGCAGCTGGGCGATCACATCGGCGGCGTTGTAGTCGCCGGGTCCGAGCGAGTGCAGGAGCTGCACCTCGATCGTGACGGCGGTCTGCTGGTCGGCATAGGGGCTGGGCGCGCAATACGGATAGGGATATCCCCAAAACCGGTGCGGGTAGAAGCCGGGCCCGTACCACGGCCCCCATGGCCCGCAAAAGGGATCATAGTAATCGTCTGAGAATGTGTTGACGTTCGAGCGGACATTGCTGGTGCGAAACCCGGCATAGCCTTCTGCGAGCGCGATCTGCGCAGCGCGCCAGAGCGCGAAATCATAGGCCTGGGTGCGCTCGGCGGCGCTCGTCGCCTCCCAGGCCGTGGGCGAGCGCAGGCTGCGGTGGCTGGGACCGAGATAGCTCACATCATAGCGCCCATTGCCGATTGGGACTTCGGAATAGCCGTAATATTTGGCGACCTGGATCGGCGACATGAGCGGAGGCGAAGGCGCCAGCTCGCAGGCGGCGAGCGCAAGCGCGAGCAGGGCGAAGCCGCAGAAGACGCGCCATCGCCGCCGGATCGACCCCGTCATCTCTTCCTCGCCTCGCGCTATCGTCGAGAACGCCGCTCCCGCTCCATCAATTCCGCGGCGCTCAGCCCCGCGCCCGCATGCCGCGGAGCGCGCCCTCGACCCCTCGCGCCATGGCGAGGATCGCTTTGTCGGAGCCGCCCAGCCCGGCCAGCATGAGGCCGACCGGCGCTTCGCCTCGCCTCTCGATCGGAATGGTGACGGCGCAACCGTCGAGCTGATTGATGACCGTGGTGTTGCGCAAGAGGAGCAGATTGAGCCGGGCGTATTCGGAATCTTCGCCGAAGGCGGCGATAGGCGGCGCCGTGATCGGCACCGTCGGGAGCACCATCGCGTCGAATCCCCGCATGGCCCGTGCGACCGCGGCGATGAGTTGCGCGCGGCGCTCCTGAATCTCGAGGTAATGCGCCGCCGTGACCGCGCGCCCGCGCAGAATGCGGTCGCCGACGCGCGGATCGTAATCGGACCGCCGCCGCGCGAGCAGAGGCGCATGCCAGCGATAGGCCTCGACGGCGGCGAAGCCGCCTTCGCGATTGAGCGAGGGCAGCTCACCGAGCTCGCGCAAGGGCAGCTCGGCGATCCGGGCACCGGCGGCGCTCAGAGCCGAGCAGGCGCGGGCAAAGGCGTCGGCGACCTGCGGCTCCAGCCCGTCCAGCATATGCGTCTGCGGCACGGCAAGGCGCAATACTGCCGGCGCCATCGCCTCCGGAACAACCGGCGGCTCGCCGGCGAGGACGGCGTCGACGAGCGCGCAATCGGCGACGCTGCGCGCCAGCGGGCCGATCGAATCGAGCGTCGTCGACAACGGAACGGTTCCCTCGCGCGGCACCCGCGCCTGCGTTGGCTTGAAGCCGACGAGGCCGCAGAGCGCCGCCGGAATCCGCACGGAGCCGCCGGTATCCGAGCCGATCGCCGCGGCGGCGCAGCCATCGGCGACCGAGACCGCGGCGCCGGAGGAGGAGCCGCCCGGAACGCGCGCACGGTCGAAAGGATTGCCGGGCGTGCCATAATGCGGGTTGATGCCGACGCCGGAATAGGCGAACTCGGTCATGTTGGTCTTGCCGATGATGACGGCGCCCGCCGCCCGCAGCCGCGCGACGACGGGCGCATCGGCCGCGGCAGGCGGGGCGTCGCGCAGCGCGATCGAGCCGGCGGTCGTCGGCTCGCCCGCGACATCGAAGAGGTCCTTGATCGAGATCGGGATGCCGGCCAGCGGCGAGGCGACGATGCCGACGGCACGCAGGCGGTCCTGAGCCTCGGCTACCGCGCGGGCCGCCTCGGCGTAGACGCGCGTGAAGCTCCGCCCTCCCTCGCCCGTGGAATCGGCGATGCGGGCGAGCGCCTCCTCGACGAGCTGGCGGCTCGTCGTCCGACCGGCGGCAAGATCGGAAGCGAGGGCTTCGAGGGTGGGGCCTTCGCAGAATCCGATCCGCGTCATCTCGCGCCTCCCGCTCGCGTCGCGGGGCTGGCGCTCATGGCCTGATCCAGCTCTCGCAAAAGGCGAGAAACGCCGTCGTGATCTGCCGGCCCGCCATCTCGCGCGGCACGGCGCGCCCGGGCAGCCGGCGCCCGTTGACGGTGGCGATCCCTTCTTGCGCGCCGGCAAAGACGCTCAGCATCAAATGCCGGCCGGTCGCCGATTTCTCCGGCGAAAGCTGCAGCGCGAAGGGCTCGCCGAGGCCCTCCCAGGAGAGGCGAATGTCGAGGCCCTCGGCCTCAATGATTTCGGCGTAGCTCCGCCGCGCATCGCCTTCGCGGCGGCAGCGCTTCAGCGAGCGATAGCCGAGGCTCGATAGCGCAGGAATGCCTTTGAAGGCGGCGAATTGCGCGACGTAATCGGCGACCAGCCAGCGCGCGAGCGTCTCGTTGTCGGAAAGACAAAGGTTCGGCCGCTCGGCGGTTCCGCTCGGCGATCGCGGATCCTGGATCATGACCAGGGCATGGCCGCGGCCATGCGGCGAGAGGACGACACGAAAGAAGCTGAGAAGCGTGACGAAGGGACCGTCGGCGCTCTCCTTCAAATACATGCCCGGGTTCTCTCCCGACCAGTCGATCGTCCCGGACAATACCGCTTGATCTGCCATCCCTGCCGCCCTCCTCTCTCACGTGTGCGCATGCTAGCATGAACTTTCGCGCGCAGACTCATCACTGAGAAGACCGAGGGAGACGAAGACGTGCACGAAGCCGACCGCGCCCGCTGGAACGAGCGGTTTTCCGGCGACGACTATCTCTTCGGCACTCAGCCCAATGCGTTCCTCGTCTCGCAGCGGCATTTGCTGCGCCGCGGGCAGACGGCGCTCTCGGTCGCCGATGGCGAGGGGCGCAACGGCGTCTGGCTTGCCGAGCAGGGGCTCGATGTGCTGGCGGTGGACTTCTCCGAAGTCGCGCTCGCGAAATCGCGGCGCCTTGCCGCCGAGCGCGGCGTGCGCCTTGCGATCGAGCAGGCGGACCTCTTCGCCTGGAACTGGGAGGGCCGGAGCTTCGATCTCGTCGTCGCCATCTTCATCCAATTCGCAACGCCGGCCGAGCGCCCCATCCTTTTCGACCGCCTCAAAAGCGCGGTGCGGCGCGGCGGCCACCTCCTCCTGCAGGGCTACCGGCCGGAGCAGCTCCAGTACAAGACCGGAGGTCCGCCGCAGGTCGAGCACATGTATACCGAGGAGCTGCTCCGCACGGCCTTTGCGGACATGCAGATCGTGCATCTGCGCGCGCATGACGACGTGATCCAGGAAGGCGCCGGCCATGGCGGCATGTCGGCGCTCATCGACATGGTGGCGCGGAAATAGCGAGGCGGCAGGCGAGCGCTGGTCGGCCGTTCTCTGTCTCAGTAAGAGCGCGGCAGCCCGAGCACATGCTCGGCCAAATAGGCGAGGATGAGGTTGGTCGAGATCGGCGCCACTTGATAGAGCCGCGTCTCGCGGAACTTTCGCTCGATGTCGAATTCCTCGGCGAAGCCGAAGCCGCCATGCGTCTGGAGGCAGGCATCGGCGGCCTGCCAGGAGGCTTCCGACGCCAGCAGCTTCGCCATATTGGCTTCCTTCCCGGCCGCCTCCCCGCGCTCATAGAGCTGGGCTGCGCGCTCGACCATGAGCGCCGCCGCCTCGGTCGCGGCATAGGCGCGGGCGATCGGGAATTGGACGCCCTGATTCTGCCCGATCGGCCGGCCGAAGACGATGCGCTCCTTGGCATAGGCGGAGGCCTTGGCGATGAACCAGCGCGCATCGCCCACCGCTTCGGCGGCGATGAGGATGCGCTCGGCGTTCATGCCGTCGAGAATGTAGCGGAAGCCCCGCCCCTCCTCGCCGATGAGATTCGCGGCCGGCACCTCGAGATTGTCGAAAAAGACTTCCGTCGTCGCATGGTTGATCATGGTGCGGATCGGCCGGATCGTGAGGCCGCGGCCGCGCGCGGCGCGCATATCGACGAGGAAAACCGAGAGTCCTTCGGTCTTCTTGGCGACGGCGCCGCGCGGGCTGGTGCGCGCGAGGAGCAGCATCAGATCCGAATGCTCGGCGCGCGAAGTCCAGATCTTCTGCCCGTTAATGATGTAGCAATCGCCGCGCCGCTCGGCCGTGGTGCGGATCGAAGTCGTGTCGGTGCCGGCGCCCGGCTCGGTGACGCCGAAGGCCTGAAGGCGAAGCGCGCCGCTCGCGATTTTCGGCAGGTATTCGGCCTTCTGGGCGGCGCTGCCGTGCCGGAGCACGGTCCCCATGATGTACATCTGCGCGTGGCAGGCGCCGCCATTGCAGCCGCTTTTGTGGATTTCCTCGAGGATGGCCGCGGCCGCCGAGACGCCGAGCCCACTGCCGCCATATTCCTCCGGAATGAGGCAGGCGAGGTAGCCCGCCTCGGTCAGGGCGGCGACAAATTCGCCGGGATAGGCGCGCTCGCGGTCCTTGCCGCGCCAATACTCGCCCGGAAAGCGCGCGCACAGCGCCCGCACGCCCTCGCGGATGGCGGCGATATCGGCGGCGTGCGACGTGGATGTTGAAGCTGTCATCAGAAGATTCAGGGCATATCCGTATCGAAGACGCAAGGAAGCGGCGCGCCGGAGATGGTCGTCATCGCGAGCCCCCCGGTCCGGCCGGAGGCCGGCCCGAGGACAGGCTCTGGCGAAGCGATCCTGTTTTCGGCCGCGATTTGCATTGCTTCGCGTTGCTCGCAATGACGCGATCGTTTGCCGGCAAATCCACAGCGCTAGGACCGGGCGAGGCGGGCGAGGCCGACGAGGCGCTCGATGGCGAGGATCAGCACAAGGATGAGGCCCACCTGCAGCGCTGAGGCGGCGGCGATGACGAGCTGGCTGCCCTGGAATTGCAGGTAGGAGAAGATCTCGATGGGCAAGGTCGTCTCGCCCGGCCCGGTGAGGAAAAGCGCGGTGTTGAGCTCGCCGAAGGAGACGATGAAGGCGAAGAACCAGCCGGAGACGACGCCGGGCCAGATCACCGGCAGGGTGACGAGGAAGAAGGTGCGGAAGGGCCCGGCGCCGAGGCTCTGCCCCGCCTCTTCGAGGGTGAAGTCGAAGGATTGCAGGCTCGTCAGCACCGATCGGAAGCAATAGGGCGTGCCGACCAGCACATGGGCGAGGACGAGGCCCGGAAGAATGCCGACGCCCACCGTCTTGTAGAAAAGGAGAAGCGCCAGGCCGAGAATGATCGTCGGGAAGACGAGCGGTGCCAGGAACAGCCCTTGCAGCACGCCTGCGAGGGCGCCGCGTCGCCGCACCAGCGCCAGCGCCGCCATGCTGGCGAGGATCGTCGCGAGGCTGGCGGCGGACAGGGCGAGTTCGAGGCTGAGCGCGAAGGCGCTGCGCATATTGTCGAGGCGGAAGAATTCGACGAACCAGCGCAGCGACAGGCCGGGCGGCGGAAAGACGAAGAACTCGGTCGGCGAAAAGGCGGCGATGACGACGATCGCGATCGGCCCGATGATGACGAGATAGGCGAGGATCGTGATCGCCGGCAGCACCAGCGCCGCCCCCGGCGCGCGCCCTCTCTTGCCGGGCTTCATCATCCGCGTCCGGCGACGCGCCGCGGCCGGAGAGCCGCCAAGATGATGGCGGCGGCAAGAAGCGCCGCGGCGAGAAGGGTGAAGGCGAGCGCGGCGGCGCGCGGCCAGTCGAAGGCGACGACGCCGTCATAGACGAGGCTAACCAGCATCTTCGATTGCGGCCCGCCGAGCAGCGTCACGGTGACATAGGCGCTGAGGGTCAGCAGGAAGACGAGCAGCATGCCTGAGGCGATGCCCGGGCTCGACAGCGGCAAGGTGACGTGGAGGAAGCGGCGGACCGGTCCCGCCCCGAGCGCTTGCGCCGCCTCGCCATAGGCGCGGTCGATCGAGGCGAGCGCGTTCGCGATCGAGATGATCATATAGGGCAGGAGGATCGTCAGCAGCCCGATGACGACCGCGTCCGTGGTGTAGAGGATGGTGAGCGGACGATCGATGATCCCGGCGTCACGCAGCGCCGTCGAGAGCACGCCGCGGCGGCCCAGCAGCGCGACCCAGCCATAGGCGCGAACGACGTTGCTGACCATCAGCGGAAAGAGCAGCAGGACGAGGCAGAAGAGCCGCCGGCGCGGCGGCAGCCCGGCGATCGTGAAGGCGGCGGCATAGCCGATGACGAGCGACAGGCCGAGGATCTCCAGCGTCGTCGCCAAGGTCCGTTCGAGGATGCGACGATAGAAGGGATCGGTGAGGATCGCCGCGTAGTTCGCGGCCGTGAAGCCGGCGCCATAGAGCTCGCTCTGCGAGGATGCGTGCAGGCTGACATAGAAGAGATAGAGGAGCGGCCCGACGAAGAAGCCGAGGAAGACGAGGAGCGGCGGCAAGAGCAGGGCCAAGCCGGCAAGCTTTCTCATGGCCCCCCCGTTACCCCCCTCGACAGCAGAGGCACGGAGACAGACCAGTCATACCCGGCATCATCACTCTCGCTCCGTCGTGCGGGACCACCACCTACTCGCCTTCGGCCCTCGCCTCCTGCTCCGTGTCTTTGTGCCTAGACGGTGTGGAATGAAGCACGACAGCGCTTTCGGGCGCCCAGGCGCAAGCGACCTCGTCGCCGATGGTCCAGGCGGCCGTCTCGGGCGAGGCGTTCTGAATATAGGCGCTGATCGGACCGCACGGGCTGTCGAGAAAGATCTGCGTCGTCGCGCCGCGATAGACAATCTCGCGGATGCGTGCGGGGAGGCCGTCGCCGCCGGCAGCGGCGAGCCGCACCTTCTCCGGCCGGACCGCAAGGCGAAGCGCGGCGCCGACCGGCGCTGGCACCGCCAGCGGCAGGCGCACCGGTCCGATGGCGACGAGATCCGGTGCCAGGACGCTCGCGTCGAAGAAGTTGCTGGCGCCGAGGAAACCGGCGACGAATTCCGTAGCCGGCCGCTCGTAAAGCGTCCGCGGCGCGCCGCGCTGCTCGATGACGCCATCGCGCATCACCGCGACCTCGTCCGAGAGGGTGAGCGCCTCCTCTTGGTCATGGGTGACGAAGACGGTCGTGATGCCGAGCGTGCGCTGAAGCTGCCGCAGTTCGACCTGCATCTCCTCGCGCAGCGCCTTGTCGAGGGCGCCGAGCGGCTCGTCGAGGAGCAGCACCGCCGGCCGCACGATGATGGCCCGCGCCAAGGCGACGCGCTGCTGCTGCCCGCCCGAGAGCTGTTTCGGATAGCGCTCGGCGAAGCCGTCGAGCTTGACGAGCCGCAGGGCCTCGGCGACGCGCAGGGCGCGCTCCGCCCGGCCGATTCGCCGCATGCGCAGCCCGAAGGCGACGTTGTCGGCGACCGAGAGGTGAGGGAAAAGCGCGAAGCTCTGGAACACCATGCTGAAGTCGCGCCGATAGGGCGGAACCGCCGTCACGTCGCGGCCGCGGATGCGGACCGTACCCGCCGAGGGCAGCTCGAATCCGGCGATGAGGCGCAGCGTCGTCGTCTTGCCGCAGCCCGAGGGGCCGAGAAGCGAGAAGAAGACGCCGCGCGCAATTGCGAGATCGAGATCGCGCACCGCCAGCACCGCGCCGTAGCTCTTCCTCACGCCGGCGAGGCACACGTCCATCTCGGCTGAGCTCGGCACGAGCCGTCGAAACCTTCACCCTCTCCCGCATGCTCTCGGCGAAGCTTTGCTTCGCCTGCGGCGAAATTGGAAACCTTCGGTTTCCGCGAGAGCGGGAGAGGCCAGGGTGAGGGTTAGGACGACGCACGATCGTTCGAGAAGGAGCCACGCCGACATGCCCTCACCCGGTGGCATAGAACCGCGCATGCGGCCCCTTACCCGCCGGCGACGATGCGGTTCCATCGCTCCGTCCAGGCGGCGCGCTCGTTGCTCATGAATTCGTGATCGAGCTCGACGAGATGGGCGAGCTCGTCGGGGGAGAATTTCGCGCGCTCCTGCAGCTCGGGCGAGAGCAGCGCCAGCTCTTTGCGGTTCGAGCCGGGATAGTTGAAGGCCTTCGTGAAGAAGGTCTGGCCCTGCGGGTCGAGGGTGAGGTTGAGATAGGTCTCGGCGAGCTCCTTGTGCTTCGTGTTCTTGGCGATGCTCGTGCCCCAGGAGATGGCGATCGCGCCCTCCTTGGGATAGACCCATTTGACCGGCGTTCCCCAGCCTTGCACCGTATAGGTCTGCGATTTGTAGAGGAGCGCCACCACCGCCTCCTCGTCGCGCAGCGAATTCATGATGGTGTCGGTGTCCTTGGCCCAGATCGGCTGCAGCTCGACCATCTTCTTCAGCATGGTGAAGCCGGTCTCGGCGTCCTTGGGCGACTTGCCTTCGGCCATGGCGCCGATCGGGATGATATAGGTGCCGATCGAATGCGAAATCTCGGGCAGCACGATGCGGCCCTTGAACTCCGGGCGCCAGAGATCGGCGAAGGAGGTGGGCGGGTTCTTCACCAACTTGGTGTTGTAGGTGACGCCGATCGCCGAGAAGATCTGGACGACCCAGTCCGGATGGATGAACTGCGGGTAGACGTCCTTCAGATTGGTGAGGCGCGGCGAATTCCGGTTGATCGGCTCGATCACCCCCTGCTTCACCGCCAGCGGGTAGAGCCCGTCATGGAGCTGCAAGAGGTCGAAGCCCTGGTTGTCGAGGCTCACTTTCAGCTTGGTGATGCGTTGCACGGGCGAGGAGCCGCGATCCTGAAGCACGGTGACGCCGGTCGCCTTCTCGAAAGGCGTGTCGACGCCCTGACGCAGCGAATCGCCCCAGAGCCCGCCCCAGGTCATGATGACGATCTTGTCGGGCTTGCCCTGGGCCAATGCCGGGGCGATGCCGGCAAGAGGTGCCGCACCGAGAGCCGTCCCGCCGGCAATGAGGAAATCGCGCCGCCTCATGACCATCGCCTCCCCTTTTCGTTCTGTAATCGCCGCAGCTTAGCGGCGAGCCGGCGCCGCTGCCACCCTCCTCGTCACTCCAGCGCGAAGGCGAGGCGGACCTCGCCGAGGCGGCCGAAATCGGCGACGACGTCGGCGCCGGGCCGGGCAAAGACGAGGCCGATGAGCGATCCCGTGGTGACGAAATCGCCGGCCTTGAGGCCGCCCGCGCGCGCGGCGCAGTGATTGGCGAGCGCCGTCAGCAGGCGCAGCGGGTCGCCGCCGCTGTTGCCGAGAGTCTGCGCCGCTGCGGCGCCGTCGATGCGCAGCGTGAGCGGCGGCCGAACGAGATCGACGTCC
>JAJPHB010000060.1 GCA_021325525.1 Alphaproteobacteria bacterium
CCGCGCCCCCTCCCTAACCCTCCCCCGCCTGCGGGGGAGGGCAGGGCGGGGGCTGCGGCAGCCGCGGCCGCGCCGCGCGAGGTGGGACCGCTCTCCGGCCGCTGGTCGGCGCGCGGCGAGGGGGCCTGCGCCGCGCGCAGCGAGCTGACGATCGAGGGCGGCCATGTCGCCGGCTATCTCGACGACCATCCGAGCAGTGTCCGCATCGACACGGCACTCGATGCCGAGGGTCGGCTGCGCTTCGTCACCGGCGCCGGCGACCGCCTCCACCCCTATCTCCTCCGCCTCGAAGGCAAGTTTCCGGATCTGGTGCTGAACGGCTCCGAGCTGTGCCGGGGCGAGCGTTTCACCTATCGGCGCGTCCAGTGATCGGCAATTCCGCGCCCTCGCGCGCGGCGGAGCCTCAGGCCGCGCCGCCCTCGCCGCGGGCGAGATAGCGCTCGGCGAGACGGGCGAGGAAGCTGACGCCGGTCGGGATGGCGCTGTCGTTGAAATCGTAGCGCGCGTTGTGGAGGAAGCAGCCGCCCTCGCCGGGACCGTTGCCGACCCACAGCATGGCGCCCGGCCGCTGCTCGAGGAAATAGGAGAAATCCTCCGATCCCATCGACGGCGGGTAGTTGCGGCGGACGCCCGCCTCACCGCAGATCTCGGCGGCGACGGCGGCTGCGAATTCGGCCTCGTCCGCATGGTTGATCGTCGGCGGATAGCCGCGGCGATAGGCGATCTCGGCGCTGCCCCCGAAGGTGGAGGCGATGCCCTGCGCGATCTCGGCGAGGCGCTTCTCGATGAGGTCGCGCACCTCCGGCCGGAAGGCGCGCGCGGTGCCGCCGATGACGAGCTCGTCCGGGATGACGTTGAAGGCGCTGCCGCCCTTCATGAAGCCGACGCTGACGACCGAGGTCTCGACCGGATCCTTGTTGCGGCTGGTGATGGTCTGCAGCGCGAGCACGATCTGCGCGCCGATGACGAAGGGATCGACGCCGGTATGCGGGTGCGCGGCATGCGTGCCGCGGCCCTTGACGCGGATCTCGAAGCGGTCGGAGGAGGCGAGGAGCGGCCCCGACCGCACCGCCATCTCGCCGACCGGAATGCCCGGCCGGTTGTGCAGGGCGAAGACGGCATCGCAGGGGAATTTCTCGAAGAAGCCTTCCTCGATCATCCGCTTGCCGCCGCCCCCGCCTTCCTCGGCCGGCTGGAAGATGAAATGGACGGCGCCTTCGAATTGCCGCGTCTCGGCAAGGTAGCGCGCGGCGCCGAGCAGCATCGTCGTGTGCCCGTCATGGCCGCAGCCATGCATCTTGCCGGGGTGGGTCGAGGCATGGGCGAAGCCGTTCTGCTCCTGCATCGGCAGGCAATCCATATCGGCGCGCAGCCCGACCGCGCGCAGCGAATTGCCGCGCCGCAGCGTGCCGACGACACCCGTCTGGGCGAGGCCGCGATGGACTTCAAGCCCCCACTCCCGGAGCTTCGCCGCGACGATGTCCGAGGTCCGCCGCTCTTCGAAGCCCAGCTCCGGATGGGCGTGGATGTCGCGGCGGATCGCCGTCAGCTCGTCCTGGAAATCGAGAATGCGGGGAATGATCGGCATCGACAGGGGTCCTGCGGCTGGTCCTCAGAGGAATTTTTCGGCGTAGTGGCACGAGACGAGGCGGCCGCCGACCGGCCGGTGCTCCGGCCGCTCGGCGCGGCAGCGCTCGGTCGCGTGCGGGCAGCGCGTGTTGAAGGCGCAACCCGGCGGCGGCGCCAGCGGCGAGGGCAGCTCGCCCTTGAGGATGATGCGCTGGCGCTTGCGGCCGATCTCGATGCCGGGCGTCGAGGCGAGAAGCGCCTGGGTATAAGGGTGGAGCGGGCGCTCGAAGATCGCCTTCTTCGGCCCCTGCTCGGCGGCACGGCCGAGATACATGACGAGCAGCTTGTCGGCGATGTGGCGGACGACGCCGAGATCGTGGCTGATGAAGAGGTAGGAGAGGCGGAACTCCTCCTGGAGGTCTTTGAGGAGGTTCAAGACTTGCGCCTGGATCGAGACGTCGAGCGCCGAGACCGGCTCGTCGGCGACGACGAGGCGCGGGCGCAGCATCAGGGCGCGGGCGATGGCGATGCGCTGGCGCTGGCCGCCCGAGAACATGTGCGGGTAGCGCCGGTAATGCTCGGGCCGCAGCCCCACCTTCGCCATCATGTCGCGCGCCGCGGCT
Organism: Alphaproteobacteria bacterium; assembly: GCA_021325525.1. Taxonomy (GTDB): domain Bacteria; phylum Pseudomonadota; class Alphaproteobacteria; order ATCC43930; family CGMCC-115725; genus URHD0088. Next base: position 2,193 of record JAJPHB010000060.1, read on the forward strand.
TCGCGCTCGGCCGCGCCGAGCCGCGTATTGATGACGAGCGGCTCTTCGAGGATGGTCCCGACCTTCTTGCGCGGATTGAGCGAGCCGTAGGGGTTCTGGAAGACCATCTGCACCGTGCGGCGGAGCTCCATGCGCTCGGCTTCGCCGGCGATCTTCGCCGTCTCCTTGCCGATGATGCGCAGGCTGCCGCCGGAGGGCGCCTCGATCAGCGTCACCATCCGGGCGAGGGTGGATTTGCCGCAGCCCGATTCGCCGACGACGCCCAAGGTTTCGCCCTCGGCGAGGTCGAAGGAGATGTTGTCGACGGCGCGCAGCAAGGCGCTGCCGGCGAAGAGGCCGCGGCTCACCCGATAGGTGCGCGAGAGCGCTGCCGCTTCGGCGATCGGCGCCGCCATCGGCGCGCGCGCCCTCTCCGCCGCGGCGCTCACCGCGCCGCCTGCCGCTCGGGCGGCGCCGCGCGCGCCGCGTCGCGGTCGGCTTGGCCGAGCGGGTAATGGCAGCGCACCCGCCCGCCCCGCCAGGAGCGCAGCTCGGGCTGCAGGGCGCGGCAATGCTCGTTGGCGAAGGCGCAGCGCGGGTTGAAGAGGCAGCCCCGCGGCCGGTCGTGGAGGCCGGGAACGACGCCGGGGATCGTCGCGAGGCGGGTCTCGCCGGTGCTGCGCTCGGGCAGGGCGGCGAGGAGCGCCGCGGTGTAGGGGTGCTGCGGCGCCGCGAAGAGCTCCGCCGCGCTCCGCTCCTCGACGATCTGCCCCGCATACATGACGGCGACGCGCTGCGCCGTCTCGGCGACGACGCCCATATTGTGGGTGATGAGAATGAGCGCCATGCCGCGCTCGCGCTGCAGCGTCAGCAGCAGATCGAGGATCTGCGCCTGGATCGTGACGTCGAGGGCGGTCGTCGGCTCGTCGGCGATGAGGAGGCGCGGGTTGCAGGCGATCGCCATGGCGATCATGACGCGCTGGTTCATGCCGCCCGAGAGCTGGTGCGGGAAGGCTCGCAGCCGGCTCTCCGGCGCCGGAATCCCGACCTGCTCCAGAAGCTCGATCGCGCGCCGGCGCCGCGCCGCGCCGCCGAGGCTCTTCTCGTGCAGCCGGAGCGCCTCCTGGAGCTGGAAGCCGATGGTGAAGCACGGGTTGAGGCTCGTCGCCGGCTCCTGGAAGATCATCGCCATGTCCTTGCCGGTGAGCCGCCGGCGCTCGCGCGCCGAGAGCGCCAGCAGGTCCTGTCCGGCGAAGGCGAGGCGCCGGGCGCGCACCTGCCCCGGAAAGCCGACGAGGCCCATCAGCGCCAGCATGGTGACGCTCTTTCCCGAACCCGATTCGCCGACGATGCCGAGGACTTCGCCTTCCTCGATCCGCAGATCGACCGCATCGACCGCGTGCATGACGCCGCCGACGGTCGGGAAGTCGACGGACAGCGCCTCGATTTCGACGAGCGCCATCGCTATCGCTTCAGCTTGGGATCGAAGGCATCGCGCAGCCCGTCGCCCAAGAGGTTGAAGGCGAGCACGGTGACGAGGATCATGAGGCCAGGAAAGGTCACGGCCCACCAGGCGCGCAGCATCAATTCGCGGGAATCGGCGAGCATGGTGCCCCATTCGGGCTGCGGCGGCTGCGCGCCGAGGCCGAGGAAGCCGAGGGCCGCCGCATCGAGGATGGCCGAGGAGAAGCCGAGCGAGGCCTGGACGATGAGAGGCGCCAGGCAATTCGGCAGCACCGTTGCGAACATGAGGCGCAGCGTGCCGGCGCCGCTCACCTTCGAGGCGGTGACGTAATCCTTGGCCAGCTCGGAGATGACGGCGGCGCGCGTCAGGCGGACATAATTGGGGAGCTGCACGATGGCGACCGCGATCATCGCATTGGCAAGGCCGGGTCCCAGAATGGCGACGATGACGATGGCGAGGAGCAGGCTCGGCAAGGTCAGGAACACATCCATGAGGCGCATGATGGCGATGCCGACGACGCCCTCGAAGAAGCCGGCGACGAGGCCGAGAATGATGCCGGCGACAAGCGCGAGGATGACGACGACGACGCCGATCAAGAGCGAAAGCCGCGCGCCGTAAATGAGGCGCGAGAGCATGTCGCGGCCGATCGAATCCGTGCCGAGCGGGTAGGTGAGCGAGCCGCCTTCCTCCCAGAAGGGCGGCCGCAGGAAGGCGTCGTCATGCGTCACGATGGGCGAGTGCGGCGCCACGATGCCGGCGCAAAGCGCCAGGAGAATGAGGGCGAGGATAAGGGCGAGGCCGGCGACGGCGCCGGGATTGGCGCTGAAGTAGCTCCAGAACTCGCGTAGCGGGTGCGGCGGCGCGCCGGCGGCCTCGCTCGCCGGATGGCCGAGGATGGTGGTGTCCGCCGTCATTGCGGCTCGCCCTCTCCCCGACCCTCACCGCGCATGGCGGATGCGCGGGTTGATGACGCCATAGAGAAGGTCGACGGTGAGGTTGACCGTCATCACCATGATGCCGAGGAGAAGGACGCCGCCCTGCAGCACCGGATAGTCGCGCCGAAAGATGCCTTCGACCAGCCATTTGCCGACGCCGGGCCAGGAGAAGATGGTCTCGGTGAGGATGGCGCCGGTAAAGATGCTGCCGACCTGAAGGCCGATGACGGTGACGACCGGGATGAGCGCGTTGCGCAGCGCATGGAGGCCGACGACCCGGCGCGGCGGCACGCCCTTGGCCCGCGCCGTGCGGATGTAGTCCTCGCCCAGCACTTCGAGCATCGCCGAGCGCGTCATCCGCGCGATCGTGGCGAGCGGCTGGGTCCCGAGCACGATCATCGGCAGGACGAGATGCGAGAGCGCCGACCAGAAGGCGCCGGGATCGTCGGAATTCCAGGAATCGATGAGGAGGAAGCCGGTCGTCGGCTCGATGTAGTATTGGACGTCGATCCGGCCCGAAACCGGCGTCCAGCCGAGAAGGCTCGAGAAGAGGAGGATGGCGAGGAGCCCCCACCAGAAGATCGGCATCGAATAGCCGCCGAGCGACAGCGCCATGACGCCGTGGTCGAAGATGGAATTGCGCTTGACCGCGGCGATGATGCCGGCCGGCATGCCGACCAGGATCGCGAACAGCATGGCGCAGGTCGACAGCTCGATCGTCGCCGGCCACAGCGTCGAGAACTCCTGGATCACGGGCGCGTGCGTCACCGCCGAGATGCCGAGGTCCCCGTGGAGGACGCGCTCGATGTAGAAGGCGTATTGCACGAGGACCGGCCGGTCCATGCCGTATTCATGGAGAAGCTGGGCGTGGCGCGCCGGGTCGAGCCCGTGCTCGCCGGCCATCGCCTCGATGGGATCGCCCGGGATGAGGCGGACGAGGATGAAGGTCAGAAGCGTCAGCCCGATGAAGGTCGGGATGATGAGGCTGACGCGGGTCAGAACGAAACGCAGCATGGCTTAAAGCCGGAACCGTCGGCGCCATCGCTCCGGCAGAGCGCGGAGCGCCCGCGGCCGGCCGAGTGCTCCGGGCCGGCCGCGGGTCACGCCCTTACGCTATTTGGTCTTGATGTCGACGTTGTCGAATTGGTGGTAGCCGAGCGGGCTCAAGGTGAAGCCTACGACTTCCTTGCGCACCGGCTTGTACTGGACCGAATGCGCGATCGTGAACCAAGGCGCCTCTTCCTTGAAGATGACCTGCGCCTTCTCGTAGAGCTCGGCCCGCTTCTTCATGTCGGTGATGTGCTCGGCCTCGACGACGAGATCGTCGAAGGGCTTGTAGCACCACTTCGCGGCATTGCCGCCGCCGATCTTGGCGCCATCGCAGCCGAGCAGGGTGTGGAGGAAATTGTCCGGATCCCCATTGTCGCCGGTCCAGCCGAACTCGGCCATCTGGTGCTCGCCATTCTGCAGGCGCTTGCGGTACTCGCCCCATTCATAGCTGACGATCTTCGCCTTGATGCCGACCTTGGCGAGGTCGGCCTGCATCAGCTCGGCGATGCGCCGCGCATTGGGGTTGTAGGGCCGCTGCACCGGCATCGCCCAGAGATCGGTCTCGAAACCGTTGGCAAGGCCGGCCTCGGCGAGGAGCTTCTTCGCCTTCTCCGGATCGTAGGGGTAGTCCTTCACATTCTTGTTGTAGCCCCACATGATCGGCGGGATCGGGTTGATGGCCGCGACGCCGGTGCCGAGATAGACGGCGTCGATGATCGCCTTCTTGTTGATCGCCATGTTGATCGCCTGGCGCACGCGCTTGTCGTCGAAGGGCTTCTTCGTCGTGTTGAAGGCGAGATAGCCGATATTGAGGCCAGGCTGCGACAGAAGATTGATGTGCGGATCCTTGCGGATCGTCGGCAGGTCGGCCGGGTTCGGATAGGGCATGATCTGGCATTCGCCGGCCTTCGTCTTCTGCCAGCGCACCTCGGCGTCCGGAGTGATGGCGAAGACGAGGTCGTCGATCTTGGGCTTGCCCTTCCAGTAGCCCGGATGCGCCTTGTAGCGGATGACCGCGTCCTTCTGGTACTGGACGAGGTAGAAGGGACCCGTGCCGACCGGCTCCTGGTCGAACTGCTCGGGCTTGCCCTCCTTCATCAGCTTGTCGGCATATTCCTTGGAGATGATCGAGGCAAAATCCATGCCCATATCGGCGAGGAAGGGCGCCTCCGGCTGGCTCAGATGAAAGCGCACCGTGTGGTCGTCGATCTTCTCGACCGATTTGATGAGGTGGTCGAGCCCCATATCGCCGTAATAGGTATGGTTGTCGCTCGTCACCTTGAACCACGGATTCTTCGGATCCGACTGGCGCTCGAAGCTGAAGACGACGTCATCGGCGTTGAGGTCGCGCGTCGGCTTGAACCATTTGGTCGTCTGCCACTTGACGCCCTTGCGCAAGGTGAAGGTCACCGACAGCCCGTCCTCCGAGACGGCGTAGCTCTGGGCAAGGCCGGGCTCGATCTCGGTCGTGCCGGGCTTGAATTCGAGGAGCCGGCTGAAGATCTGCCGGGAGGAGGCATCGAAGGAGGTGCCCGTCGTGTTGATGGCGGGGTAGAAATTCTCGGGCGAGCCTTCCGAGCAATAGACCAAGGTCTTGGCGGACGCGCCCGCAACCCCAAGCAGTAACGCGGCGGCGCTCGCCGCGACCAGCAATCGCGATTTCATCGGCAACTCCTCCCGTCAGCGGACCGGGCCGCGGCGCGGCCGTCGCGATCCGATTCTTGCGCGCAAAAATACATACCTCATGCGCCCTGTCAACGCGCCCTGCCGTCGAGCTTCGCGCCCATTCGCAGGTAAAGCGGCCGCAGCAGCATCGGCAGGATGTAGATCGGGAGTTGCAGCGCGACGAGGAACAGCGTCAGCTCCGGCGGCGCCAGCGCGCCGAGGCTTGCCCATACCGATGCCATGTTGCGATTGCCGCAGATCATGCCGACCGTGAGCGCCGGAACGCGGCCGCTCCACAGGAAGGCGGCGGTGCCGAGGAGCTGCTGCCCCAGGGCCGCGGCGAAGGCGGAAGCGACGTAGAGGGCGAGCTCGTGCGGGCGCGTCGCCCAGATCCGCGGCACGCCGTCCATGATGCCGATCGCGAAGAGAACGAGCAGCAGGACGTTGACGCCGTTGATCTCGTCCGCGACACGCGCGAGCCGGCCGCGCAATAGGCGCCGGCACAAGGCGGCCAGCAGCACGGCGCCGCCGATGAAGAGAACGAGGCGCCCCATCAGCGCGGCGATGCCGATGTCGAGCCTGACCCCGAGCAGCCCCAGCACCAGCGGCGGCAGGCTGAACGGCATGAGGAAGGATCCCGCGACCATCGCGATGAGGGCGAGCGAGCCGTCGAGGCCGAGAAGAAAGGCGAGGGCGGGTGCCGAGATGAGGGCCGGCGAGGCCGACCAGATGACGATGGCATGGGCGAGCCCCGGCGGCAGCGGCAGCGACGCCGTGAGCAGGGCCGCCGCGGCGGGCGAGACGATGAGGCCCCAGGCGAGGACGAGGACGACGCGAACCGGCTGCCGGACATGCGCCGCCACCTGCGGCCAGTCGATGCGAATCATGGTGGCGGTGGCGAGCAGGAAGACGAGCGGCGCCAGCGACGGGCGGAGCAGCGCCGCGAGGCGCGGCAGCGCGAGACCGATGAGGATGCCGGCCGCGAGAAACGAAGTGCCGCGGCGACCCAGGAAACCGAGCAAGGGCCCGATCATGACGGGGATACGCCGCCCTGTGCCGGTGCGGAGGCGAGCGCGTTCCGCCGGTTACTTCCTCCGAATGCCGATGACATGGCCGAGCTGCGCAGGCCGCGGCAGGTCGCGGTGATCCGCCAGCAGGGCCGCGATCGCGGCTTGTCCCTCGGGCGGGAAGGGGACTGCGCGCGGTGCCGCGAGCGCCACATGCAGCGAGAGGAGCTCGTTGGTCGCGACCTGGTCGCCCGACCCGGCATCGTACATCCTGTGGAAGAAATGCAGGCGCTTTTCGTCGGCATCGATGAGCTGCGTCGTGACGCGCAGGCCGGCGCCTTCCTTGACCTCGCGCTCGTAGGTGAGATGCGCCTCGAGGACGAAGGTGCTGTGATCGCTGGCTCGCCGGTAGGCCTCGCCGAGGCCGAGCCGGTCGAGAAGGGCGTCCGTCGCCTTGTCGAAGACGAGGACGTAATAGGCGAGGTTCATGTGGCCGTTGTAGTCGATCCATTGCGGCTCGACTCGCGTTCGGTATAGGTCGAGAGGTCCGGCCGGCATTGTCTCCGCCTCAGATGTCATCGGAAGTTCACGCGATTCCCAGAAAACCCGGAAAATGCGCAGCGATCCTATCGGCTCTGCCGCCTCGGCATGAGAGTTTTTTAACATCTCGCCACTAGGGTGAGCCGCCATATCCAAGGGCAATGAGCCGCCGTCGCATGGACAGCGCCGAGGAATTTGCGAGGGCCAAGCCGATCGCCGAGGCCACTTTGGCGGCGATGATGCGTCACCACGTCCCGCCCACCCCCAGCAACTACATGCTCTGGTACACGCATCTGGCAGGAACCCTGCCGGAGCTGTCGCGCACCATCGAGATCCTGCTCTCGAACCGGCAAGAGTTCACGGCCGAGCGCAACGACGAGCTGTTCCAGCGCTTCTTCGGCTCCGACGGGCCGCTCACCTCGGTTCAGCACACCGGGGACCGTCTGCAGCAGGTCATGTCCAAGGTCCTCCAGCAGATCGAGGTCGCGGGCGGCGAGGCGCGCGCCTATGGCAAGACGCTCGACAGCTATACGAGCGAGATCGGCAAGGCGGAGAGCGTCGAACGGCTGCGCGGCATCGTCAGCGGCCTCGTCAAGGAGACCCAGCGCGTGGCGGCGCGTAACGCGGCTCTCGAGACGCAGCTGACGCAGTCATCGGGCGAGATCTTCGAGCTTCGGCAGAATCTCGAAGCCGTTCGCCATGAGGCGATGACCGATGCCCTGACGGGGATCGCCAACCGGAAATCCTTCGACGAACGCCTGCGCGGCGCCGCGCGCGAGGCCATGGAGAGCGGCGAGCCGCTCTCGCTGCTTTTCCTCGATATCGACCATTTCAAGACTTTCAATGACAGCTACGGCCATCAGCTCGGCGACCAGGTCCTGCGCCTTGTCGCGCGAACCCTGACGGATTGCGTCAAAGGCCGCGACACGACGGCCCGCTATGGCGGCGAGGAATTCGCGATCATCCTGCCCAATACGCGCCTCGTCGATGCAAAGCGCGTCGCCGAGCAGATCCGCGGCACGATGATGCGCCGCCGCATCGTCGGCAAGAGCACGGGCGAGGATTACGGCACGGTCACGCTGTCGATCGGCGTCGGCGCCTTCCGCCCGGGCGAGCCCTTGAGCGAACTGCTGGGGCGGGCCGATGCCGCGCTCTACCTCGCCAAGAAGACCGGCCGCAACCGCGTCGCCTCGGAGGAGGAGGCCGCGGGCACGGTGAAGGTGCCCGCCTGAGGCTCAATCATGCTCGGCCGCGAGGCGGCGGAGCGCCGCCCGGTCGAGGCGGTAAGGCAGCCACTCTTGGCGGTAGGCGAAGCCGAGCCGTTCGTAGAAGCCGCGCGCCGGATTCCAATCGAGCACCGAGAGATCGAGCCGCGTCCAGCCGCGCCGCACGGCGATTGCCGCGAGGCAGGCGATGAGGCGGCGGCCGACGCCGTACCGCCGCGCCCATTCGGCGACGAAGAGATCTTCGAGATAGAGGCCGGCGCGACCCTCCCAGGTCGAATAGTTGGGAAAGAAGAGGGCAAACCCCGCGGCGCGGCCATCGACCGCCGCCAGCACCGCCTCGAAGCGCCGCTCGGTCCCGAAGCCGTCGCGCAGCAAATCCGCCTCGGTCGCGGCCACCGCGTCGGGTTGGCGTTCATAGGCGGCAAGGTCCTTGATGAGGCCGAGCAGCGCTCCGGCATCGCTCGGCACGGCTTCGCGAATCTCGATTTTGGGCATGGGATGCCTCGGATGGAGTTGCCTCGAAGAAAAAAGGGGGGCTGTTTACCAGCTTTCGGGCAGCCAGGGCAGCCAGTCCATGAAAGCGAGCCAGCACACGGCGAAGGCCATGGAGAGCAGGGTCACGGGAATGCCGATCTTGGCGTGCTCGCGGGCGCTGATGCGGATGCCGAGACTCGCCGCGCGCTCGACGACCATGAGGTTGGTGAGGCTGCCGAAGAGGAGGAGGTTGCCGGCGAGCGTCGAGAGGAGCGCGAGCCCATAGAGGGCGCCCTTCGGCGGGTTCGGCCAGATCTGCATCAGAAGGATGACCGAGGGCACGTTGCCGATGGTGTTGCTCATGAGAAGCGTGAGCGGCGTCAGCACCAGCAGCGAATCGGGCAGCAGTCCCCAATCCTGCAAGCTCGAAATGCCGGCCCAGGGTATGCCGGTATCGGCGAGCCCGCCGGTCACGCCGAAAAGGCAGGCAAAGAGCAGGAGCAGGGGCCAATCAACCGCCGCGATCATCGTGCGGCTGGTGAATTTGCGGTTGGCGAGGAGGAAGCCGGCGATGACGAGCGCGCCGATTTCGTGCTGCTGCGAGACCATGAAGATGACGAGAAGCGCCACGATCGCGACCAGCCCTTTGATGGTCTGGTTGCGGTCATGCGGATGCTTCGGGATCTGCGGAGCCTCGATCGCGGCAAGCGGCGCCGCCACGGTGAGGCGCCGCCGCCAGAAGAGCCAGATGACGAGGAAGACGATGCCGAGCGTGACCACCGCCGGCACGCCGCAGGCGACGAGGAAGGTCCAGAAGCCGAGATTGCCGATCTCGCCGATGAGGATGTTCTGCGGATTGCCGATGATGGTCGCCGCCGAGCCGGCGTTGGTGGCGGCGGCGGCGGCGATGACGAAGGGGCGGGGGTCGAGCCCGCGCTCCTGCACGCCGGCGATGACGAGGGGGATGAGGGCGAAGACGAGGATATCGTTCGCCAGCACCGCGGCGAGCCCGCCGCACACGATGACGGTGAGGGCCAGCAGCAGGACCGGCGGTCCGCGCCGCTCGGTGATCCAGCGCGCGCAGAGATCATAGAAACCGGCCGCCGCGAATTGCGCCGAGATGATCATCAGGGCGAAGAGCAGCACCAGGGTCGGCATGTCGATATTGGCCGCGAGGTCGTCGAGCGTCAGCGCGCCGAGGCCGAGCAGCATCACGATGCCGATGAGCGCGATGCCGGTGCGGTCGACCTGCAGCCACGGCAAGCGACCGGCGGCCATGCCGATATAGGTCAGGACGAAGACCAGGATGATGATGGCGGCTTGCATGCGGGAACGAGCGGCGGGACACATCCATAATAAAACGCTTCGATGAAAGATTCGCCTGCGATTTCAATCGGCCGCCGATGCAGCGAAACGCGCGGTCTCTTTCCGCTCCCCGCGGGGGAGAGGAATTCTCCGATACGAGGAAGCCTGCTGCGGCTGGCTGCATGGATGCGCCTGCCGCTCTGCCTTGCTATATAGACCAAAGATGTCCCAGCCCGATCTCTTCCAGGCCGCACCGCCGGCGCCGCGACCGGACCTGCTCGCATGCCTCAACGAGGCGCAGCGCCGCGCCGTCGAGGCGGTCGACGGCCCCGTGCTCGTCCTTGCCGGCGCCGGCACCGGAAAGACGCGGGTGCTGACGACGCGCCTTGCCCACATCCTCACGCTCCGCCGCGCCTTTCCGAGCCAGATTCTCGCCGTCACCTTCACCAACAAGGCGGCGCGCGAGATGCGGGAGCGCCTCGAGGCGATGCTGGGCGGCGCCGCCGACGGACTCTGGCTCGGCACCTTCCACGCGATCGCCGCCCGGATCCTGCGCCGCCACGCCGAGCTGCTCGGCCTCAAGCCGAACTTCACCATCCTCGACACCGACGACCAGCTTCGCCTGTTGAAGCAGCTCCTCGATGCTGCCGGCATCGACGAGCGGCGCTGGCCGGCGCGCGCCGCCGCGGCGATCATCCAGCGCTGGAAGGACCGCGGCTTTGGCCCCGAGAAGGTGCCGCCGTCAGAGGCGCGGGACTTCGCGAACGGCCGCCTCCTGCCGCTCTACGCCGCCTATCAGGAGCGCCTCCGGACCCTGAACGCCGTCGATTTTGGCGATCTCCTGCTGCACAACCTGACGCTTTTCTCCGCGGATCACGCCGTGCTCGGCGAGTATCAGCGGCGCTTCCGCTATATCCTCGTCGACGAGTACCAGGACACCAACGTCGCGCAGTATCTGTGGCTTCGGCTCCTGGCGCAGCTCCACCGCAACCTCTGCTGCGTCGGCGACGACGACCAGTCGATCTATTCCTGGCGCGGCGCCGAGATCGGCAACATCCTGCGTTTCGAGAAGGACTTCCCCGGCGCCACCATCATCCGCCTGGAGCAGAATTACCGCTCGACGCCCCACATCCTCGCCGCCGCCGGCGCGCTCATCGCCCACAACGCCGGGCGCCTCGGCAAGACATTGTGGACGGCCGCCAATGAGGGGGAGAAGGTGCGTCTGCGCGGCGTCTGGGACGCCGATGCCGAGGCCCGCTGGGTGGGGGACGAGATCGAAGCGCTGCAGCGCCGCGGCGAGGCCCTGGCGGAGATCGCGATTTTGGTGCGCGCCGGCTTCCAGACGCGGGAATTCGAGGAGCGCTTCATCACCTTGGGCCTGCCCTATCGCGTCCTCGGTGGGCCGCGCTTCTACGAGCGCCAGGAGATCCGCGATGCCCTCGCCTATCTCCGCCTCATCCACCAACCGGCCGACGATCTCGCCTTCGAGCGCATCGTCAACACGCCCCGTCGCGGGATCGGCAGCACGACGCTGCAGATGCTGCATGCGCGGGCGCGCGAGGAAAAAGTCCCGCTCACCGCCGCCGCCGAGCGCCTCGCCTCGGGCGATGCGCTGAAGCCGGCGGCGCGACACGCGCTGGCGCGCTTCCTCGCCGATCTCGATCGCTGGCGCCGGCTCGACCTGCCGCATCCGCAATTGGCGCAGCTCGTGCTCGATGAATCGGGCTACACGGCGATGTGGCAGGAGGACAAATCGGCCGATGCCCCGGGCCGCCTCGAAAACCTCAAGGAGCTCGTCGCGGCGATGGCCGAGTTCGAGACTCTCGCAGGCTTTCTCGAACATGTCAGCCTCGTCATGGAGGCGACGGCCGAGTCCGGCGGCGACATGGTCGTGCTGATGACTCTGCACGGCGCCAAGGGGCTCGAATTCGATACCGTTTTCCTTCCGGGCTGGGAGGAAGGATTGTTTCCGAGCCAGCGCTCGATGGAGGAAAACGGGCAGGCCGGGCTCGAGGAGGAGCGGCGCCTTGCTTACGTCGGACTGACCCGCGCCCGTCGCCGCGCGCTCGTCTCCTACGCCGCCAATCGCCGCATCCACGGCAACTGGCAATCGGCGATCCCCTCGCGCTTCATCGGCGAGCTGCCGCCCGAGCATGTCGAGCTCGTCGCGGAGCCGGGGCTGCAGCCGCGCGTGCACGACCGCATCGGCGGCGACGCGTGGTCGATCGCGCCCGGCCCCGGGCGCGCCGGCTTTCGTACATCCTTCGGCGAAAGGGCGGTGCCGCGTCCCTATGCCGAGCGCCGCCCGGCGCCGACCGCCGAGGGCCAGGTCCGCGGCGTCCCGGTGCGCGGCGCCGAGCTGAGGCGTATCGGCGGCTTCAGCCCCGGCGACCGCGTTTTCCACCAGAAATTCGGTTACGGCATCATCGGATTGGTCGAGGACAACAAGCTCACCGTCACCTTCGAGCATGCGGGCGAGAAGAAGGTGATGGACAGCTTCGTCGAAAAGGCGTGAGGCTCGCGCGGGCCGGCAAGCCGGCACCAGAAGAGGAGCAGCAGCGATGCCGGTAGCGCAGCATTTTTCCACCAGCTATGCCGAGGCGCGGCGCAAGTTTGGCGACGCAGCCGCCGCGGCCGGGGCGAAGCTCGCGGAATACCGCAGCCCGAGCAAAGGCCCCGGCGGCGAGGCGCTGGCGACCGATGTGGCGCGACTGGGCCCCGAGGGGGCCGAGCGCGTCCTGATCACCCTCTCGGCGACGCATGGCGCCGAGGGTTTTTGCGGATCCGGCATTCAGATCGCGAGCCTCGCCGCCGGCTTCGGCCGGCAACTCCCGGCAGGCACCGCGGTTCTGATCGTACACGCGATCAACCCCTACGGCTTCGCCTGGATCCGGCGAGTCACCGAGGAGAACGTCGATCTCAACCGGAATTTCGTCGACCACACAAAGCCGTTGCCGCGCAATGATGCCTATGACGAGCTCGCGGACGCCATTTGTCCCGCCGAATGGACCGACGCCGCCCTCGCTGCCTCGCGGGCACGCTTTGCCGCCTTCACGGCGGCGCACGGCGCGGCCGCGCTGCAAAAAGCCATCAGCGGCGGCCAATACAGTCACCCGGACGGCGTCTTCTACGGGGGCGCCCGGCCGGTCTGGGCGCGGCAGACGCTGGAGCGCATCGTGGGCGAGCAGCTGACGGGGGCGCGGCGCGTCGGCCTCATCGACTACCACACCGGCCTCGGCCCCTATGGGCATGGCGAGCAGATCGTCCTCCATCCCGGCGGTTCGGCGGCCTATCGCCGCGCCGAGCAATGGTTCGGCACGATCACCAATCCTGCCCTCGGCACCTCGACATCGGCCGAGCTCCAAGGGGACAACCTCCAGGGCCTCGCGGCGATTTTCGCCCGGCGCGGCATCGAATTCACCGGCATGGCGCTGGAATACGGCACGCTCAGCCTCAATGAGGTGCTGGATGCGGTGCGTGCCGACAATTGGCTGCACCATCACGGCGACCTCGCCAGCGCCAAGGGCAAGCGCCTCAAGGCGCAGATCCGCGATGCCTTCTACTGCGACAAGGACGACTGGAAGGAGATGCTGGTCGAGCAAGGAATGCGGGCGCAGCAGGGCGCGCTCGCGGGCCTCGCGGGTTAGGGCCTCACCCGGCCGATTGCCGCGCCAGAAGCTCGACGCCGCGGAGGTCGGGGCTCTTCGCCGTCATGCCCGCCGGTTTCCAGCGCAGGGCCAGCTTCTCGACGCCGTGCCATGAAAGGAAAGCGAGAACGAAAGAGAGGGCGAGGCCAAGGGTGAAGACGCTCCACCAGGTGGCGGCCGGGCCGAGCGCGTAGGCGACGCATTGCTCGGCGGGCCAGCCGTAGATATAGAGCCCATAAGAGAGGTCGCCGAAGCGTGCGGCGTCGGGGAGGCGCAGCCGCGGATGCGTGCCGAGATAGATCGTGAGGTAGCCGCCCAAGACCGGGAACGCCTGGAGGAAGCCGCCGAAGCGGACGGTGGCGGCAAGGCCGAGGAACGCCGCCAGCGCGAGGGCGCCGGATAGGCGGTGGCGTCCCGTCACATAATGAAGGACCATTCCGGCCGCGAAGACGGGAAGCAGCCAGCCGAAGCCGCCGAGGAGGTCGAGCGTGCTGGTCAAAAGACCGCCGAGGAACAGCAGCATCGCGATCCGGCCGTTCAGCAGCCGCGCGAGGCCGAGCGCCAGCACCATCAGATAGCACTGGAACTCAATCGGCAGGGTCCAGAGCGTCCCGTTCACGACAGTGCCCGCGGGCGTCATCGAGAAGAGGACGCCGGGCAGCGCCTCGTCATTGCTCTTCAGCAGCAGGTTGTCGGCAAGAAAATGCCAGGTCTTGGGCGCGGCGAAATAGTCGCGGAGCGGCAGGGTCGTCATCGCCGGTCCGAGCAGAAAGGTGCAGATGAGGATGCAGATGATGAGGCCCGGGAAGATGCGCAGCGATCGTGCGGCGAGATAGCGTCCGGGCGAGGGCCGCGTCTCGAAGCTCCGCGTCACGAGGAAGCCCGAGACGATGAAGAAGATGAAGACGCCGGCAAGGCCGATGATCGTCTGGTTACCGGTCAGGATGACGAAGGGTTCGCGCGCCTGCGTCCCTTCGGCGATGAGGTAGGAATGCGAGAAGATGACCGAGACGGCGGCGGCAAGGCGCAGGAAATCGAAATTGGGATACCGCCCCACCGTCGCTCTCCGCCGCGCTGACCTCGCCCGTTGCGGTCTCCGACCCAGGGCCTTTATCGTGCGGCCAACGCGGCGGGAGCCTGCACGTTCCGCCGCAGCTTTTGCGAGAGCGAGGACGCATCGCCCTTGAGCCGAAAGCCGAGCATCGAAGCCGCCGTGCCGGCGCTCTGGCGGCTGTGCGCCACCCTCAGGGACGAGCGCGGGGCGGCGGCCGTCACCGCCGCCTTCGAGACCTGCGCCAATGCGGTGAGCGCCTTCGAGACGGCGCCGGGCGGCGCCTGGCGAGTCGAAGCCTTCGCCGAGGCGGAGCCCGATCGCGCGAACCTTGCCGGGGCGGCCGCGGTCGCGGCTGTCGCCTTCGGCGCGACGGACGATGATCTCCTGGCTGGGCTTACCGTCGAGAGCCTTCCTCCCCGAGACTGGCTCGGCGAGAACCGCCTCAGCTTTCCGCCGCTCCGCATCGGCCGCTTTTTCGTCTACGGCTCGCATATCGGCGCGGTGCCGCCGGCCGGCAGCCTGGCGCTCCGCATCGATGCGGCGACGGCCTTCGGCACCGGCGAGCATGCGACGACGCGCGGCTGCCTTCTCGCGCTGATCGAGCTGGCGCGGCGCCGGCCTATCGGCCGCACGCTCGATATGGGGACGGGGACCGGCATCCTCGCCATGGCCGCGGCGCGGCTGTGGCACCGCCCGGTGCTGGCTTGCGATATCGATGCCGGCGCCGTCGCGGTCGCGGGCGCCAATCTGCGCGCCAACGGCCTCGCGCGGCAGGTCAGGCTATACCGCAGCCACGGCTATCGGCATCCGGCTGTGCGGCAAGGGCGGCCCTTCGATCTCGTCCTCGCCAACATCCTCGCCCGCCCCCTCGCGCGCATGGCAGCAGCGCTGGCGCGCCATCTCGCCGAGGACGGCGTCGCGGTCCTCTCGGGATTGCTCGACCGCCAGGTGCCGTTCGTGCTGGCGGCGCACCGGGCGCACGGGCTCGTCCTGCGCCGGCGGATCGCCGTCGAGGGCTGGACGACGCTGGTGCTGGGTCGGGGAAGATGCCGCTAAGCGGCGCGGCGTGGCCGGTCGTTGCTGTTGACGGGCTCGGCGGAGCGCGGGCCAGTGCTCGCCGGTTCAAGCCGAAGCTGCGGCGCCGCCAGCGCCTGTTCGATCTCGCTGCGGCGCAGCCCGATATCCGCGAGCTGCCGGTCATCGAGCGCCATCAGCTCGATATAGGCGCGCCGCGTTTCACGGGCATCGCGGAGCGGCTTCAGGACGAAGCGGTCCAGAAGATCGAGGACGGCGCCAAGGCCGGGAACGAGGCTGGCTGGGCTCTCCGGGAGCCGTGCCGCCGAGCGTTGGGCGAAATCGGGCGACATGTGCTGATCCTTTCTCGTCGCTGCATTCCCGCGCTGAACCGCGCGCCGCAGGAGATAAGAGGTTCCGTTGCGCCTTCGAGGAGAAATTGTTGCAGTGCAGCAATTCCTCCGGCGCATGGAATAGGCGAGGAGAGGAGCACTGCGGCTCGATGGGGCCGAGCCGTCGAACGAACCGGCCCGGGCTAACGCGGGAGTGGTCCGAACGGGCGGAGCAGGCGCCCCCCGGCCGGAGCTCCGGTCGAGATTACGCCGCCCTGCGCCGTCCGGTCCGAACGCCGGCGCGCGGTCGCTTCACGAAGAGTTTAGGGCCGGCGATCAGGCCGCGCGCCGGGCGTCGTTGCTGTTGGCCGCAATCCGCAGCGCCGGCTCGCCCGCCTCCTGGCGCGCCTTGCAGAAGACGACGAAGGGGATGTCGGCGCGGCTGAGGCCGAGATCGGCGAGGGCATGATCGTCGAGCGCGCTCAGCTCGGCATAGGCGCGGTGCTGCTCGCGCCAGGTCCGCAAACGCTCGGCAACGGTCCGGAAGGTGGTTTTGAGAGCCATCATGGCACATCTCCAATGAAAGGTTCGCGCATCGATTGTGCGTTGCACAACAGGTAAGCGCGGCCCGACGAGACTCCAGGGCGCATTTTGCATCGCAGCATTTCACCTCATGCATGGCATCGTGGGGCCGGCGCGGCGCGCCCTATTGTGTCGGGCGGCGGTCGCGCCTAGCTTTCGCCGGGCGACGCAGAGGGACATCGATCATGAGCGAGGCGAAGGCGGTGGCCGGGGCGGACTATCAGGGCGATGCGGCGCTGGCGCGCCTCCTGGCCCAATCCGGCTCGCCCTACGATATCGGCGGCCTCGAGGCGCTGGTGGAAGGGGTGCTGGCGGCACCGGCAAACAGGGAATGGACGCGTCTTGCGGCGCCGCAGGTGTCGCCCGAGCTGGAGGTGCAGCTCGAGGCTTTCGCCCGGCGCCTCGCGGAACGGCAGCGCCGGGCCGCGCCGCCGCGCCCGAAGCCCGCCGAACGCCTCGCGCGTCTGCGCACCGAGTTGGCGAAGCGGGGTCTTGCCGGCTTTATCGTGCCGCGCGCCGACGAGCATCAGGGCGAATACGTGCCGCTCTGCGCCCAGCGCCTTTCTTGGCTGACGGGCTTCACCGGCTCGGCGGGGCTCGCCATCGTCCTCGCCGACCGCGCCGCCATCTTCGTCGACGGCCGCTACACGCTCCAGGTGCGTGCCGAGGTCGAAGGCCAGCTTTATGAATACCGGCATGTGACGGAGGAGCCGGCGACCGCGTGGCTGGCGCAGCATCTCAAAGCGGGCGAGACGCTCGGCTACGATCCGTGGCTGCATGTGCCGGGTGAAATCGAGCGCTACGCCGCGGCCGTGGCGAAAGCGGGCGCGCGGCTCGCTGCGGTCGATGGCAACCCGGTCGACGCGGTCTGGCAGGACCAGCCGCCGCCGCCCCTCGCGCCGGTCGTCGCTCACGATCTGCGCTTTGCCGGCAAGCCGGCGGAGGAGAAGCGCCGGGAGATTGCCGAGCGGCTCGCCGCCGAGGGCGTCGACGCGGCCATCCTGACCGCGCCCGACTCGATCGCCTGGCTGCTCAATATCCGCGGCGGCGACGTGGCGCGGACGCCGCTGCCGCTTTCCTTCGCGATTGTCGCGCGTGACGGCGCGGTCGAGCTCTTCATCGACCGTCGCAAGCTCGTTCCCGGCCTCGAGGCGCATCTCGGCAACGCCGTTGCCGTGCAGCCGCCCGCCGCCTTCGGCGCCGCCTTGGAGCGCCTCGGCCAGGAGAAGAAGCGCGTCCAGGCCGATCCCGCTTCCGCCGCTTCCTGGGTCTTCGATCGGCTGGCGAGCGCCGGCGCCGTGATCCACCGCGCCGCCGATCCCTGCCAATTGCCGAAGGCGCGGAAGAACGAAGTCGAGCTCGCCGGAACGCGCGCTGCCCACCGCCGCGACGGCGCGGCGTTGACGCGGTTCCTCGCCTGGCTCGCCAAGGAGGCGCCCTCGGGGCGGCTCCGCGAGATCGCGGCCTCCGACCGGCTCGAAGCGATCCGGCGCGAGGGCGAGCATTTCCGCGACCTCAGCTTCTCGACCATTTCGGGTGCGGGCTCGAACGGCGCCATCGTCCATTACCGCGCGACACCGGCCACGGAGCGCACCCTCGCGCCGGGCGAGCTCTACCTTCTCGATTCGGGCGCGCAATATCTCGACGGCACGACCGATGTGACGCGGACGATCGCGATCGGCGCTCCCTCGGCCGAGATGAAGGATCGCTTCACCCGCGTCCTCAAGGGCCACATCGCCCTCGCGACGACGCGCTTTCCCGCCGGCACCACCGGCTCGCAGCTCGACGTGCTGGCGCGCCACGCGCTCTGGCAGGCCGGGCTCGATTTCGACCACGGCACCGGCCATGGCGTCGGCAGCTACCTCGCCGTCCATGAGGGACCGCAACGCATCTCGAAGGTGCCCAATACGCAAGCGCTGCTGCCCGGCATGATCGTCTCGAACGAGCCCGGCTACTACAAGACCGGGGCCTATGGCATCCGCATCGAGAACCTCGTCGTCGTTGTGCCCTGCACCGACCTGCCGCAGGCCGAGCGCGAGATGCTTGCCTTCGAGACGCTGACCCTGGCCCCCATCGACCTCGCCCTCGTCGAGCCGGCGCTGATGACGACGTCCGAAATCGCCTGGCTCGACGCCTATCATGCCCGCGTCCGCGAGATCGTGGCGCCACAGCTCGACGCCGCCACGGCCGCCTGGCTGGCCGAGGCGACGCGGCCGGTCGCGGCTTACGCCTCTCCTTAGCGGGCTTCCGCCATGAACCCTCCTATCTCATGACCGACGAGGCGCCGCAGTATCGCAAGACGGGCAAGGAGTTCTCAGGCCACGACACTGTCAACCATAGCGCCGAAGAGTACGTCCGCGCCCACTTCTGGCACACCAACACGGTTGAGGGTTATTTCTCGATCCTCAAGCGCGGCATCACGGGCGTCTATCACGCAATATCATATACTTGGAGGGGGAAATCGCGCTGTGGCTGGTGGATTTGGCTCAGCACCGATGTATTGTTGCTCAGCAACAATCTTTCGCGTCGATATGCCCCGCCAAGACCGCATTAACCATGCCGACGCAGCATCGCGCCGCCATTGCCAGCGAAAGGATCGACGATGAGCGAGGCGGTCTCCGAGATCAACGTCACCCTCCTGCTTCAAGGCGGGCACAGCCGCAATCTGCGCCTCGACAAGGACGATCCGCTGCTGCGCTCGCTTCTTGCCTCGATCGAGGACAAGGCCGATGGCGGAGCGCGGGTGCCGCGTCCCTATCATCTGCGCGTCAATGAAGGGCAGGGGCAGCGCTCGCTCATCTTCTCCGGACGCGATCTCGTCGGCATCGTCGTCGACCCGCCGCTCGCCTTCCGCGACCGCTCCGGCGCTGCGGAGGCGGCGCAGGGCCAGCAAGCGTCACCTTATGTCCTGATCGAGAATTTCCTCGATCCCGAGCGCCATGCCGAGCTTGTGCGCTTTGCCATCGACGCCGAAGCGCGCTTCACCACCTCGTCGGTCACGACGGGCGATGATGATTACCGCCGCTCGCGCGTCCTCTTCGAGTTTCCGGCCTTCTCCGCCCTCTTCCGCGAGAAAGTGGCGGCGCTTGCGCCGCAATTGATGCAGCGCTTCGCCCTTCCGGCATTTCCGATTGCCGAGATCGAGTGCCAGATGACGGCGCATAATGACGGGCACTATTTCAAGCTGCATAACGACAATGGCTCGCCGGAGACGCTGACGCGCGCCCTCTCCTACGTCTATTACTTCTTCGCCGAGCCGCAGGGCTTCTCGGGGGGCGAGTTCCGCCTCTACCACAGCCGCATCAAGGACGGCGCCTATCATTGCGGCGAGCACGCCGCCGACATCGCGCCGCGCAACAACAGCATCCTCTTCTTCCCGAGCCATTGCCATCACGAGGTGCTGCCGGTGCGCTGCGCCTCCGGACGCTTCGCGGACAGCCGGTTCACGGTGAATGGCTGGATCCGCCGGCGGGCGGCGGCCTGAGCGCGCGCCGAGCCCGGTTTTCATCGTCGCTTAAGCACCCCTTCCTAGACTGGCCCGGGCGACCGCGGTCGCCGGGGGGGTGCCGCAGGGGGGTGAGGAGATGGCTCTGGGGCGGATTCGCCGTGTCGCCGCCGGCTTCGATTGGCGCGACGGCGTGCGCTGGCTGAGCAGGCTGAGGCTCCGCCGCGGCGGCATCCGCGCGCGCCTCTTCCTCGCTTTCGGAGCGGTGGCCGGCACCACGGTCGTCGCTGGTATCGCCGCCTCGCTTCTCCTCGCCCAGATCGGCGAATTGCTGCGCGGCGTCGCCGAGCGCAACATTCCCGAAGTCATCGCCACCCTCGATCTCGCCTCGAACAGCCGCGCCCTGACGGCAATCGCGCCCGGCCTCCTCGCGGCGCAGACGCCGGAGGAGCGCGCGCAACAGCTCAAGACCCTGGCGACGGCCCAGGCGAGCCTCACCAAGCGCCTCGACGAGCTCGCCGCCTTCGGCGGCGATCAGGACAATCTCGCCCAGATCGGCTCGCAAGTCGGCTTGCTGAAGGCGAAGCTGACGGCGCTCGATTCGACGGTGGATCAGCGCCACCAGCTCCATGCCGCTCTCCTCCAATTCACCGCCGCCGCCGCGCAGGCGCACAAGGCCCTTCTCGAGAAGCTCCGCCCGGGTTTGCAGGCGGTGCAGCACGAGATCGCGGCGGCTGGCGCCGCCGGTGCCGACCCGGCCGCGGCGCCCCAATCCCTGACGAAGTTGACGGCGCAACTCATTCCGCAGGAGCAGGGCTTGGCCGATCTCATCGCGGCGATCAACCTCGCGGCGGGCGTGATGGAGCGGGGCGGCGGCGCGCCCGACGAGCCGGCGATCGCCGCCCTCGAAAAGGAGTTCGCCGCCATCGCCGCGCGCATCACCGACAAGCTGAAGGTGGTGACCGCATCCGATCCCGACCTCCAGCTCGGCGATGCCGTCGACGACTTCATGGAGCATGGCAATGGCGGGCAGACCATCTTCGAGATCCACCGCCAGGAATTGGCCGCGCAGGAATCGGGCCGCAAGATCCTTGCCGCCGCCGACGGCATCGCCGCCGAGCTGACGAAGGAGGTGGGCCGACGCGTCGAAGCGGTGGCGGCGAAGACGCTGGCGGCGACGGACCGCTCGGACGCCGCGGTCGCGACCGGCCGCCTCGTCATGCTTGCCATCGCCATCGTCAGCGTGCTCGGCGCCATCCTCTTCGTCTGGCTCTATATCGGCCGCAACCTCGTCGCGCGGATTGTCGGGCTGTCGGATGTGATGACACGGCTCGCCGCGGGCGACCTCGCGGCCGAAGTCTCCGCCACGGCGCGGCGCAAGGACGAGATCGGCCGGATGGCGGCGTCGCTTGCCGTCTTCCGCGACGGCATCATCCGCGCCAACGCGCTGGCGGCGCAGCAGGCGGCCGAGCAGGAGGCGAAGCAGCATCGCGCCGCTGCGATCGAGGCGCTGACGCAGGCCTTCGATGCGAGCGCCGCCGAGGCGCTCGCTGCCGTGTCGGCCGGCACCGCCGAGATGCAGGGCACGGCCGAGCGGATGTCGGAAGCGGCGCAGCAGGCGACGGCGCAGACGAGAGCCGTCGCGACCGCATCAGGCCAGGCGGCGAGCAACGTGCAGACCGTCGCGGCGGCGACGACGGAATTGTCGCAATCGATTGCCGAGATCGGCAACCAGGTCGCGGAATCGGCGCGGATCGCCCGGGAGGCTGTCGAGCAGGTGTCTCGCAGCCACGCCACCGTCGGCGAGCTGGCGCAGGCGGCACAGCGCATCGGCGAAGTCGTCGGCCTCATCAACTCGATTGCCGGCCAGACGAACCTCCTCGCCCTCAACGCGACGATCGAGGCGGCCCGCGCCGGCGAAGCCGGCAAGGGCTTCGCGGTCGTCGCCTCGGAGGTGAAGAGCCTCGCGAACCAGACGGCGAAGGCGACCGAAGGGATCACGCGGCAAGTCGCCGCCATTCAAGGTTCGACGCAGCAGGCGGTCGGGACGATCACGGGCATCGGGCAGATCATCGACCGCATGGCCGAGATCGCCACCGCGATTGCCGGCGCCGTCGAGCAGCAGGGGGCGACGACCGAGGAGATCGCCCGCAACATTCACGAGGCGGCGAACGGCACACGCGAGGTTTCGGGCCATGCGGCCGACCTCTCCACCGTCGCCGGCGCCGCCGGCAAGGCGGCCGAGGACGTCCTCGCCGCGACCGCGCGGCTGACGCGCGATTCCGAGGCGCTGCGCGTCGAGGTCGATCGCTTCCTCGCAGAAATAAAGGCGGCCTGAGCCGAGAAGTTGTAATTTTTCCGACACCGCATTCCCTTTGACGCGGCGGCGCGGTTAGACTGGGGGCGCGACATCGTCCCTGGAGTCTCCGCGCATGAACGTTGCAAGCTCATTGCAGAAGACCTGCGCCGAGCAGGTGGTCGAGGCGCTGGTCGCGCATGGCACGCGCACGATCTTCTGCCTGCCCGGGGTGCAGAACGACGGGTTCTTCAACGCGCTCTTCGATGCCGGCGACGCGATCAGGGCGGTCCATGTGCGACACGAGCAGGCGGCCGGCTACATGGCCCTCGGCGCCGCCTTGGCGACGGGCAAGCCAGCCGTCTACAGCGTCGTGCCCGGCCCCGGCTTTCTCAACACCGCCACGGCCCTCGCCACCGCTTTCAGCACCAACGCGCCGGTCTTCTGCCTCACCGGACAGATCGCGTCACGGCTCATCGACCGCGGCATCGGCATGCTGCACGAGATTCCGAAGCAGCTCGAGATTCTGCGGACCTTGACGAAATGGGCGGATCGCGTCAGTGCCCCGGAGGAGGGGGCGCAGAAGGTGAACGAAGCCTTCGAGCGCCTCGCCTCCGGCCGCCCGCGCCCGGTCGGCCTCGAAATTCCGCCCGATATTCTCACCGCCCCCGTTGGCCCGGAGAAGCCGGCGCCTCGCCTTTATCTCGATGATCCGGCGCTCGACGAGGATGCGCTGGGACGCGCCGCGCGCCTTCTCGCCGAGGCGCGCAATCCGCTCATCCTGGTCGGCGGCGGCGCGCAGGATGCCGCGGCCGAGGTGAAGCTGCTGGCCGAGCGGCTCGAAGCGCCGGTCTTCGCCTACCGCATGGGCCGCGGCGTCCTCGACAGCCGCCACCACCTCAGCCTGACGCTGCCCGCTGCGCATCACTTCTGGAAGAAATGCGACGTGCTGCTGTCGGTCGGCGCAAGGGCGCAGGCGCGCCAGCTCAATTGGGGCGTCGATGACGATCTCAAGGTGATCCAGATCGACATCGATGCGGAGGAGATGGAGCGCACTCCGACACCGGCCATCCCGATCGTCGGCCGCGCCAAGACCGTTCTCCAGCGCCTCATCGATGCGCTGGAGCGGGTGGGTTCCCGGCCGCAATCGCGCGCGGACGAGATGGGGGCGCTGAAGGCGAAGGTCGCGGACGAACTCGCGGCCTTGCAGCCGCAGATCCAGTATCTGGAGGCGATCCGCGCGGCGCTACCCGAGGAGGGGATCTTCCTCGATGAGCTGACGCAGGTCGGATACGTCAGCCGCATCGCCATGCCGGTCTATGGGCCCCGCACTTTCATCTCGAGCGGCTACCAGGGGACGCTGGGCTGGGGCCTCGCGACGGCGCTGGGCGTGAAGGTGGCGCGTCCCGAGGTCCCGGTCGTCTCGGTCAATGGCGATGGCGGCTTCGGCTATACGCTGCAGGAGCTGTCGACGGCGGTGCGCCACAAGATTGGCGTCATCGCCGTGGTCTTCAGCGACGGTGCCTATGGCAACGTCCGGCGGATGCAGCAGGAGCTCTACGGCAACCGCGTCATCGCCACCGACCTCGTCAATCCCGACTGGCTGAAGCTCGCCGACTCCTTCGGTGTCGCAGGACAGCGCGCGCGCAGCCCGGCGGAGCTCGAAGCCGCGCTGCGCCGGGCCATCGCCGCCGATGCGCCGGCGCTCATCGAGGTGCCGTGTGGTCCCATGGCCGATCCCTGGCCGCATATCGAGCGCGGCAAGGTCCGCAGCCGCAAGGCGGCGTGAGGCCGCTGCTACGCCTGACCCTGTCCGCCGGCGATCATCGCCAGAAACTCGGCCTCGGTCAGAGTCGCGACGCCGAGCGCCTTCGCCTTCTCGGCCTTGCTGCCGGCATCGGCGCCGATGACGAGATAGCTCGTCTTCGCCGAGACCGATCCGGCGACACTGGCCCCGAGCGCCTCGGCGCGCGCCTTCGCCTCGGCGCGCGTCATCTTGTCGAGCGTGCCCGTAAAGACGATCGTCTTGCCGGCAAGCGGTGAAGCGGCCGCGCTCGGCATCAGGACCGGCGTGATCTCGCGCAGCTCGCGGCGCAGATCGTCGAGCGCCTCGCGATTGTGCTCCTCGCGGAAGAAGGCGAGGATGTCGCCGGCGACGCTGGGGCCGATCTGGCTGATGTTGGTGAGCTCGCGGTAGGCCTCGCTCTCCTCGCTTTCGGTTGCTGACAGCATCTGTCCGCGCCAGGTCTCGAAGGTGCCGTAATGACGGGCCAGCAGCTTCGCCGTCGCCTCGCCGACCTGGCGGATGCCGAGCGCGTAGATGAGGCGGTCGAGCGAGATCGTGCGGCGCCGGTCGATCGCCTGCAGGAGCTTGCGCGTCGACACCTCGCCCCAGCCCTCGCGCGCGCGGATCTCGGCGTCGCGCTGATGGAGGCGGAAGATGTCCGCCGGCGTCTTGACCAGACCGTCGCTCCAGAAGGCGAGGATGTTCTTCTCGCCGAGCCCGTCGATATCGAAGGCAAGGCGCGAGCAGAAATGGATGAGGCGCTCGACCGCCTGTGCCGGGCAGACGAGGCCGCCGGTGCAGCGCCACGCGGCTTCGCCCGGCTCGCGGATGGCGAGGCTGCGGCAGATCGGGCACTGCGGCTCCGTCGCCCCCGGCGGCGTCAGCTTCGCACGCATCGAAAAGGGCGCCGCCGCGGCGGGCCGCCTCTCGGCCACCACCGAGACGACTTGCGGGATGACGTCGCCGGCGCGTTGGATGACGACGGTGTCGCCGTCGCGGAAGTCCTTGCGCGCGATCTCGTCCTCGTTATGCAGCGTCGCGCGCGCGACGATGACGCCGCCGACATTGACCGGCTCGAGATTGGCCCAGGGGGTGAGGACACCGGTACGCCCGACGGAGATCTCGATCGATTTCAGCACCGTCACAGCCTGCTCGGCGGGAAATTTGTGGGCCAGCGCCCAGCGCGGCGCCCGGCTCACCATGCCGAGCCGCGCCTGCCAATCGAAGCGGTTGATCTTGTAGACGACGCCGTCGATGTCGTAGGGGAGCTCTGCACGCTCCTCGCCGATCTCGCGGTGAAAGGCGAGGGCGGCCTCGATCGTCGGACAAAGGCGCGACTTCGGATTGACCGGGAAACCCCATTGGCGCAAGCGCTCGAGGAAGTCCCAATGCGTCGCCGCCACTTCCTCGCTGACCTCGCCCAGGGCATAGCAGAAGAGCCGCAACGGCCGCTGCGCCGTCACGGTCGGATCGAGCTGGCGCAGCGAGCCGGCGGCAAAATTGCGCGGATTGGCGAAAAGCGCCTCGCCGCGGGCGGCACGCGCCTCGTTGAAGCGAAGGAACTCCGCCTTCTCGATATAGACTTCGCCGCGCACTTCGAGGATGTCGGGGGCGGCGCCGCGCAGCGTCTGCGGAAGAGAGCCGATCGTCCGCAGATTCTCGGTCACGTCCTCGCCCTCCGCGCCGTCGCCCCGCGTGGCGCCGCGCCGGAACGCGCCCTTCTCATAGAGCAGCGAGATCGACAGACCATCGATCTTCGGCTCCGCCGTCACCTCGACCGGGATCGAGGGGTCATCGCGCAGCTCCTTGATGAAGTTGCGCACCCCGGCGAAGAAATCGCGCACATCCTCGTCCGCGAAGGCGTTCTCCAGCGACAGCATCGGCCGGAGATGACGCACCTTTCGAAAACCGGTGGTCGGCGCCGCGCCGACGCGGCGCGAGGGGCTGTCGGCGCGGATGAGCTCGGGGAAGCGGGCCTCGATGGCGCGGTTGCGGCGGACGAGCGCGTCGTAGGCGGCATCGGTGATCTCGGGCGCGTCTTCGCCGTAGTAGAGCCGGTCGTGATACGCAATGGTCGCGGCGAGATGCTCGAGCTCCGCTGCCGCTTCCTCTGGCGTCAGGCTTTCGACCGGCACGGAATGGGAGGGCGTCGGCGAAGCTTCGGCCGTCATCTCGGGGCTCCGGTTCCGAGAATGAGGCTCTCGGCCGCAGCCCGCGCCTCGGCGGTGACGGCGGCACCCGAGAGCATCCGCGCGATCTCCTCCCGCCGCTCGACGGTGCTCAGCTCCTCGACGCGGGTCAAGGCGCGGCCGTTGCCGTGCTCCTTGGCGACGCGCCAGTGGTGGGTGCCCTTGGCGGCGACTTGCGGGGAATGCGTGACGACCAGCACCTGAAGATTCTCGCCGAGCCGCTGCAGGCGCTCGCCGACCGCCGCGGCGACGGCGCCGCCGATGCCGCTGTCGACCTCGTCGAAGACAAGGGTCGTCGCCGGCGAGCCGCGCGCCAGCACGACTTTGAGCGCGAGCATCAGGCGCGACAGCTCGCCCCCGGAGGCGATGCGCGCCAGCGGTCCCATGGGCGCGCCGGGGTTGGTCGCGACCTCGAAACGGACGCGGTCCTGGCCGTGCTCGCCCCATTCCTCCTCGGGGAGGGCTTCGACGATGGTGCGGAAGCGCGCCTTGTCGAGCCGGAGCGGCGCCAGTTCCGCGGCAATGGCGCGATCGAGGGCGCGCGCTGCGTTGCGCCGCAATTTGGAGACACGCTGCGCCGCGGCGGCATAGTCGGCGCGTGCCTCTTCCGCCGCGCGCAGCAAGCGTTTTGCTTCGGCGCCGCCGTCCTCGATGGTGGCGAGCCGCGCCGCGATCTCCGACCGCAGAGCCGCGAGTTCGTCGACGGCGACGCCGTGCTTGCGGGCGAGCGCGCGCAAGGTAAAGAGGCGCTCCTCGATCGCCTCCAACCCGCCTGCGGGTTCGTCATCGCGCAGCACGGCTTCGAGCTGCGCCCGGGCTTCGCCGGCTTCAACAGTGGCGCGTTCGAGGGCGGCGGCGGCAGCATCGAGGCGCCCGCCCGCCTTCTCTCTCGCGCGCTCGACGAGGCGGGCAGCGGCGCCCAGGGCCCGCTCGGCGCCGCGCTCGCCGCTGAGCTCGGCCAAGGCGGCGTTGACGGCGCCCATCAGCTTCTCGCGATGGACGAGAACTTGCCGCCGCTCGGCGAGGAGCGCTTCTTCGCCGGGGCGCGGTTCGACAGCGTCGAGCTCGGCGGCGGCATGGCGCAGCGCATCCTCCTCGGCGCGCGCTCGGTCGAGGGCC
This sequence comes from Alphaproteobacteria bacterium, assembly GCA_021325525.1. Classification (GTDB taxonomy): domain Bacteria; phylum Pseudomonadota; class Alphaproteobacteria; order ATCC43930; family CGMCC-115725; genus URHD0088. Next base: position 29,303 of record JAJPHB010000060.1, read on the forward strand.
GCCGATGCCTCGCCGTGCCGGCTCGCGGCCTCGCGCCAGACCCGCCAGGCGGTTGTCTGCGCCGCGATGGCGGGTTCATAGCCGCCATAGGCATCGAGCAAGGCGCGCTGGGTCGCCGGATCGGCGAGGCCGCGCTGCTCGAACTGACCCTGAATCTCGACGAGGCTGTCGCCGAGCTCGCGCAGGAGCCCGACGCTCGCCGGCGCATCGTTGATGAAGGCGCGGCTGCGGCCATCGGCGGAGAGCACGCGGCGCAGCACCAGCCTGCCCTCCTCGCCGTCGTCGGCGGCAAGCCCGTGCTCGGCGAGAAGAGCGCGGGACGGATGATCGGCGGGAAGGGCGAATTCGGCGGCGACCGCTGCCTGCGCCGCACCCGGCCGCACCATTCCGCTCTCCGCGCGCATGCCGAGAGCGAGGCCGAGGGCATCGAGCAAGATCGATTTTCCAGCGCCGGTCTCGCCGGTCAGCACGCAGAGGCCGGGGTGAAAGGCGAGCTCCAGCCGTTCGATGAGCACGAAATCTCGGATCGTCAGGCCTGACAGCATGGGATGCGCGGCGAGCCGGCCGTCGGCATGGGGCGGCGAAGCGTCAGAACAAGGATCCGATGATCCGCGCCACCCAGCCCTTCCGCGGCTGCTGGTCCGGGCCCGAATTGGCGGGGACGCCGGTCAGCAGCGCGTAGCTGTCCTGGTACCACTCGCTGCCGGGATAGTTATGACCGAGCACGGCGGCGGTGCTGCGCGCCTCGTCGACGATGCCGAGCGCGAGATAGCACTCGGTCAGGCGGTGCAATGCTTCCGGGACATGGGTGGTCGTCTGATATTTGTCGACGACGCGGCGAAAGCGGTTGATAGCCGCGAGGTACTGGCCCCGCTTCTCGTACCAGCGCCCGATCTCCATCTCTTTCCCGGCGAGGTGGTCGCGGGTGAGGTCGAGCTTCAGCCGCGCATCGCGCGCGTAGCGGCTCTCGGGGAAGCGCCGGATGACCTCGTCGAGCGCCTTGAGCGCCTGATCGGTCGTCTTCTGGTCGCGGCCGACATCGACGATCTGGACATAGTAGCAGAGCGCCTTGAGGTAATAGGCATAGGCGGTGTCGCGGTTGCCGGGATGGAGCTGGATGAAGCGGTCGAGCGCGACGACCGCCTCATCGTATTTCTGCGCTTCGTAAAGCGAATAGGCGCCCATGATCTGCGCCTTGGTGGCCCAGACCGAATAGGGGTGCTGGCGGTCGACCTCGTCGAAGGCGGTGGCGGCCCCGCGATAGTCGCCATCGGTGAATTTGTCCATCGCGGTGTTGTAGAGCTGCTCGACCGGCTTGTCGGCGGCGTCCTTGGAGGCGCTGCTGCACGCGCAGGCGAGCAGCGCGAGCCCGACGACCACGACGATCCGCGGCAAAGAGAAGGTCTTCAGCATGATCCCCTGCGCGTGACGCAACCTCGCCGCCCGCAGCCCGCCCGGCGGCGCGCAATGGTACCACGTCGGAGACGTCTCCAGCGAGGAAAAGCCGCGGAACTGGCCCGCGAGCTGCGGGCGAAGCGGCTATGCCCGCACTCGCACCGGCTCCCGCCAAGCCTCTTCGGTGATCGCGGCGCCGCGCATCAGCGTCGTGAAACACCAGGCGGTGGGGTCGGCGAAGAGCGCCTCGAGCAGCTTGCGGTTCAGGCTGTGGCCCGATCGCATCCCGTAGAAATGGCCGATGATCGGGCAACCAGCGAGATAGAGATCGCCGAGCGCGTCGAGCAGCTTGTGCCGAACGAATTCATCGGCGTAGCGCAGCCCGCCTTCGTTGAGAATAGCATCGCCGCTGATGACGACAGCGTTGTCGAGCGAGCCGCCGCGCGCCAGCCCCGCCGCCCGCATGCGGTCCAGGTCTTGCAGGAAGCCGAAGGTCCGCGCCCGCGCCAGCTCCGCCTTGAAGCTCTCGCTGTCGAGGGCGAGGCTGATGTCCTGCCGGCTTACGGCCTTGCTGGGAAAATCGATCTCGAAGCTCATCGAAAAGCCGTGATCGGGCAGCAATCCCGCCGAGCGCGTGCCGTCTCCGACGGTGACGGGCTTCAGCAGCTTGATGGCGCGGCGCGCCGCATCCTGCTCGGCCAGTCCCGCGCATTCGATGAGGAAGAGGAAGGGCGCGGCACTCCCGTCCATGATCGGAATCTCGGGCCCGTCGATCTCGACGACGATGTTGTCGATCTCGGCGCCGGCGAGGGCGGCCATCAGATGCTCGACGGTGCCGACCGAAATTCCCTCGCCGTTGCCGAGTGTCGTGCACAAGGAGGACTCGACGACGTTCCGCCAATCCGCCGCGATCAAGGCGCCGCCGCCGGCAGGGTCGATGCGCTGGAAGACGATGCCGGTGTCCGGTGCCGCCGGTCGAAGGGTCAACGAGGTCTTGATTCCGGAATGAAGGCCGACGCCGCGGCAGTGGATCGCATTCTTGATGGTGCGCTGCTGCACGATACCCATTCTCGAACCTCGATCCGAATGACGGACGTTAAGGTTAAGGCCGTTCTCGGCGGCAGAGGGATAGCAACAACCTGAACGCGGAACAAATCACTCTTTATTACAGTTTGTTACAAGGTCTGCGCGCGAAAAGCAGTGTGTTTATAACAGGTTAATAACGACCGCCTCGGTTGCGCGCGCGTGTCGCGCCTTTGCGGGAGCGCCATTGGCGGGAGAACCGGGATCGCCGATTCTCCCGCCGTCCGTGCGGTATGCGCGCTCTTTCAGTTTGCCTGGCGGCGCAGGAAGGCCGGGATGTCGAGGAGATCCTCCTCGTTGCGCGCGGCGACGAGCCGCTCGCTCGGATCGAGGGCCGTCAGGCGCGGTTGCGGCGCCGATGGCGCGGTCGCGGGGCGCGGCGGCTCGGCATGGGCGCGCGAACGCCCGACGCCCGTGACGCGCTCGAAGAGGCTGGGGCCGCGCACCTTCTTCGCCGGGGCAGCGGGGCGCCCCCCATTCTCCATGGCGGCGACGGCGTAAGGATCCGGGGCAACTGCGGGCGCCGGTACGGCGGGCCGGGCAAGCGTCGGCTCGACGGCGCGCGGCGCGACGAAGGCGCCCTCGCGGACCGCCGCGCTCTCCGCCGCCTGAGCTGCCGCCGGGATGGGCTCGGGCGCCGGTTCAGCGGCCGGCGATGCTGCCGGCACGGGGGCGGCCGGCGCCGCGCCGGCAAGCGCAAGCGAGGCGGGCTCGCGGTCGCGGTCGCTCACCAGGCTGACGATCGGCCGCGGCTGCGCCGCGCTCGCTGCATCGATCCCGGTCGCGACCACGGAAATGCGCATCCGCCCGGCGAGCTTTTCGTCGAAGGTCGAGCCGAAGATGATGTTGGCCTCGGGATCGACCTCCTCGCGGATGCGGTTGGCCGCCTCGTCGACCTCGAAGAGCGTCATGTCGGCGCCGCCCGTGATGTTGATGAGGACGCCGCGTGCCCCTTTCATCGAAACGTCTTCGAGGAGCGGATTGGAAATTGCCGCCTCGGCGGCGTCGATGGCGCGGCGATCGCCCTCGGCTTCGCCCGTGCCCATCATCGCCTTGCCCATCTCGCCCATGACGGCGCGGATATCGGCGAAGTCGAGATTGATGAGGCCGGGCATCACCATGAGGTCGGTGACGCCACGGACGCCCGAATGCAGCACGTCGTCCGCCATCTTGAAGGCGTCGGCGAAAGTGGTCCGCTCATTGGCGACGCGGAAGAGGTTCTGGTTCGGGATGATGATGAGCGTGTCGACGAATTTCTGCAGCTCGGCAATGCCCGCTTCGGCGAGGCGCATGCGGTGCGAGCCTTCGAAATGGAAGGGCTTTGTCACGACCCCGACGGTGAGGATCCCGGCTTCGCGTGCCGCGCGTGCGATGACCGGTGCGGCGCCCGTCCCGGTGCCACCGCCCATGCCGGCGGTGATGAACACCATGTTGGAGCCGGCCAGCGCCTGCATGATCTCGTCGAGCGCCTCTTCGGCGGCCGAGCGTCCGACATCGGGGCGCGAGCCGGCGCCGAGGCCGCGCGTCACGCTGACGCCGAGCTGAATGCGCCGCTCGGCGAGGTTCTGGGCCATCGCCTGCGCATCGGTATTGCAGATGAGGAACTCGCAGCCGACGAGGTTCGAGCGGATCATGTTGTTGACGGCGTTGCCGCCGGCGCCGCCGACGCCGACGACGCTGATGCGCGGCTTCAATTCGTGGTCGTCTCTCGGGATGCTCAGATTGATCGACATGCTAAGTCCCTCCAACGGTACTCGGCCCGGAGACGGGCCCATCGATGCGGGTTGCGGGCGGTGATCGAGAAAGAGGTCGCGCTGAGCGTCCGCCGCATCGGAAGGCGCGCGGCGCTCGGTCGCCATTTCAGAAATTCTCCTTGAGCCAATGGCCGACGCGGCCGAAGAAGCCGGCTGGCGCCTCGCCGTAGCCGCGCGTCTGGCGCGCCGTCTCGGCGCGTTCGGAAAGGGCGAAGTGCAAGAGACCGACGCAGGTTGAAAAGGCAGGACCCCCGGTCGCCTCGGCAAGGCCGGCGACGCGCAACGGTCGACCGATTCGGATTTGTTTGTCCAGGATCAATCCGGCCAATTCGCGCACGCCGGGAAGCTGGCAGGCGCCGCCTGTGAGGACGACACGGCGGCCGGCGACCTTGTCGTAGCCGCTCGCCTCGAGGCGGTTGCGGACGAGCTCGAAGGTCTCCTCGAGGCGGGGCGAGATGATGCCGACGAGGAGCGATTTCGGCACATGGTTCGCCTGACCGTCCTCCTCTTCGCCGATCTGCGGCACGGCGATGGTCTCGCGCTCATCGGCGGGCGAGGCGATGGCGCTGCCGTAAAGCGTCTTCATGCGCTCGGCATGGGCGAGCGGGGTCGAAAGGCCGCGCGCGATGTCGTTGGTGACATGGCTGCCGCCGACGGGAATGCTGTCGGCGAAGATGAGGTTGTGATCGAAAAAGACGCCGATCGTCGTCGTGCCGGCACCCATATCGATGATGGTGACGCCGAGATCGGTTTCGTCCTCGACCAGCGCCGAGAGCCCCGAGGCGTAGGGGCTGGCGACGATGCCGGCGATTTCGAGGCGGCAGCGGCCGACGGCGGCCGTGACGTTGCGCAGCGCCGCCGGCTTCGCCGAGACGATATGCATGTTGACGCCGAGCTTCTTGCCGAACATTCCGCGCGGGTCGCGGATGCCGCGGCTGCCGTCGATCGAGAAGCCGACGGGGATCGAGTGGATGACCTCGCGCTCGTTCCCGTCCTTGAGGTTGTAGCCTTGGGCGAGAACGCGGCGCATGTCGGCGTCGCCGATTTCGCGGCCGGCGACCGAGACCTCGACATTGATGATGCGCGAGGGCGGGAAGCTGCCGGAAATGTTGACGACGACCTCGGAGATGGTCGTTTCCGCCATCTGCTCGGCGGCGTGGATCGCGGTCAGGATCGCGGCGCTCGCCGCGTCGAGAGCGACGATGACGCCGTTGCGCACGCCTTTCGAGAGCTGATGGCCGATGCCGATGATCTTCGGGCCGTCCTCGGTGGCGCGGGCGATGAAGCAGCAGACCTTGCCGGTGCCGATATCGAGAGCGGCAAGGATGCTTCCGCGCGGCCGCGACGGTGCCTTCATGCGCGGGTTCCGCCGCGGCGCGGCGGACGAGGCGGTATCGATATGCTGCATGCTCATGTGCTCTTGGACCCCTGGCGGCCTTTCTTGGCTGGCGTCTTCGGCGGTTCGGGCACGACGCGCAGGACGAGGCGGTCGGGAAGGCGCATGTCGATCGCCTGCACGTCGCGCGCGAGCACGCGGCTCGTCCGCTCGAGCCGGGCGAGCTGGGCCCATGCGGCTTCCGGGCTGTTTTCCGGCAGCTCGACATCGATGCCGTTGTCGAGGCGAAGGTTCCAGCGCCGTCCGCCCATGCGTACCGCCGCGACGACGCGTCCGGAGAGGTCGGGCTCGCTCTTCACCATGTCGACCAGGGCGGCGGCATAGCGCGGCGCGTCATCGCCGACGATGACGATGAGATTGGGAAAGCGCTCCAGATGCTCGTCGGTGATGACGGTTCCGTCGCGATCGATGAGGAAGAGCTTCCCTCGGCGCTGCCAGAAGGCGAGAGGCTCACGCTCGACGAGGCGGATGTGCAGCGCGTCCGGCAGGCGCCGTTCGACGGCGGCCGAGCGGATCCAGGGCAGCTCCTGCAGCCGCGCTTGTACTTCGGACGGCGAGACGGCGAGGATCGGTGTGCCGCGTTCGGCGCCGATGGCGCGGAGGATCGCCTCGCGCGTCGTCATGCGACGGCCTTCGACCTCGATGTCGGCGACGGCGAGACCAAACCGTGCACTCGCCGCCAGCGCGGCGTCGCCGAGTCGAGCCGAGAATTCGGCGGCATGTCCGCTCCGCTCGGCGTACCAGCCGCCGAGGCCAAGGCCGCCAAGCAAGACGATCCCGGCCCCGGCGAGGGCGAGACCGCTCCAGCCGAAAAGCTGGCCGCGGCGCGCGCGGCGAGCCGGACGCTTCGGCGCATCCGTGGCGCGGCGCGCTTTCAGGAATCGCATGCCGCGTTCTCCACGATCCAATCGACGAGCGCGCCGAAATCGATGCCGACATGCCGCGCGACATCGGGGACGAGCGAGGTCGGCGTCATTCCCGGCTGGGTGTTGATTTCGAGCAGATAAAGCCGGCCCGGCTCGCCCGCCGTGTCGTCGTAGCGCAGATCCGCGCGGCTGACGCCGCGGCAGCCGAGCGCGCGATGCGCGCGCAGGCCGATCTCGAGCGCCTCCTCATAGGCGCGCTTGTGGATCGGCGCCGGGATGATGTGGTCGGAGCCGCCGACGGCGTATTTCGAGGTGTAGTCGTAGAAAGTGCCGCGCGGGCGGATCTCGCAGACGCCGAGGGCGCGGTCGCCCATTACGGCGACGGTGATCTCGCGGCCGGGGATGAAGCGCTCGACGAGCGCTTCGTCATAGGCCCAGCCGCGCGCCTCTTCATGCCAGGAATTGTCGTTGGGGCGGACGATGCGGACGCCGACGCTCGACCCTTCATTCGTCGGCTTGACGACGAAGGGCGCCGGCAGCGGATCGGCGACGCCGAGCTTCTCGCGCGGCACCACGGCGCCTTCGACGAGCGGCAGCCCGGCCTTGGCGAAGACGGCCTTCGCCATCGGCTTGTCCATGGCGACGGCCGAGGCGAGGACGCCCGAATGCGTGTAGGGGATGCGCAGGAATTCGAGAATACCCTGCACCGTGCCGTCCTCGCCGCCGCGCCCGTGCAGGGCGTTGAACACGACGTCCGGCCGCGGTTTCAGCGCTTTGGTCAGCGCGCCGAGATCGCGCGTCACGTCGATGGTCCTCACGTCGTGGCCGCGGGCCGACAGGGCGGCCGCACATTCCTTGCCGCTCGACAGCGAGACTTCGCGCTCGGAGGACCAACCGCCCATCAGCACGGCGATCTTGCGCTTCTTCATGCGACACCACCCCAGGCTGGCAGCGCGCTGCCGACGCGCTTGATTTCCCATTCGAGCGTGACGCCCGTGCTCTCGAAGACGCGGCGCCGCACTTCTTCACCCAAGCCTTCGAGGTCCGCAGCCGTGGCGGCGCCGGTATTGATGAGGAAGTTCGCGTGCTTCTCCGAGACTTGTGCGCCGCCGCGGGTGAGACCGCGGCAGCCAGCGCGATCGATGAGCTCCCACGCCTTGTGCCCGGGCGGATTGGCGAAGGTCGAGCCGCCGGTGCGCGCGCGGATGGGCTGGCTCGCCTCGCGCGCCGCCTGGATGTCGGCCATGCGCCGCCCGATTACCGCAGCGTCGTCGCTGGTGCCGGCGAGCTCGGCGGAGACGAAGATCCAGTCGGCGGGCGCCGCCGATCGGCGATAGTCGAGTCCGAGCGCCGCCGCCTCGACCTCGTTCCGCCGGCCCGTGCCGTCGAGCGCGACCGCGCGGCGCAGCACGTCTTTCAGCTCCCGGCCATAGGCGCCGGCATTCATGCGCAGCCCGCCGCCGATCGTTCCCGGAATGCCCGAGAGGAATTCGAGTCCGCCGATACCGGCGTCGCGCGCCGCGAGCGCCACGTTGAGATCGAGCGCGCCCGCCCCGGCGCGAACGCTCGTCCCGCTGCATGCGACCTCGACAAAGCCGCGGCCGAGGCGGATGACGACGCCGGGAATACCGCCATCGCGAACGAGGAGGTTCGAGGCGACGCCGAGCACCGTCACCGGGACATCCGCGGGCTTGGCGGCAAGAAACTCGGCCAGATCCTCCTCGTCGGCAGGTCGGAACATCACCTCGGCCGGGCCGCCGACGCGGAACCAGGTCACCTGCGCGAGCGGCGCGTTCTCGGTGAGGCGGCCGCGCACGCGCGGCAGGCGCTCGATGAGGCGCGGCGCCGATTGCCGGGCCGCCATCATGCCGGCCGCTCCGAAGCGCCGAGACGGTCCAGCTCGCCCGGCAAGCTCTGCGCCCAATAGGTGATGGAGCCGGCGCCGAGGCAGACGACGAAATCCCCCGGCTTCGCCAGCTCGCGCACGAGCGGCGCCAGCTCCTTCGGATCGGAGAGAGGCTGCGCGTTGCGGTGCCCGCGCGCCCGCAAGCCGGCGACAAGCGCATCGCGGCTCGCTCCCTCGATCGGCTGCTCGCCCGCGGCATAGACCTCGGCGACGACGACGATATCGGCGTCGTTGAAGCAGGTGCAGAACTCGTCGAAGAGGTTGGAGAGCCGCGTGTAGCGATGCGGCTGCACGATGGCGATGACGTTGCCGGAAGCGGCGCTCCGCGCCGCGCGCAGCACCGCCGCGATCTCGACGGGGTGGTGGCCGTAATCGTCGATGACGGTGACGCCGTTCCATTCGCCGGTCTTGGTGAAGCGGCGCTTCACGCCCTTGAAGCGGCCGAGGGCGCTGCGGATCACCTCCTCGCCGAGGCCCATCTCCTCGGCGACCGCAATCGCCGCCAGCGAATTCTGCACGTTGTGCTGGCCGAACATCGGCAATTCGAGGTGCCGCAAGGTGCGGCTCGTGCCATTGAAGCGGTCGGCGATGACGACGTCGTAGCGGGCGCCTTTGGGACCAATCTCGATATCGACGCCGCGAATATCCGCCTGCGGGCTCATGCCGTAGGTGACGATGCGGCGATCGGCGACGCGCGGGATCATGCTCTGGACGACGGGATGATCGATGCAGAGCGCGGCGAAACCATAAAAGGGGATGTTCGTGATGAAGCTCTCGAAGGCCTGCTGCACCGCATCGAAATTGCCGTAGAAATCGAGATGCTCGGGGTCGATGTTGGTGACGATGCCGATCGTCGCCGGCAGCTTGACGAAGGTCCCGTCGCTCTCGTCGGCCTCGACCACCATCCAATCGCCGGCGCCGAGCCGCGCATTGGTGCCGTAGGCGTTGATGATGCCGCCGTTGATGACCGTCGGGTCGAGCTGCGCCGCATCGAGCAGCGCGCCCACCATCGAGGTCGTCGTCGTTTTGCCGTGCGTGCCGGCGATCGCGATCGACCATTTGAGGCGCATGAGCTCGCCCAGCATCTCGGCGCGCCGGACCACCGGCACGAGGCGGGCGCGGGCGGCGACCACCTCGGGATTGTCGCGCTTCACCGCCGAAGAGATGACGACGACTTGCGCGTTGCCGAGATTCTCGGCGCGGTGGCCGATCGCGATGGGAATGCCGAGCTCCGCGAGGCGGCGGACATTGGCGCTTTCGGCGATGTCGCTGCCCTGCACCTCGTAGCCGAGATTGTGCAGGATCTCGGCAATGCCGCTCATGCCGATGCCGCCGATCCCGACGAAATGGATCGTGCCGATGGTGAGGGGGAGGGCCCTCATGCGGCTTTCCCCTCTATTCCGCGGCTGTTGCCGCTGCCCTCGATCAGCGCGAGAACGAGATCGGCGAGCCGGCTCGCCGCATCGGGGCGCCCGAGCGCATGCGCCGCCGCCGCCGCCCGCGCTAGCCGTTCGGGCGCATCGAGCAGCTCGGTGAGGAGGCCGGCGAGGCGTTCGGCGGTGAATTGTGGCTGCCCCATCGCCCAGCCGGCGCCGGCGGCGGCGAAGGCGGCGGCATTCGCCGTCTGATGGTCGTCGGCGGCATGCGGGTAAGGGACGAGGATCGCGGGCCGGCCAATGACCCCGAGCTCGGCCACGGTCGAGGCGCCGGCCCTGGCGATGACGAGCTGAGCGCGTGCAAGGCGCTGCGGCACATCATCGAAGAAGCTGGCGAGCTCGGCGGTGATGCCGTCCTGCGCGTAGCGCGTGCGCACGCTCTCCAAATCCTCCGGCCGCGTCTGCTGGTTGAGGCGGACGCGGCCGCGCAAGGCAGGAGGCAAGAGCGAGAGGGCGTCGGGCACGACCATGCTGAAGACGCGCGCCCCCTGGCTGCCGCCGAGGATCAGAATCTCGATGCCGCCGCTTTGCACGGGAACGGTATAGGCTTGGGCGCGGAACCCGGCGATCGCCGGACGCACCGGATTGCCGGTCACGACGGCGCGACGGCGTTCGGCCGGCTTCAGCCGTCCCGTCTCGGCGAAGCTGAGGGCGAGGCGGCGGGCTCTGCCGGCGAGGAGGCGGTTCGCGCGGCCGAGCAGCGCGTTCTGCTCATGGATGACCGTCGGCAGCCCCAGCCTTGCCGCCGCGGCGACCGTCGGGACCGAGGGGTAGCCGCCGAAGCCGATGACGGCAGCCGGCGCGAGCTTGCGCAGGGTGGCCCGCGCTTCGACCACGCCGAGCAAGAGCTCGACGGTCCCGCGCATCTTGCCGATGAGGCCGCCGTCGAAGCGGCCGGCGCGGATGCGCATGGTCTCGACGCCCGGCACGCGGTCGCCGAAGCTCTGGCCCCGCCGGTCGGTCATGAGGGCGACGCGTCGTCCGCGCGCGGTGAGCTCGCGCGCCAGCGCCTCGGCGGGAAACATGTGTCCGCCCGTGCCGCCGGCGGCGAGCACGATGGGGCCCATGGCGGCGGCGCGCGCCATCAGCCGTCCACTCCGCCATATCGGCGTCGCGTCAGGGCGAGAGCCATGCCCATGCCGAGACCAAGAGCGAGGAGCGACGAGCCGCCATAAGAGATGAACGGGAGGGTCATGCCCTTGGTCGGCATCAGATGCAGGCTCGACGCCATGTTGATGATCGCCTGCAGCCCGAACTGGACGAAGAGCCCGGTAGCCGACAGCACGATGAAAAGATTGTTCTCCTGGAAGACGCGCGAGAAGCCGCGCAAGACGATGAAGGCGAAGATGAGGACGATGAAGAGGCACGCGACGAGCCCGAGCTCTTCGCCGGCGACGGCAAAGACGAAATCGGCATGCGCGTCCGGAAGCCATTCCTTGACCGTACCCTCGCCCGGCCCCTTGCCCCAGAGGCCGCCATTCATGAAGGCTTCGATCGAGCGGTCGACTTGATAGCTGTCGCCCGCGGCGGGATCGAGGAAACGGTCGATGCGGCTCGTCACATGCGGCAAGAGAAAATAGGCGCCGACGAGCCCGGCGACGCCGCAGCCCACCCCCACTGCTACCCAGTAGAGGCGCAGCCCGATGAGGAAGAATTGCGCGAACCAGACCACCGAAATGACAACGGCCATGCCGAGATCGGGCTGCTTGATGAGGAGGGTGACCACGATGAAGAAGAGGACGCTGGCGATGGCGGGCCCCGGGAAATCCGGTCGCAGCTTGCTTTCGGCAAGGAGCCAAGCCGTCACGACCGCAAAGCACGGCTTGACGAATTCCGACGGCTGCAAGGACAGCCCGGGAAGGTTGATCCAGCGCCGCGCGCCCTTGATTTCGACTCCCGCGACGAAGGTCATGGCGACGAGGGCGATGCCGATGAGGAAACCGATCACGGCGAGGCGGCGGATCGTCATCGGCGTCTGCAGCGAGACGACGAACATGATGAGCACGGCAATCGGCAGCAAGGCCAATTGGCGCCGCACGAAATGCATGCTGTCGTAGCCGATGCGCTCGGCCACGGCCGGGCTCGCCGCCATGGTGAGGAGCGCGCCGAACCCGATCAGCACGGCAAGAGCGACGAGGCTCCAGCGATCGACCGTCCACCACCAGCGCGCGACGGCGCTCTGATCGGTGCGCGCGAAGGTCATGCGCGCTCTCCTGGCAGCGCCGTCACGAGCGCGCGGAATGCCTCGCCCCGCGCCTCGAAATTCACGAACTGGTCGAAGGACGCGCAGGCGGGCGATAGCAAGACGACGGCACCCGTCCGCCGCTCGCGCGTCGCGGCGGCCCGTGCTGCGCTCACTGCCGCCGCGAGCTCGCCGCAGCGGCTATGAGGTACCGCGCTTCCGAGGGTATCGGCGAAGTCGGCCGCCGCCGCACCGATGAGGTAAGCGTGGCGGATTCTCGGGAAATACGGACGAAGGCTGGCGATGCCGCCCGCTTTGGCCATCCCGCCGGCGATCCAGTAAACAGCTTCGTAGCAGGCCAGCGCTTTGGCGGCCGCATCGGCATTCGTGGCTTTTGAATCGTTGACATAGCGGACACCATCGATGGTCGCGACGAGTTCCTGGCGATGCGCCAGGCCGGGAAAGGAGGCGATTGCCGCCGCGGCGAGCGAGGCCGGAACGCCGAGCTGGCGGACGGCGGCGTAGGCGGCGGCGATATTCTGCGCGTTGTGGATGCCGGGAAGGCGGCCGAGCCCGGCCATTTCGAGGACGGGCCGCGCCGCCCCGTCGGTCTCATCGACGAGCCGCCCGCCCGCCACATAGACGCCGCCGGCGACGCGCCCCTGCGCCGAGATCGGCACGATGGTCCGCGCCGCGCCGCGTTCGAGTTCGCCCTGCGCGCGCCGGCACGTCGCATCGTCGCTGCCGACGATCGCCGCCTGCGGCGCGCTCTGCCCGCGGAAGATCCGCATTTTGGCCGCGATATACCCGTCCATCCCGCCATGCCGGTCGAGATGGTCGGGCGTGATGTTGAGGAGGACGGCGACATCGAAGGCGAGGCTCGAAGTGAGCTCGAGCTGATAGGAGCTCAACTCGAGCACATAGGTGCCGCCAGCGCCCAGCGCCTCGAGGGCGAGGGCCGGCGTGCCGAGATTGCCGCCGACCGCCGCCTTGCGCCCGGCTTCGGCGAGGATGTGGCCGATGAGTGCGGTCGTCGTCGATTTGCCGTTCGTGCCGGTAATGCCGACATAGCCGGCGGCGCGCTGCGTCCTCGCCAAGAGCTCGACATCGCCCAGGACATCGACGCCGGCCGCGCGGGCCTTGGCGACGATCGGGTGCGGCGCCGGATGGGTGTGCGGAATGCCGGGCGAGAGGATGAGGGCGGCGATGCGATCGGCCGCGCCGGCCAGATCGGCGATGGGCACGCCCGCCGCCGCGGCCCTGGCGCGCGCCGCCGGATCGTCGTCCCAGGCCATGACCTCCGCCCCGCCCGCGGCCAGCGCCCTCGCCGCGGCGAAGCCCGATTTGCCGAGCCCGAGCACGCCGACCCTGGCGCCGTTGAAGGAGGGGACGGGGATCATCGCGCGCTCACCGCAGCTTCAGCGTCGACAGCCCGGCCAGGGCCAGGATCGAGGCGATGATCCAGAAGCGGATGACGATGGTGGGCTCCTGCCACCCTTTCTTCTCGAAATGATGATGCAGCGGCGCCATGCGGAAGACGCGCCGGCCGGTCAGCTTGAAGCTGGCGACCTGGACGATCACCGAGACCGTCTCCAGCACGAAGAGGCCGCCGATGATGGCGAGCACGATCTCGTGCTTGGTGATGACGCTGATCGTGCCGATGGCGCCGCCGATCGAGAGCGATCCCGTGTCGCCCATGAAGACCATGGCGGGCGGTGCGTTGAACCAGAGGAAGCCCAGCCCGGCGCCGACCATGGCGCCGCAGAAGACCGTCAGCTCGCCCGCGCCGGGGACGTGGTTGATCTGGAGGTAATTGGCGAAAATGGCGTTGCCGGCGAGATAGGCGATGAGGGCGAAGCTGCCGGCGGCGAACATCGAGGGGACGATGGCGAGCCCGTCGAGCCCGTCCGTCAGGTTGACGGCGTTGGAGCAGCCGACGACGACGAAGATGCTGATCAGCAGGAAGAACCAGCCGAAGGGAATGAGCAGGTTCTTGAAGAACGGCACGGCCAGCGTCGTCGCCAGTGGACCGCGCGTCAGATGCATGATGAGCGCGCCGGCGATGGCGGCGACGATGATCTCGGCGACAAGCTTCTTCTTTCCCGAGAGCCCGCTCGAGGAGCGTTTCGTCAGCTTCTTGTAGTCATCGAAGAAGCCGATGCCGCCGAAGCTGGCCGTGACGAGGATGACGACCCAGACATAGCCATTGGTGAGGTCGGCCCAGAGCAGGGTCGAGATGGTGAGGGCGAGCAGGATGAGGAAGCCGCCCATTGTCGGCGTCCCCTTCTTGCGGATGAGGTGGCTCTCCGGCCCGTCGAGCCGGATCGGCTGCCCCTCGGCCTGCTTCGATTTGAGCCAGGCGATGATCCGCGGCCCCATGAGGAAGGTGATGAGCAGCGCCGTTACGATCGCGCCGCCCGAGCGGAAGGTCAGATAGCGGAAGAGGTTGAAGGGCGTGAACTGGTCCGCCAGCGGCGCGAGGAGGTGGAAGAGCATCGCTTCAGCCCTCCGCCGCCGCGAGGAGGTGCTTGACGACGACCGCCATGCCGATGCTGAGCGAGCCCTTGACGCTGATGACATCGCCGGGGCGGAGCACAGCGTCGATGAGCGCCGGCATCTCGCTGGAACGTGCGACATGCCCGCCGCGCATCGCCGGCGGCAGCGCCGCCTGCAGATGCGCCATCTCCTCGCCGACGGTGAAGACGAGATCGATGCCGGAAGCGGCGAGCGGCGCGGCGAGCTCGGCGTGCAGACGGCTCGCCTCGCTGCCGAGCTCGCGCATTTCGCCGAGCACGGCGATGCGCCGCCCGCCCGGCCCCGGCGACGTGGCGCCGAGCACGGCGATGGCGGCCCGCATCGAGGCCGGATTGGCGTTGTAGCTCTCGTCGATGAGCTCGATGCTGCCGCCTTTCCAGGCGAGCGAACGGCGAAGGCCGCGGCCGGGGAGGCCCGGCATGCGCGCGAGCGCCGCTGCGGCGGTCTCAAGATCGGCGCCGAGCGCCTTCACCGCGGCGAGCACGGCGAGGCTGTTCATGACCCAATGCCGGCCGGCGACGGGCAGGCTGTAGCCCACGGTTTCGCCCAGGATCGAAGCCTGGACGGCGCTTCCGCTTGCCTCGATCCGGCAGTCGAGGAGGCGCGCTTCGGCCGCCTCGGCTGCACCGAAGCCGATGATGCGTTCGATGCTTCGGGCGTGCGCGGCCCGTTCGAGGCGGGCGAAATGCGGGTTGTCGCGGTTGAGAATGGCGCTGCCGCCCGGTTCGACTCCGGCGAAGATCTCCGCTTTTGCGTCGGCGATCGCCTCGACCGAGGCGAAATAGCCCAAATGCGCCGCCTCGACAGTGGTGATGATGGCGATATGCGGCCGCACGAGGCGGCCCAGGACATCGAGCTCGCCCGGGTGGTTCATGCCGAGCTCGAACACGGCGAAGACGGCGTCGCGCGGCATGCGCGCCAGCGACAAGGGCACGCCCCAATGATTGTTGAAGCTGCTCGCCGAGGCATGCGTCACGCCTTGATCCGCAAGGGCGAGGCGCAGAGCCTCTTTCGTCCCCGTCTTGCCGACGCTGCCGGTGACGCCGATGATGCGGGCGCGGCTCCGCCGGCGCGCGGCATCGCCGATTGCGGTCAGCGCTTCGAGCGTGTCGCCGACCTTGAGCAGCGGCGCACCGGGCGAGAGGCCGTCCGGGGCGTGGTCCACCAGCGCCGCGGCCGCGCCCTTGGCGAGAGCATCGGGAACAAAGCGATGGGCGTCGTGGTTGGGGCCGCGCAGCGCGACAAAGAGGTCGCCCGGCGCGACGGTCCGGCTGTCGATCGCGACGCCGGTGGCGGCGAAATCGCGATTGGCCTGCCCGCCCGTCGCGGCGGCGAGCTCGTCGGCGGTCCAGAGGCTCATGCCGCCCCTCCCGACAGCTCGTCGGCGACAGCGCGGGCGACGGCCGCGTCATCGAAGGGAAGCGTTGTTCCGGCGATGATCTGGCCTGTTTCGTGGCCCTTTCCGGCAATGACGAGAATATCGCCTGCTTCGAGTCCGGCCATTGCCGTACGGATGGCGGCCGCGCGGTCGCCGATCTCGCGCGCGCCAGGGCAGCCCGCCAAAACGGCGGCACGGATCGCGGCCGGTGGCTCGCCGCGTGGGTTGTCATCGGTGACGATCGCCGCGTCGGCATGTCGCGCCACGGCTTCTCCCATCAGCGGCCGCTTTGCCGCATCCCGGTCGCCGCCCGCCCCGAAGACCGCAATGAGGCGGCGCCGGACATGCGGGCGGAGGGCGGCGAGCACGGTCGCGAGCGCGTCGGGCGTGTGCGCGTAGTCAACATAGACCGCGGCGCCGTTCGCCAAGCTGGCGACAAGCTGGAGCCGGCCCGGCACGCCTTCGAGGTTCGGCAGCGCGTCGAGCGCGCCTTGCACCGGCGCCCCGCCGGCAAGTGCGAGACCGAGCGCTGCGAGAACGTTGCTGGCCTGGAAGGCGCCGACGAGCGGCAGGACGAGGCGGCGGCGGGTCCCGAGGATGTCGAGGTCGAGCTCCTGGCCGTGGGCGAGCGGCCGGCGAGCGATGAGGCCCAGATCGGCACCAGGAGATGCGCCGAAGGCGAGAATGCGGTGGTTGCGCGCGCGGCTCACCGCGGCGAAGCGCTCGAAGGCGTCGCTCTCGGCATTGAGGACGGCGGTGCCGCCAGCGGGCAGCAGCTCGCGAAAGAGGCGCAGCTTCGCCGCGCCATAGGCCGCCATGGTGCCATGGTAGTCGAGATGATCCTGGGTCAAGTTGGTGAAAGCGGCGGCCGTGATGTGGAGCCCGTCGAGGCGGAACTGGTCGAGGCCATGGCTCGACGCCTCGATTGCGACATGCGCGACGCCGCGCCGCGCCAGCTCGGCGAGTTCGCGATGGAGGCTGACCGGATCGGGCGTCGTCAGCGCGCCCGGAATGGCGCGGCCGGGGGCGATGATGCCGAGCGTGCCGAGGCTTGCCGCCGGCGTTCCCGTCTGCTGCCAGATCTGGCGCGTGAAAGCCGCGACGGAGGTCTTGCCGTTGGTGCCGGTCACGGCGGCGATCGTCGCGGGCTGCGGGGCGTGGAAGCGCGCCGCCATCAGCGCGAGGCGCCGCCGCGGATTGGGATCGGCGATGAGCGCCACCGACGGCGCCGCCTCGGACGCCGCAGCCTCGGCGCGGCCGCGCTCGTCGGTGAGCACGGCGACCGCGCCGCGCCTCACCGCATCGGCGATGAATCGCCGGCCGTCGAGCCGGGCTCCGGGCAGCGCGGCGAAGAGCCAGCCAGGCCGCACCTCGCGCGAATCGGCGGTGAGGCCGCGGATGTCGGGTGCCGCGGAAGCGGGAAGGGACGCTGCAAGATCACCGTTCATCAGCTCAGTTAGACGCAAGCTTTTTGACCTGTACGCCGTCGATGGCGAGCGCGCTGCGAATCTCGGGCGCGTTCTCGTCGACAGGGGGGATTCCGAGGAGGGGCGCCATGCGCTGGATCGCATGGCCGACGACCGGCGCCGCGGTCCAGCCGCCTGTCGCGAAGCCGTGGGTTTTCGGCGTGCCGTGCGGCTCGTCGACGATGGCGAGGACGAGGTAGCGCGGATCGTTGATCGGGAAGGCGCCGAGGAAGGAGGACAGCAGCGCCTTATGAGCGTAGCTGTGCCCCGAAACCTTCTCTGCCGTTCCGGTCTTGCCGCCGACGACATAGCCCGGCGCCGCCGCGAATTCGCCGGTGCCCTGCTCGACGACGAGGCGCATGAGACGCCGCATGTCGTCGGAGGTGCGGGTCGACATCACCTGCTGTCCCGCCGGGATGAAGCCGGGCGGCGGCTTGATGATCGTCGCCGGATGGAGGATGCCGCCATTGACGACGGCGCTGGCGGCGATCGCGAGCTGAAGCGGGCTGACCGAGATGCCGTGGCCGAAGGCGACCGTCATCGTGTTGACGTCATGCCAAGGCGAGGGGACGAGCGGAGCGCCGATCTCGGGGATCTCGAAAACCGGCGGCTTCAAGAGCCCGAGCCGTCCGAGGAAGTCCTTCAGCCGGTCGGTACCGGCGTCCATCGCCATGCGCGCCGCGCCGATATTCGAGGAATACTCGAAGATCTCCGGCACGCTGAGGGCGCGATGGAGGTCATGGTAGTCGTGGATGGTGAAGCGCCCGATATGAATGGGGTGGCTCGCGTCATAGGAGCTGGCGAGCGTCGCCGTGTGGGAGTCGAGCGCCATCGCCGTCGTGAAGATCTTGAAGGTCGACCCCATCTCGTAGGTGCCGAGCGTCGCCCGGTTGAAGATCGTGTCGGGCGTCGCCGTTCCCGGCTTGTTGGGATCGAAATCGGGAAGGGAGACGAGAGCGAGGACCTCGCCAGTGTGGACGTCCATCACCAGACCCACACCGCCCTTGGCCGAGAAATCCTGGACCGCGCGGCTGAGCTCGTCGTGCAGAATCTCCTGCAAACGGATATCGATCGACAGCTGCAGCGGCTGCTTGCGTTCCTTCAGAATGTCGTCGAACCCGCGCTCGATGCCGGCGAGGCCCTTGTTGTCGAGTCCCGTATATCCGACGACATGGGCGATGAGGTTGCCCTCGGGGTAGACGCGGCGCTCCTCGCGCTGGAACTGGAAACCGGGGATGCCGAGCTGGTTGACCTCGAATTCCTGGCGCGGCGTCAGGAGCCGCTTCAGCCACACGAAGCTGCGGTCCGAGGTGAGCTTCGCATAGACCTCGGACTGGCTCAGATCGGGAAGGACCTCGACGAGCT
Source organism: Alphaproteobacteria bacterium (assembly GCA_021325525.1). Taxonomy (GTDB): domain Bacteria; phylum Pseudomonadota; class Alphaproteobacteria; order ATCC43930; family CGMCC-115725; genus URHD0088. The sequence goes on from JAJPHB010000060.1 coordinate 48,065, forward strand.
TCTGCGTCGCTTCGCGCGCATCGAGAATCTGCTTCGGATTGGCAAAGAGCGAGGGGCTCGACAGCGTCGTCGCGAGCAGGACGCCATTGCGATCGACGATATCGGCGCGGCTGACCGCCGCCTTGCCGGCCGTGGTATGCGCGATCCGCGCCTCGCCCGCCGGCTTCACCAGCGTGACATCGACGAGGCGCAGCGCGATGACAGCGAAGGCGACGACGAAGAGACCGGCGGTGACGAGGAGCCGCGTCCGCCCGATATCGAGCGTCTGCTGCGCCGCTTCATCGAGCGCAACCGGAGCGCAAGGCGGCGGCTTGAAGTGCCGCGGCTTGCACGGATTGTCGTCGTAGCGGTGCGGCGCCTTCATTGCACGGTCCTCAATCGGGCGGTGGCGAGCTTGGTGCCGTTCGGAGCGGGGGGCGAGGCTGTCCGCAGCGGCGCCGGGGCCGCGGCGAGAGCCGCCGGATTGGCTTCGTTGCGCAGCGGCACGGACTCGACCGTGCCGAGCTGCTTCGTTGCGACCGGAGCAAGGTCGAGAAAGCGCCGGCTCAGCTCGGCAAGGCGCGCCGGCTGGCTGAGAAAGCTCCACTCGGCCTTGAGGACGTGGATCTGGTCTTGGTCGGCGACAATCGCGCGGTTGACGCGCGCGAGCTCGTCCTCGATGCCCATCACCTCGTACTTCATCTTGAACATGGCGAAGCCGAGGAGCGCGACGAGGGCGAGCCACAGGGCGGTGCTGGGACGGATCATGCGATCCTCCTTGCGGCGGGCAAGTCGGCGCCTGGAGCGTCACTGGAAAGCCAGGGTGGGGCCGCCGTGCGCTCGGCAGCTCGCAGCCGCGCCGACCGCGCGCGCGGGTTGCGGCGGAGCTCGCCCTCGCCGGGCCGGATGGGCTTGCGCGTCAGGAGGCGGAAGCTCGGCGCCGGTCCGAAGGGCGCGGCGGGGCGGTGGCGAGAGCCTTGCGGAGTCGCGGTGCCGCGGCGGCGCAGGAACTCCTTCACGCGCCGATCCTCGAGCGAGTGAAAGGAGACGACAGCGAGGCGGCCGCCGGGTTCGAGGAGGCGCTCGGCGGCGGCAAGCCCGCGCTCGAGCTCGCCCAGCTCGTCGTTGACCGAGATGCGGAGCGCCTGGAAGGTCCGCGTCGCGGCATCGATGCCGCCGGCGCGCGGAACGACGCCGCGCACGATCGCTGCCAGCTCTGCCGTGCGCACGATCGGCTGTTCGGCGCGCGCCGCGAGGATCGCGCGCGCGATGCGCCGGGCGAAGCGCTCTTCGCCATAGAGGAAGATGATGTCCGCGAGCGCCGCCTCCGAGAGAGTATTGACGAGATCGGCGGCGGTCGCGCCCTGCCGCTCCATGCGCATGTCGAGCGGGCCGTCGGCGCGGAAGGAAAAGCCGCGTGCGGCCTCGTCGAGCTGCGGCGAGGAGGGGCCGAGATCGAGGGCGATTCCGGCGACCGCGGCGATCCCGCGCTCGCCCAAAAGGCGCACCATATCGCCGAACCGGCCCTCGATGAGGGTGAGGCGGTCGGCAGCATCGCGGGCGAGGGCCGTGCCGGCTTCGATTGCCGCGGGGTCGCGGTCGATGGCGAAGACGCGGCAGCGTGCAGCGGCGAGGAGCGCGCGCGTGTAACCGCCGCGACCGAAGGTGCCGTCGACATAGACGGCGCCGTCACGCGGCGCCAGGGCGGCGATCGTCTCGGCCAGGAGAACGGGTTGATGCGCCGACACGACGGCGCTCGCCTGCGCGCTCATCGCGCCTCCGCTTGCGGTGCGGGCGCCGGAGCGGGCATGCGCGGCGGCAAGGTCATGCCCTGGCGCTTCGCGCTTTCGCGCATCTCGGCCTGATGCTGCGCATGGGCCGCCGGCTCCCAGATCTGAAAGGTGCGGCCGAGCCCGACGAAGGCGGCGCTGTCGGTGATCCCCGCGTGAGCGGCGAGCTCTTCCGGCAGCATGATGCGCCCCTCGCCGTCGAAGGGGAGCTGCTGCGCGTCGGCGAAGATCGAGGCGAGGGCGTCATATTCCTTCGAGAATTGCTGGAGCGTGTCGAGGCGGGCGGCCATCTCCTCGATGCGGTCGATGCCGCCGGCATCGAGCGCTGCATCCTTGAACGAGCGGAAAGCGATGATGCCGTTGAAGCTCTGTCCCGCGAGGGCGGCGCGGAACGTCGCCGGGACCGAGACGCGGCCCTTGCGGTCGACCTTGTTGACGAACTTCGACAGGAACAACGCCGCCACGACCCGCCCCTCGCCGCATCTCCGTCGCCGCTTCGCCCCGCAGGTGCCGGAGGGATCCTGATCCGGCCCAACCGCGGGGCATAGGCGATGGGAGGATATGGGATATCATGGGATAGAATGGGCGTCAATGGATTTCACAGTAAAAATCTGGGTCGTTTCGTGTTGGCGACTGTCTATTTCTCTGCCAAACCCTAGTTTCCGCGCCGCATTTCCAATCCTGCGCTCTTCGGGACGAAGAGACCGCGAGTTAAGACAAAGGAAAGACATTGTTCCATTTTTGTTCTGAAACGATCGGGAAATACCCGCTCCGGATGATGCGCCAGACGGCCTGTAAGCCGGGTTCTGTCCCCGCCCTCGGGCGGGGGATGGCCATTCCTCTGGGACGCCCGTCGCCGAGCGCCTCGCGCGACCGACCCGGATGGCGGCGTGGAAACTCGCCTGGCCCTGCCCGTCGCCGGACGGGGCCTGCCATCCCTACTTGGTCTTGCTCCCGGTGGGGTTTACCGTGCCGCCGCCGTTACCGGCGGCGCGGTGCGCTCTTGCCGCACCCTTTCACCCTTGCCGCCGCGGCGAGCCGAGGCTCGCCGCGGGTTGGCGGTTTGCTTTCTGTGGCACTGTCCCTGGGGTCACCCCCGCCGGGCATTACCCGGCACCGTGTTTCCATGGAGCCCGGACTTTCCTCTCCCGCACCCAAGACGGGCGGAGAGCGGCCATCCGGCCGTCTGGCACGACCATATATCTGGGCTAACACCGCATCGTGTCAAATCTATGGAGAAAGGGCGGCGATCTGGGCAAGGACGGCGATGCGGTCGGCCGTCTCGGCATCGAGCTCGCCGTCGCACCGCGCCGGGCGCCAATGGCGCTGGAAGGCGAGGAGGACGGCGCGCGTCTCGGCGTCGAGCACACCGCTCGTCGGCACGCCGTAGCCGATCTGCTGCAGGCCGCGCTGCGCGGCGCGGGTGTCGGGGTTGGGCGACGCTGCGGACGCCGGGAAGTCGGGCCAGAAGCCGATTCCGGCGCGCGCTAGGCGCCGCCAGGGAAAGAGCTCGCCTGGATCGGCCTTGCGCTGCGGCGCCACATCCGAATGGCCGAGCACCCGTTGGGGCGGAATGGGATGGCGCGCGAGAATGCGGCGGCAAAGCTCCTCCAGGGCCGCGATCTGCGCCTCCGGGAAGGGCCGGTAGCCGTGCTCGTGGCCGGGATTGGCGAGCTCGATCCCGATCGAGCGGTCGTTGAGGTTGTGCGCGCCGGCCCAGAATGAGCGTCCGGCATGCCAAGCCCGCCGGTCCTCGTCGACGAGCCGCCAAGCGGTGCCGTCCTCCTCGATGAGATAATGGGCGCTCACCTCAGCCGCCGGATCGCAAAGCCGATCGAGCGCGGCCTCGGCGCTCGTCATTCCGGTGTAGTGGATGAGGAGAATGTCGATTCCGCCCGAAACCGGGCGCGGCCCGTGATTGGGCGAGGCGCGGCGACGGAGCTTCACCGGTCGGTCGCCCGTTTCTGGCGGATCCGGCGGCAGAATGGGGAATAGAGGCTTCGAGATTGCGGCGGCATCGGGTCGGCATCAGGTTCAACCGGCACAATCTATCATAAGGATTCGTTTCGCTCGCGGGTTCTCGACCCGATCTTTACCCGGCGTCGCTGTCGCACCATTTGTCGCTGGGATGACCGCTACCGCCGCTGCTATCAAGAGGTTCGGCGGAGACGAGGCGGAGGAGGCGGATGGCTGCATCGGGCGGGACCCAGCATGTCCATGCCACCGAGCGCTGGCGGCACGGGCACATCTTTCTCGGCGCGCGGCACGAGGAGAACGAGCGGCGGACGCGGCTCGTCATCGCGCTCTGCGCCGTCATGATGATCGGCGAGATCGTGGCCGGCTGGTTCTTCGGCTCGATGGCGCTCATCGCCGATGGCTGGCACATGTCGACGCATGCCGGCGCCCTCGGGATCTCCGGCCTCGCCTATTGGTACGCGCGGCGCCACGCGCGCGACCCGCGCTTCGCCTTCGGCACGGGCAAGCTCGGCGACCTCGCCGGCTTCACCAGCGCCGTCATCCTGGGGCTGGTCGCGATCTTGATCGCCGGCGAATCGGCGACGCGGCTCTTCGCGCCCATCGCCATCGCCTACCGGGAGGCGATCCCCATCGCCGTGCTCGGCCTCGCCGTCAATCTGGCGAGCGCCTGGCTGCTCGGGGCGGGCGATTCAGGACGACATACCCGTGAAGCCGCGATAGCCCATCATCACGGACACGGCCATACCTCTTCCGCGCATCACCACGACAACAATTTTCGCTCCGCCTATACCCATGTGCTGGCCGATGCCGGAACCTCGCTCCTCGCCATCATCGGCCTCAGCTGCGGCCTTGTCTTCGGCTGGGCCTGGCTCGACCCGACGATGGGCATCATCGGCGCCCTCGTCATCGCCAATTGGTCCTATACCCTCATCCGCGACACCGCCGGCATCCTTCTCGACGTGAAGCCCGACCACGCCATGGAGGAGGCGATCCGCGGCCGGCTCGAAATCGATGGCGACCGAGTTACCGACCTCCATCTCTGGCGCGTCGGCCCCGGCCATTGCGGCGCCATCGTCGCCATCGTCAGCGAGCGCCCGCAGCCGCCCGCCCACTACAAGGCGCGCCTCGCCGCCCTCGAAGGCTTGTCGCACGTCACCATCGAAGTCCATCCTTGCGATGCGCTCTGCGTCAGCGCCGCGCTCCCTTCAAACGCGCCGCCGCGCCGGTAAAGCCGCCAGCACGCGCTGCTTCTCCTCGTCCGAGAAGGCGAGCCAGCCGGCGATCTCGGCGAGGGTGCGGGCGCAGCCGCGGCAGAAGCCGGTCGCGGGGTCGATGACGCAGACCGCGATGCAGGGGGAGAGCGGCGGCGTCGTCATCACGAGCCCTTCGGCGCCTCGACGAGGTCGGCGAGCTTCGTCTTCATGGCGTTCGCCTTGTACTCGTAGACCGAATAGACCCAGGGCGCCCATCTGGCATTGAGCGCTGCGGCTTCCTCGGCCGCCTTGCCCTCGCCCGAGGCTTTGAGGCGGACCCAGTTCGAATCGTCCTTCTTGAAGGTCTCGCCGGTGATGGTGAGCCCGTCGAAGGTCACCCATTCGGCGCGGGCGACGCCTTTTTCGGGAGCCGGGAGGTCGGCCGCCTTGCGCACGTCGTTGAGTTCGACGCCATCGAGGACGCCGGCGGGCTCGGCGAGCGCCGCATCGCTCTTGAACTTGGCGTCGGCCGGCGCGCCTTCGGCGGTGAATTTCGCATCTTCCTTGTCGCGCTTCAGGACGAGCGTCGAACCGTCCTCATGCGTCAGCGTCACCTGCCGGATGCGCTTCGCGGCGATCTGCGCCACGTTCTTGTCGAGCCAGTCCTTGATGTCGGTCGGCAGGTCGACGCTGCCTTGGGCGAGCCAGGACTGCGCATCGCCGGGCTTGCGGATATAGAGGCCGTCGGCGCCGGTGCCGAGGCGGTCGGGCCGGCGCTTGCCGACGATGATCTCGCCGAGCTTGCCGCCCTTGGCGTCGTCGATCTCGACGAGGCGCGAATGGCCGTCCTTCGTCCCCGGATCCTCGACGTCGAGGCGCTTATAGAGCTTCGCCTTGTCCGTCTTCGGCTCGACCAGCTTGAGCTCGGCGAAGCCGAGCAAGGTCTGGCGAATCTTCTGAGGATCGGCCGGATAGCCGCCCTTTTCGGCGACGAGCCAGTCGGTCGTCTTGCCGGCGCTGTGGCGCTCGAGCGTCACCGGCCCGCCGGCTCCGGTGATCTTCACCATCGCGGCATCGCCGAGGCGCTCGCCGAGCCCGGCGAAAACCATCTCGCCGCTCCGCGCATCGGCGGCGCTTTGCCCGCCGGCGAGCGAGAGCGCGATGGCGGCGATGACGACGGCGATCGTCGCCGCGATGAGTGCTGTCAGTCCCTTGGCCTGCATCTCTCGCCTCCGCTCAGCTCAGCACCGTGACGCGCCGCTTGCGGCGCTGGAGGCGGACGATGCCGAGCACGATGGCGACGATCCCGACGAGGATCGGCACGAGCGCGATGTCGATGAATTGCAGCCGCGCCTTCAGCCGGTCGATGTCCTGGTTGAGCTTAAGCTGCACCTCGCGGAGTTGCTGGCGCGTCCGCAGCATCTCCGCCTTGAAATTGTCGATCGCCTTGGTCTGATCGGCGGTGAGCACGATATTGCCGTTCTTGTCGTCGCGCAGATCCTTGATCTTCGCCTCCGTCGCCTTCAGCTTTTCCTGGAGTTCGTGCTCCTGCGTGCTGTAGCGGTTGTCGGCGGCGCGCTGGATGTTCTGCACGACTTCGAAGGGCCGCGCCGAGCTGCCGCGGCTCCGCAGGCTGATGAGGTCGTTGCCGCCGGCCAGAACCTCGACGGCGTTGGCGACGAAATCGCCGTTGTTGGCCGCCGGAACAATGACGCGCTGGCCGAAGAAATCCTGGGCCTGGACCCAGAAGCGGTCGTCGAGAATGTCGGTATCGGCGACGACGACGACATTGATGGGCTGCTTCGAGGCTTTGAGCCATTGCGGCGCCGGGTCGGATTTCGCGGCCGTCTTGTCGTCCGCCTTCGCCGCAGCGTCCGGCTTCGCGGCCGCGGTCTCCGCCTTGCCGGCGTCCTTGCCTTTGTCCTTCTCCTTGCTCTTGTCCTCGGGCGGCTTCGGCGGCCCCTCGGGGAAGGCAGTTACGGCATCGCCGGTTACCCGCGCAGCCAGGACGAGGCGCTTGTTGTCGCGCTTGAAGTCGTTGAGGAGACCGGCGACATCGGGCATGCCGAGAAACTTCTCCGCCGGGATCTCCTCCGAGGCGAGCGAGGTCTGGATGAGCGGCTCGAACTTGGTCTTGGCGCCGGGGAGAGGCTCCAGAATGCCGGCCGTCGCCATGTTGATCTGCGACAGATCGGCGGTGATGGGATCGTCCGGGTTGAGCGCGTCCTTGCGGAGGCTGAGCCAGGCGACGTAGTCGACGGGCTGAATCCGGCCATAGCCGCCGGCATTCACCTTGCGCGCCGCCGAGCGGTCGCCGGCGACCATGCCGGGCACCATTTTGAGGCCCCAGGCGGCGAACAGCTTCTCGAGATCGCTGCCGGTCGGCGAGCCCGGCGGGTTCATGCGGCTCGGCCGCGACTGCTGGATCTCCGAATTGGGATCGACGAAGACAAGCGCCTTGCCGCCGTTCAGTACGAACTGGTCGATGGCGAATTGCGTCTTTTCCGGCAGCTTCTGCGGATGGATGAGGAGGACGACATCGACATCGGGCTCGATCTTGTCGAGATCGGTGCCGACGGTGCGCACCTCATAGAGCTGGCGGAGCTGCTCGATGAAGGCGAAGGGCTGCATCGGGCGGCCCTGCATCGCCGCCATGATGTCGCCTTCGACCGGCAGCGAGGTCACGAGGTCGACCACCGTCTTCTTCGGGAAGGCGAGCGAATGGATGAGCTTCGTCAGATCGTATTCGAGGAAGCGCTCGCGCTCGGGCTGGAAGAAGGGAATGACCTGCTGGTCGTCGGTCGAGTTGGTGGCGGCGAGGCCGAAATAGACCTGGTCACCCGCCTGGTCGATCGGCACGCCCTGGAGGCCGAAGGCGACGGCGCGGTCCTCGGTCGCGGAATAGGGCACGGGGTCCAGCACTTCGAGCTTGAGCTTGCCCTTGGCGAGGGTCGCGTATTCGTCCAGCATCTCGCGGACGCGCTGCGCATAGAGCGCGTATGACGGAATCTCGTCGCCGAGGCGCTTCGAATAATAAAAGCGCAGCGTGATCGGCTCGTCGATCTTGGCGAGCGTGTCGCGCGAGCCCTTCGACAGCGTGAACAGCTTCTCCTGGGTGAGGTCGATGCGCGCCGAGCGCAGGGTCTTGCCGGCGATGATGTTGATGCCGACGAAGAGGATGGCGGCGCAGCAGAGGGCGAGGAAGGCGGCGCCTTTGCGGGAGATGCTCGTCATGGCTCGCTCCTCACGCCGCTTTCTTCAGATCGACGAGCACGGCATTCGCCAGCAGGAAGGCGCCGATGACCGAGAGGAAGAAGACGGCATCGCGCGCATCGATGACGCCGCGGGTGATCGCGGTGAAATGCGTGAGGAAGCTGAAGGACGATACGGTCGCGAGGAGCGGCTCGGGCGCCCAGCTCTGGAGGAGGCCGAGGACGACGGGCGAGCCGCTGACGGTGAAGAGGAAGCAGACGGCGGCCGTGATGACGAAGGCGATGACCTGGTTCTTGGTCAGCGCCGAAAGGCAGGCGCCGATCGCGAGAAAGGCGCCGGCCATGAGGAAGCTGCCGAGATAGCTTGCGAGAATGACGCCGTTGTCGGGCGAGCCGAGATAGTTGACGGTCAGCCAGAACGGGAAGGTGAGGGCGAGGGCGATGCCGGCGAAGACCCAGGCGGCAAGGAACTTGCCGATGACCGCCGCCCCCATCGAGATCGGCAAGGTCAGGAACAGCTCGATCGTGCCGCTCTTGCGCTCCTCGGCCCAGAGCCGCATCGAGAGGGCGGGGATGAGCACGAGGTAGAGCCAGGGATGGAAGGTGAAGAAGGGCTGGAGGTCGGCCTGGCCGCGCTCGAAGAAATTGCCGACGAAGAAGGCGAGGATTCCCGCCATGACGAGGAAGATGACGATGAAGATGTAGGCGAGCGGCGTCGCGAAATAGCTCGCAAGCTCGCGGCGGAAGATGGTGCCGATGCTGCGCATGTCTTGGGTCGTCCGGATGGTCAGTGCGCCGTCATGGTGATCTGGCGGAAGACGTCGTCGAGGCGGCCGCGCTCGACGCGCAGCGCGGCGGGCTGCCAGCCGCGGGCGCGGAGCAGATCGGCGACAGCCGCCGCGATCGACTGCCCGCCATGGGGGAAGACCATGAGGGCGCGGCCCTCGCCATCCTCGACCGGCTCGACCGCCTCCACTTCGAGCATCTTGCGCAGCGCCTCGGCGGCGGCGGCTTCGATTTCCGGGGCGAGGGCGAGGCGCACCGCGTTGAAGTGCCGCGAGCGCGCCTCGAGCGCGCCGGGCGCCCCGTCGGCGAGCAGCTTGCCATGGGCGATGATCATCGCCCGGCTGCACACCGCGTCGACCTCCTCCAGAATATGCGTCGAGATGATGATCGCCTTGCCGGGCGCCATCTCGGTGATCAGGCTCCGCACCTCGTGCTTCTGGTTGGGGTCGAGGCCGTCGGTCGGCTCGTCGAGGATCAGCACCTCGGGGTCGTGGAGGAGCGCCTGCGCGAGGCCGACGCGGCGCTTGAAGCCTTTGGAGAGCGTGTCGATCGGCTGGTAGAGCACTTCGGCGAGAGCGAGGCGCTCGACCGCCTTGGCGACGCGCTTTCTCGCCTCGGCGCCGGCGAAGCCGCGGATGCGGGCGATGAAATCGAGGAAGGCGATGGGCGTCATGTCGGGATATGCCGGCGCCCCTTCCGGCAGGTAGCCGATCTTGCGCTTGACCGCGATCGGATCCGCCGTGACATCGGCGCCGCAGACGATCGCCGTCCCGCTCGACGGGGCGAGAAAGCCGGTGATCATCTTCATCGTCGTCGATTTGCCGGCGCCGTTGGGCCCGAGGAATCCCAGCACCTCGCCGCGCTGCATGTGAAAGCTCACATCATCGACCGCGACGATCGGGCCGAAGCGCTTGGCGAGGTTGCGCACCTCGATCATGTCCTGCAATGCGTATTCTCCCCGTATCTCCCGCGACGCGGCCTTCGTATATCAGGAATAGGCGGCGCTGTGGGCCGGTCTTTTGCCCGAAGGCGCCCTCCGCCGCCGCGTCAGCGCGGATTTAGGGAAAAGAGCAGGATTTGCAAGTTAAATTGCATTCATGATCGCGCCGCCCAGCGAGACATGCGATACCTGCGCGAAATTGCCGCGCTGAGGCGGCGGCAGATCAAGTCGAGCGGGAGCAAAGAGTGGTCAGGCGCATCCGGTTGATCTCCGGTCTGGTGCTCTTCACCTATCTGGTGACGCATTTCACCAATCACAGCCTCGGCCTCGTCTCGCTCGAGGCGATGGACGACACGCTCTATTGGCTCTTCCGCTTCTGGACGAGCTGGCCAGCCAGCATCGCGCTCTACGGCGCCTTCGCCGTCCATTTCGGCCTCGCCCTCTATGCCCTCTGGCAGCGTCAGACCCTGCGCATGCGCTTTGCCGAGGTGGCGCAATATGTGCTCGGCTTCCTCGTCCCGGTGCTGCTCGCCGAGCATGTCATGGTGACGCGCGCTTCCGACAGCTTCTACGGTTCGGATTTCGGCTATTACCGCTCGCTCCTTACGGTCTATTTCCACGACTCGCCCGTGCGCGGCATCCTTCAGGGGACCGTCCTCGTCGTCGCCTGGGTGCATGCGACGATCGGGCTCCGCTTCTGGCTCCGCCTCAAGCCCTGGTATCCGGCGGCGCAGCCCTATCTCTTCGCCTTCGCCCTGCTGATGCCGGTGCTGGCGATGCTGGGCTTCCTCGTCGCCGGCGCCCATGTCGCGGCCTTGGCGCAGGATCCGGCCTGGGTGCGCGAGACCTTCCAGCTGCGCTACCGGCCGCCGCCCGCCGCGCAGCATCAGATCATCGCCATCGCCTGGGCGCTCCGCGCCTTCTTCCTCGCTTCGGTCGTCGCCGTCCTCCTCGCCCGCATCGCGCGGCGGCAGTGGCAGAAGCGCCACGGCGTCTCGCGCGTGAGCTACCCCGACGGCCGCTTCATCGACGTGCCGCGCGGCGTCAGCATTCTCGAAGCGAGCCGCATGCTGGGCGTGCCGCACGCCTCGGTCTGCGGCGGCCGCGGCCGGTGCTCGACCTGCCGAGTGCGCGTCCAGGCGGCGCCGACGGCGCTGCCGCCCGCCTCCGCCGAGGAGACGAAGGTGCTGCGCCGCGTCCAGGCGGGGCCGGGCGTGCGCCTCGCCTGCCAGCTCCGGCCCAGGGGCGACGTTCGCGTGACGCCGCTCCTGCCGCCGCTGGCGCAGGCGAGCGACGGCTTCGCCCGGCCCGGCTACCTCCAGGGCGGCGAGCGCGAGATCGCCATTCTCTTCGCCGATCTCCGCGCCTTCACCAAGCTCGCCGAATCGCGCCTGCCCTACGACGTCGTCTTCGTCCTCAACCGCTATTTCGCCGCCATGGGCGAAGCCGTCGAGGCGGCGGGCGGGCATATCGACAAATTCATCGGCGACGGCGTCATGGCCCTTTTCGGCATCAGGAGCGGGGCCGAAGCCGGCTGCCGCCAGGCGCTGGCCGCGGCGCGCCTCATGTCGGAGCGCCTCGTCGAGCTCAACCGGGCGCTTGCCGACGATCTGGAAACGCCGCTCAAGATCGGCATCGGCCTCCATTGCGGCCCGACCATCGTCGGCGAGATCGGCTACGGCAAGGCGATCTCGCTCACCGCCGTGGGCGATGCGGTCAACACGGCGAGCCGCCTCGAAACCGCCGCCAAGGAATATGATTGCGAGCTCGTCGTCTCCGAGGATCTGATCCAGCGCGCCGGAACCGATCTCGGCCAGTTCCCGCGCCACGAGATCGCCATCCGCGGCCGGACGCAAATGATGGCCGTCCGCACGCTGCAGAGCGCCCGCGACTTGCCGGGCGCGCCCGCCGCGCCGGCGGCGAAGGTGGCAGAGCCGGCGGCGTGAGGCCGGCACGCGCTGCGGGCCGCCCGGTCGGAGATACCAGATATTGATCACGCTCCTGTAAGGTACATTACAGGAGACGGGACGAGATGTGGTGTTCTCGGGGATGGCGCCGAAGGAGGGACGTCCGGCGGTTCCGACGCGCCCCGCCATCGCGGACGAGCGCTCGTTACCGACAATTTGAAAGAGCCGTCTCGAACAAAAAGAGCACTTATATACTTGACTGAACGACCCAGATAGGGGACTATCCGGGGACAGGAGGAGTGCCATGACCCCTATCGAACTCAGCCACCCCGCCTTTCACGACGAAGAGGCTGCCCGTCAGTATCTCGAAAGCGTGCGCTGGCCCGATGGCCCGTTCTGCCCCTTCTGCGGCCTTTTCGATCACGTCAGGGCCCTGGGCGGCAAAAGCATGGGGCCGGGCTGGTACCACTGCACGGAATGCCGGAAGAAGTTCACGGTAAGGGTCGGCTCGCTCTTCGAGCGCAGCCATATTCCGCTTCACAAGTGGCTCATGGGCTTTCGCCTCATGGCATCGAGCAAGAAAGGCGTCTCCGCGCACCAGCTCCACCGCACCCTCAACATCACTTACAAGTCGGCTTGGTTCCTCGCGCACAGGATTAGGGAAGCCATGCGTGAGAGCGGCCCCGGCCCGCTTGGTGGCGAAGGGAAGGTGGTCGAGGCTGACGAAACCTTCTTCGGCGCGCCTGACTACGTGTTTGTGAACGGCAAGGGCTGGCAGACGCGCGGCACCGGCACGAAGTACAAAATCCTCTCGCTGGTCGAGCGCGGCGGTCGTGCCCGCTCGGTCAAGGTCGAGAACTTGACTAGCGCCGAAATCCGCCACGCCCTCGTCACCAACTTGTCGCGCAAGAGCCGACTGCATACTGACGAGGCTCAGCACTACAAGGCGCCGGGCCGCGAGTTCGCCAAGCATGAGGCAGTCAATCACTCAGCCGAGGAATACGCACGCGGCGATGTGACGACCAACACCGTCGAAGGCTACTTCTCCATCTTCAAGCGCGGCATGAAGGGCATCTACCAGCATTGTTCCGAGAAGCATTTGCAGCGGTATCTGCACGAGTTCGATTTCCGCTACAGCAATCGTTCCGCTCTCGGTGTCGAGGATACTGAGCGCACCGCGCTCGCGATCCGCGGTGCGGACTGCAAGCGGTTGACGTACCGGCAACCTCGTAAGCGGGCGAACGGCTAAGCCGCGCCTAACACGCAAACAGTTCCGGGCATTGCTGGCGCGGATTCGACGCGACGCGGAATCTTAGGCCATGAACTCATAAAGGGGATTCCCTCGAGGGCGGCGATGTGATTCAAGCTTCCAAACTGCAGGAGTTTGATCATGCGCCGGTACGAGCTGACGGAATTCGAA
>JAJPHB010000081.1 GCA_021325525.1 Alphaproteobacteria bacterium
CCCCGGCTGCCGACGACGAGGAAGGGCAGCAGCGGAAAGAAGGCGCGGTGCTGCTCCGGCAGGAAGTCGCGGATGACGCGGCGTCCGGTCGCCTCGATTCGCTCGCGCGTGCCGGCGCGCTCCTGCGCCTCGCGCTCGCCGCGGTGAAACGGCGAGGTCTCGAACGGCCATCCGGGCAGCGCATTCATCGCGCATCTCCAGGCGAGAGGAAGGGGCGGCGAACCGCATCGCCGCCCCGGAAAGCCAAGACGCTTACTTCAGCAGCCCCTCGGCCTTCATCGCTTCCTGGACCTTCGGGCGCGCCGCGACGCGATCCATGAAGGCCTTGAGGTTCGGCCATTGGGCAAGGTCGATCGCGTGGTACTTCGACCAGCCGACGACCGTGAAGCAATAGGCGTCGGCGACGGTGAACTTGTCGCCGAGGAGGTACTGGCGGCCGGCGAGATGCTTGTCGAGATGGGCAAAGCGCGCGGCAAGCGTCTCCTTGGCGATCGCCTTGTAGGCTTCGGGCGTGTTGGGCTTGAAGAGCGGCGTGAAGTTCTTGTGCAGCTCCGAGGTGACGAAGTTCAGCCACTCCTGCAGATGGTAGCGGGCAATCGTGCCGTTGGCCGGCGCAAGACCGCTCGCCGGCGCCTGGTCGGCGATGTACTGCACGATGGCGGGGCCTTCGGTCAGCGCCTCGCCGTCCTCGAGGCGAAGCACCGGCACCTGGCCCTTCGGGTTGATCTTGAGAAAGTCGGCGCCGGCTTTCGTCTTTTTCGTGGCGAGGTCGACCTGTTCGAGAGAGAAGGGCAATCCGGCCTCGCGCAGCGCGATATGCGGCGAGAGGGAACAGGCGCCGGGGCTGAAATAAAGAGTCGTCATTTCATCATCTCCTGTGCTAAGTGTTTCTGTATCCAATACAAGTACATACCGAGGCAAGCAGATCACGCGACTTGCGCCGCGATGAGGCGGAAGACGTCGCTGAGCTTGCGACGGCCAAGCTCGGCTTCGAAGGCCTCTTCCGCCGCCCCAACCACCTCTTGGAGCGCGCCTTGGATGCGGCGCCCGACGAAGCAGGCGGGGTTTGCCGAGCGGTGGATGGCAAGGCGGCTCTCGCCCTCCATGCCGACCGCCCGGTAAATCTCGAGCAACGTGATCGCGTCCGCCGGCCGCGCCAGCTCCGCCCCCGCGATGCCGGCCGACGACCGCACGATCCCGGCGCGCGCCAACATCGAGAGGACGCGCCGAACGAAGCTCGCATTGGTCCCGACGCTGCCCGCGATCGCTTCCGAGGTCAGCCGGCTTCCGCAGCCGCCTGGATGCTCGATCAGAGCGAGGGCATGCAGCGCCACCGAAAAACGTGTCGCACGGCTCATGAGCTAATGTATTTGTATCTGATACAGAAACGTTGTCAAGCGCCTTTTGCGCCGGCGCGCCGCCGCGAGTTGCGGCGGAATGCCCCGGACGGCCCTATCGTTGCCCCAGAGAGGACAAGCAAGTTGACGCGAATACAGCAGCTTGGAGGTCGATTTTATGAAAGTAAAAGAAATCATGACACGCGATGTCGAAATCGCCAATCCGGACGATACGCTCGAGACCGCAGCGAAGACGATGTGCGATATCGATGCCGGAGTGCTGCGGTCGGCGAGAATGACCGCCTCGTCGGCGTCGTCACCGATCGCGACATCGTCGTGCGCGGCGTCGCCGAGGCGCTCGATCCGAAAACGGCGACACTGCGGGACGTGATGACGGACGCGATCCGGTATTGCTTCGAGGATGACGAGATCGAGGCGGTCGCGGCCAAGATGAGCGAATGGCAGGTGCGTCGGATCCCGATCCTCAACCGGGAAAAGCGCCTGGTCGGAATCGTCTCGCTCGGCGACATCGCCGCGCACTCGCCGGAGAAGGAGCACGCCAAGAGCGCGCTCGAAGGCGTCTCGCGGTCGACGGCCGAGCATGCCTATGCGGGCAGCAAACCCGGCGCAGCCGCGACGCGGCGTCAAGACAGCACCAAGATCGGCTGAAGCGCGGGACAGCGCATGCGGCGGGCGGCCGCGGCCAGCCGCCCTTCGCATCGGCCGGGTTTCACGGGATTTTCATTTCTCCCGCATTTCATTTACTGCTGCCGCCTGGCATCTCCGCGGCAGCGAGGAACGACGTGGATCTGGGACTCTTCAACAAGCACACCGCTGCCGCCTTCGGGCTTCTCATCGGCATCATCATCGGCGCGCTCATTTTCGATGTCGTCGGCGCCGATCTGCGCGGCAATATGTCGACCAGCCAGGCGATTTCCGTCGCCCGTTGCGCCGCGAGCCGGATCGGGGTGGCGCCAGGCGGCTGACTCGACGGAGAGTGCGGGCGGGCCCGATTTCCGGGACGGGCGCCGCCTCAACGGAACTTTCAGCGCTTCCCCCGCATGAGCTGCCGATATCGCTGGCTGCTGCGCATGAGATGCTCGCGCATGGCGGCGCGCGCGGCGGCGGGGTCGCCCGCGGCAATGGCCGCATGGATGGCGCGGTGCTCGCGCTGGAAGGTGTCGAGATAGATGCGGCGGTCGTCGATGCGGCCGCGATCGAGCGGAACGCTCTGCCGCGGAATGATGAAGCGGCCGAGATATTCGAGAAAGCGGGTGAATTGCTGATTGCCGGTCGCCGCGGCGATGGCGCGGTGAAAGGCGAAATCCTCCTCGATCGCCGCCTCGCCGCGGGCGATCGCCGCATCCATCGCGGCGAGCGCCCGGCCGATGATGCGGATTTGCCGCGCGGTGCCGCGCTCGGCGGCGAGGCCCGCCGTCTCGACCTCGACGGCGAGGCGCAGCTCCATGACGTCGATGATGTCGGCGATCGACCGTCGATCGTCGAGATCGATGCGGAAGGGGCGGCGCCGCGCATCGCTGGCGACGAAGGCGCCGAGGCCCTGGCGCGTCTCGACCAGCCCCTCGGCGCGGAGCGCCGCGACCGCCTCGCGCACCACGGTTCGGCTGACTCCGAACCCGGCCATCATCTCCTGCTCGGTCGGCAGGCGCGCGCCCTTGGCAAGGCGTCCGCCGGTGATCTCGCTGGCGAGCCGCTCGATCACCTCGGCGGTGCGGTGCCGTGGCGGCGCGAGCCGGCGCAGGATGCCGGCGGGTGCGGCTCTTCTTGACAAGCGTGCGCCCGGGTGATGTATGGTCATCGTACAAGTTCGTAGGCGATGCCGGAGCGCAAGTCAACTCCGGGCCGGTCGCGGGCGAGCCGACAGCAGTGCGGGGAGGAGACGAGATGAGGCGGCGTGAATTCTTGCGCGGCGGAGCCGCGGCGGCGGCATTCGGTGCGGCCGGCCTCGGCCTCGGGCCGAGCGCCTTCGCCGACACCAAGATGGTGTTCAAGGCCTCGGACGTGCATCCCGAAGGCTATCCGACGGTGGTTGCCGTCGAGAATATGGGCAAGAAGCTCGAACAGGCGACGGGCGGCCGCCTCAGCATACAGATGTTCGCCTCGATGCAGCTGGGCGGCGAGAAGGAAGCGATCGAGCAGGCGCAGGTCGGCGCCATCCAGCTCGCGCGCGTCAGCGTCGGTCCGCTGGGGCCGGTGATCGACGACCTCAACGTCTTCAACCTGCCCTTCCTCTTCCGCAGCACCGCGCATATGGAGAAGGTGATCGACGGGCCGATCGGGCAGGAGCTGCTCGACAAGGTCACCAACAACCCCAAGGCGGGGCTCGTCGGGTTGTGCTGGATGGATGCCGGCGCCCGCAACATGTACGACACCAAGAAGCCGATCAAGAGCATCGCCGATCTCAAAGGCCTCAAGGTCCGCGTCATGGGCAATCCCATGTTCGTCGACATGATGAACGATCTCGGCGGCAACGGCATCGCCGTGGGCTACGACCAGGTCTTCAGCGCGCTGCAGACCGGCGTCATCGACGGGGCGGAGAACAACCCGCCGAGCTTTTATTTCGACAACCACTATCAGGTCGCCAAATATTACACCCTGACCGAGCACCTCATCGTTCCGGAGATGCTGGTCTTCTCGAAGAAGACTTGGACGACGCTCTCCAAGGCGGACCAGGATCTGCTCGTCAAGTTCTCGCGCGAGGCTCAGCTCGAGGAGCGCGCCCTCTGGAACAAGAAGGAGGAGGACGCCATGGCCAAGATGAAGGCCGCCGGCATCCAGATCATCCCGATCGCCGACAAGAAGCCCTTCCAGGATGCGGTGAAGCCGGTCTGGGACAAATACGGCACCAAATACGCCGACATCATCAAGCGCATCGAGGCGGTAGAGTAGGGCTGCGCGCGGCGCGGTGCATCCTTCGAGACGCGCTCTGCGAGCGCTCCTCAGGATGAGGCCGATGGTGAGTGCCAATCACCGATCTTCCTCATCCTGAGGAGCCGCCGGAGGCGGCGTCGCGAAGGACGCACAGCGCCAGCGCAGCGCCCATTTACTTTCGACGGCGAGCTCGATGCCAGGCATGCCGCATCTCTTCCGCAGGGCCATGGACGCGCTCTACTGGGCCTGCGCCGTGCTGGCCGGCGCCTCGCTCGTCCTCGTCTCGGCCGTCATCCCCTACAGCGTCTATACGCGCTATGTCCTCAACCACGCCGCCTCCTGGCCCGAGCCGGCGGCGGTGCTTCTCACCATCGTCCTCACCTTCTTCGGCGCGCCCGTCTGTTATCGCGACAGCATCCACATGCGCGTCATGTTCTTCATCGGCTTCATGCCGCCGCTGGCGCGGCGCCTCTGCGATTTCCTCGCCGAGGGGCTGGTGGCGCTCGTCGCCCTCTTCATGGCGAATTGGGGCTACGGCCTCTGCGCCGCCACCTGGTTTTCCTCGATCGACGAGTTTCCCTGGCTCTCGGTCGGCGTGACCTACCTGCCGATTCCGCTGGGCGGCATCGTGACGCTGCTCTTCGTCATCGAGCGCCTGACGATCGGCGCTCCGCCGCAGCGCCTGCCCGCGCATGAGGCAGCCGCGGAAGAGAGCGCGCCATGGACATCCTGATCGTCGTCGCCGTCCTCCTCGGCAGCTTCGTCATCGGCATTCCGATCGCTTATGGCCTCGGCCTCGCCGCGCTCTTCGCCGCCTATCGGACGGGCATCCCCTATGAAGCGGTGATGCTGCAGATCTCGCACGGCGTCGGCAAGGTGGCGATGCTGACCATCCCGTTCTTCGTTCTCGCCGGCGCCATCATGGCCGAAGGCGGCATGGCGCGGCGGCTCGTCGCCTTCGCCGATGTGCTGGTCGGGGTCATTCGCGTGCGCGGCGGCCTCTCGGTCGTCAATATCTTGGCGACCACCTTCCTCTCCGGCATCTCCGGCTCCTCGGTCGCCGACACCTCGGCGATCGGCTCGGTCATGATCCCGCAGATGGAGAAGGTCGGCTATTCGCGGGTCTTCGCCACCAACGTCACGATCAGCGCCTCCGTCCAGGCGCTGCTCGTGCCGCCGAGCCACAACGCCGTCATCTATTCGCTGGCGACGGGCGGCGCCATCTCGGTCATCAGCCTCTTCATGGCCGGCGTCGTGCCGGGGCTGCTGCTCGGCTTCTCGCTCGTCATTCTCGTGCTGGTGATGGGCTACCGCCAGGATCATCCGCGCGGCCAGGCGGTGCCGTGGCGCGATGCGCTACGCATCACCTTCGAGGCGATGTGGGGCCTCGTCACCCTCGTCATCATCCTGGGCGGCATCCTGGGTGGCGTCTTCACGGCGATCGAGGCGGGCGCCGTCGCCTGCGTCTATGCCTTCTTCGTCACCATGTTCGTCTATCGCGACTACAAATGGCGCGACCTGCCGCTCCTCGTCCATCGCACGATGAAGACGGTGGCGATGGTGATGACGCTCATCGCCTTCGCCGCGGCCGTCGGCTACATGATGGCGCTGATGCAGGTGCCGGCGAAGATCACGGCCTTCTTCCTGACGCTCTCGCACGACAAGCACGTCATCCTCTTCCTCATCAACATCCTGCTGCTCGTCCTCGGCTGCCTCATCGACATGGCGCCGAACATCCTCATTTGCACGCCGATCCTGCTGCCCGTGATGGCCAATTTCGGCGTCGATCCGGTGCATTTCGGCATGATCATGATGCTCAATCTCGGGATCGGCCTCTGCCACCCGCCGGTCGGGTCGATCATTTTCGTCGGCTGCGCCGTCGGCAAGGTCACGATGGAAGAGGTCGTGCGCAAGATGCTGCCCTTCTACGGCGTCATGTTCCTCGTCCTGATGCTGGTCACCTACATTCCCGACATCTCGCTCTGGCTGCCGCATCTCCTCCATCTTTGAGCCGGGCGGGGCGGGATGTGCCCTGCCGGAGGCGCATCCCGCGGCCGCCGTCAGGCTATATTCGTCCCGCGACCAGGAGAACGACGACGATCAGCAATAGGACGCCAAAACCGCCGGTCGGGTAATAACCCCAGCCGGCGCTGTATGGCCAAGTCGGCAATGCGCCGATCAAGAGAATGATGAGGATGATGAGCAGGATCGTTCCGAGCATGGCCTAGCTCCGCCCGCGAATTCGAGCGCTGCGTTCCTTCGACATGATTGGTTCCTCCGAAACGGGATTGCTTTGAGGAGCAACGCCTCTCCGACAATTCCCGTTCCGCGCTTTTCCTCACCAGCCGGCCGCGTCGGAAGGGCGGCGCGGATCGGCGCCGGCCGAAAGGAGGCGCCGCTCGCGATCGGCGAGGATCGCGCAGACGCTGCCGGCGAGCCACACCCAATCGGGCCACCATTCGAGCTTGTGGCCCGTGGCCGCGAGGGCGGCGCCCGTCTCGCGCGGGATGCGACCCTCGAGATTGAGGCGGCCCGCGATCAAATTCATGCGCCAGGCCCTCGAAGCGGCAGGCGGCCGCGACCTCTGGCACGAGAGCGGCACCGCGCATCTCCTCGGCACCTGCCGCATGGGGACGGATCCGCGCCACAGCGTCACCAATGCCGAGGGGCGCTGCTGGGACATTCCCAATCTCTGGATCTGCGACGGCTCGCTCTTCCCGACGAGCGGCGGCGTCAACCCGTCGCTCCCCATCCAGGCGCTCGCCTGCCGCATCGGCGACCGCATCACGGCGATGGTGCGCCGCGGCGAGCTCTGAGTCGGGCACTCACCCGTTCATTTTGAGGATCGTCAGGGCCAGCGCCTGGGCGCGGGGGACGATGGTGTCGAGGCGGCACCATTCATCGTCGCGATGCGGATTGCCGCCGACGGGGCCGGTGCCGCAGAGCGTGGTGGCGCCGCAGGCGGCGGTGAAGCCGCTATCGGCCGAGCCGCCCGTCGCTTCGCCGGCGACGGCGAAGCCGAGATCGGAGGCGCTCGATGCATAGAGATCGAGGAGCTCCTTGCTCGCCGCCGAGGGCGTCAGCGGCAGGAAGCGCCCCTCATGGAGAATGCGGCCACGGCTGCCCGGCAGTTCCTCGGCGGTGCAGATCCGCTGCACGCGCGCCAGAACCTCCTCCATGATGGCGAGCGACTGATAGCGGATATCGACCTCTCCCGTCGCCTCGGCTGCCACCGTATTGACGGCGGTGCCGCCCTTGACGAGGCCGACATTGACCGTCGTCCCGGCCTCGTAGTCGGTGAGGGCGTGAAGGCGCTGCACCTTGCGGCAGAGCGCCTCGATGGCGCTGATGCCGCCGCGATGATCGACGCCCGAATGCGTCGCCTTGCCGGTGACCTCGAAGCGGATGAAGGCGGCGCCCTTGCGCTGCGTCACGACATTGCCGCTCGGCCGCCCGGGCTCGGCGTTGAAGACGGCGCGCGAGCGCCGCGCCTCGGCCTCGATGATGGGCCGCGAGGAGGGCGAGGCGATCTCTTCATCGGCGGTATAGAGCCCGACGAGCGGGCAGGGGGCGCCGCCGAAGCGCTTGAAGGCGGCGAGCACGAAGCTGTTCATGACGAGCCCGGCCTTCATATCGGCGACGCCGGGACCGGTGGCGCGGTCGCCCTCGATGCGGAACGGGCGGGCGGCCGCCGTTCCGTCCGGGAAGACGGTGTCGCGATGTCCCATCAGCAGAATCTGCCCGTTCCCCGGCCCGCCCGGTACGGCGGCGCGCAGGCAGTCGCCGTAGGTGTCGTTGGGGATCGTCTCGCAGAGGATGCCCTCGCTTTCGAGATGCTGGCGCAGCCGCGCTCCCACGGCATCGACGCCGGCCTTGTTGTAGCTGCCGGAATCGATGTTCACGAGCTCGGCGAGGAGAGCCACCATCGCTTCCTTCTGGCCGGCGAGGAACTGCATGATCTCGTTGGTCGGCTGCTCTGCCATGGTGGTCCCGTCCTCTTACCCGCGGTGCATCGCGCTAATCTTTGAAGACGTCCTTCGGGATCATGCCGTGGATGCCCTTGACGCCGTCCACGACCTGCGTCACCTCGAAATCGACGGCGATGCTGGCGAGGGCATAGGCGTCCTCGCGCGAGAGGCCCTTTTCCGCGCCGAGGAAGTCGATCGTCTCGCGGATCGCCATCTTCATCGCCTCCTCGAGGTTCTCGTGGAGGCCGAGCGTGATCCAGTGCGTCGGCGTCTCGGCCCGCGGCCAGGCGAGCGGCCGCCCCTTTAAGAGATCGAAGCGGAAGGTGCCGGTGAGCGAGGTCTCGATCGCCGTCAGATCGACCTCGCCATCGCCCTGCGCCGCATGGCCGTCGCCGCACATGAAGAGCGCGCCCGGCACATGGACGGGCAAATAGAGCGTGGTGCCGGCGACGAGGTCCTTGAGGTCGATATTGCCGCCGAACGGCCCGGGCGGGCCCGAGCTGATCTTGCCGAGGCTGCGCGCCGGCCCCGTCGCCATGATGCCGAAGAAGGGGCGGAGCGGCACCTCGATCTTCGGCGCGAAGCGGGCGATCCCGCGCTCGAGGTCGAAGGGGATGACGACGCTGCGGTTCAAGGTGAAGTCGCCCGGCAGGCCGCCGCGGTTCATGCGCATCGTGTTGACGCCGTAGGGCGTGCGCGGCCGTACCTCGAGGATGCGCACGGCGAGCACGTCGCCGGGTTCGGCGCCTTCGACGTAGATGGGGCCGGAGACGATATGCCCGCCGAGCCCGCTGTGCTGCACCTTCGTGTAGACGGCGACAGCGTCGGCGAGCACCGCCTCGCGCGAGATGCCGAAGCGCGCGAAGAAGCTCACGGGATCTCCCTGATCGGCGAGGATGCCCTCATGCGACAGGGTGTCGATCGTCACCTCTGCGCCGGGCTTGACGATCGCGATCGGCGAGGCGGCGCCCCAGAGATAGCCCCAATGCACCGTCTCCGGTCCGACGCCGATGACCGTCCGCCCGCCTTCCTGGCGCACCAGCCCCGCCGCCGCCGCTTTGCGCGCGGCTTCGTCCGAATATCTGATGCCGGCGGAGCTGGGCTTGGCGATCTTGCTGGTGTCGAGAGCGCCGGCCGCCGCAAGGCCGCGGCGCAGGAAGTCGCGCCTCTCGGCATCGACGAGGCCGAGGCGGAAGAGCTCGTCGACGAAGGCGAGATAGGGAGCGCGCGCCGACTGGATTGCCGCGCCCGGGTGATGGTTGTCCGCTGCCATGGCGTTCCTCCGGCTTTTCCGAAGACGCATACGCGAGGCCGCCAAGGATGGCAATGAGGTGGCAGGAAGAACCCTCTCCCGCGAGCGCGCCAGCGGGAGAGGGGGATTTCCAGCGGCGGGAGCGGGCAATTGGGTGCGGGAGCAAGCGAAATCGTCGCGGGTCGCTTGACCTGAGGTTCATCCTCATGCGATCTCGCGGGCGGGTTCGACCGGGAGCGCGCGGGATGGAGCGGAGCTATGATGTGGTGATCGTCGGCGGCGGCGTCATGGGCTGCTCCGTCGCCTATTGGCTCGCCGCCAACCCGGATTTCACCGGCCGCATCGCCATCATCGAGCGCGATCCGACCTATGCGACGGCGACGACGGCGCTCTCCGTCGGCTCGATCCGGCAGCAATTCTCGACGCCGGAGAACGTCCAGATGTCGCTCTTCGGCGCCGAGTTCCTGGCCGGCGTCGGCGAGAGGCTCGCGGTCGATGGCGACCGCCCGTCGGTGTCGCTCGTCTCCGGCGGCTATCTCTTCCTCGCGACCGAGGCGGGCCGCGCCGTGCTCGAAGCCAATCACCGCATCCAGCGTCCGCTCGGCGCCGAGAACGTCCTCCTCTCGGCGGCCGAGCTCGCCGAGCGCTTCCCCTGGCTCAACACCGAGGGGCTCGCCATGGGTTCGCTCGGGCTCCGCCATGAGGGCTGGCTCGATCCCTACGGACTCCTCCATGCCTTCCGGCGCAAGGCGATGTCGCTCGGCGCCGCCTATCTCAAGGACCGTGTCGTCGCGATGCGGCGCGAGGGCGGCCGGATCGCCGCCGTCACCCTCGCCGAAGGCGGCGAGATCGCCTGCGGCATGGTCATCGATGCGGCGGGCCCGCAGGCGGGCGCCGTCGCCGCTCTCGCCGGGATCGAGCTGCCGGTGCGGCCGCGCAAGCGCTTCGTCTTCGTCGTCGATTGCCGCACCCCGATCGCCTGCAATCAGCTGGTCATCGATCCGAGCGGCGTCTATTTCCGCCCCGAAGGGCGCAACTATCTCTGCGGCCTGTCGCCGCCCGAGGACCAGGACCCCGATTGCGAGGATTTCACCATCGACTATTCCTGGTTCGACGACGAGGTCTGGCCGGTGCTGGCGCACCGGGTCCCGGCTTTCGCCGAGCTCAAGATGCTGCGCGCCTGGGCCGGGCTCTACGAGTACAACACCTTCGACCAGAACGCGATTCTGGGCCCGCATCCGGAGGTCGCCAATTTCCATTTCATCAACGGCTTCAGCGGCCATGGCGTGCAGCAATCCCCGGCGGCGGGGCGGGCGGTGAGCGAGCTCGTCATTTATGGCGGCTTCCGCACGCTCGATCTCGGCCGCTTCTCCTTCGCGCGCATCGCCGCCAACGCACCTATCCGGGAATTGAACGTCGTCTGAGCGCGCCGCCATTGCCGCGGGGTTCGATCCCCGCTAGTTTTCGGCGGGCGCGCCACAACCGCCGACCAGCGCTTTGCGCTTCGGCAGCGAGGGTATCACCGCATGTTCACGACCCGTCCTGAATTGCGCGGCACCTTCGGCGTCGTCGCCTCGACCCATTGGCTCGCCTCGGCCGTCGGGATGAGCATCCTCGAACGCGGCGGCAATGCCTTCGATGCGGCGACGGCGACCGCCTTCGTGCTGCAGGTGGTCGAGCCGCATTTGAACGGGCCGGGCGGCGAGGTGCCGATGCTGCTCTGGAGCCAGAAGGCGCGCCGGCTCGAAGCGCTTTGCGGGCAGGGCGTGACGCCGGAAGCGGCGAGCGTCGCCAAATATCGCGAGCTCGGGCTCGACATGGTGCCCGGCACGGGGCTTCTCGCAGCGACGGTGCCGGGCGCCTTCGGGGGCTGGATGCGCCTCTTGCGCGATTACGGCACGATGCGGCCCGCCGATGTGCTGACGCCGGCGATCGCCTACGCCGCCAATGGCTATCCGCTCGTCTTCCGCATTCCCGCCGCGATCGAGATGGTGAAGGAGCTGTTCCTGCGGGATTGGCCGAGTTCGGCGGCGGTCTATCTGCCGGGCGGGAACGTGCCCGAGACCGGGAGGCTCTTCCGCAATCCCGGCCTCGCCGCCACCTACCGCCGCATCCTCGCCGAGGCCGAGGCGGCGGGCGGCGACCGCGAGGCGCAGATCGAGGCGGCGCGGCGCGCCTGGTATCAAGGCTTCGTGGCCGAGGCGATCGACCGCTTCTGCCGCAACGAGGCGGTGCTCGACACTTCGGGCCGCCGGCACAAGGGCCTCCTCACGGGCGACGACATGGCGCGCTGGGAGGCGACGGTCGAGGCGCCGCTCACTTACGATTATCACGGCTACACCGTGGCGAAATGCGGACCCTGGTCGCAGGGCCCGATCCTGCTTCAGCAGCTTGCGCTCCTGAAAGGCTTCGATCTCGCGGCCATGGACCCGCTCGGCGCGCCCTTCATCCACACCGTCGTCGAATGCGCGAAGCTCGCCTTCGCCGATCGCGAAGCCTGGTTCGGCGATCCCGATTTCGTCGATGTGCCGATGGGAACGCTGCTCGCCGACGCCTATATCGACGGCCGCCGCCGGCTCGTCGGCGACACCGCCTCGCACGAACTGCGGCCGGGCAGCCCCGACGGGCGGAGCCCGCGCCTCTTCGCCGGACCGGGTCATGTGGCGGCGGGCGTCACCGCCGGGATCGGCGAGCCGACCATGAGCCGCGCCGGCGAGGCGCTGGTGCTGGCGAATGGCGAGCAGCGCGGCGACACCTGCCATGTCGACGTCATCGACCGCTGGGGCAACATGATCTCGGCGACGCCGAGCGGCGGCTGGCTGCAGAGCTCGCCGGTCATCCCCGGGCTCGGCTTCGGCCTCAACACGCGGGCGCAGATGTTCTGGATCGCCGACGGGCTGCCGACGAGCATGGCGCCGGGGCGGCGGCCGCGGACGACGCTTTCTCCCTCCTTCGCCCTCAAGGACGGCGAGCCTTACATGCCCTTCGGCACACCGGGCGGCGACCAGCAGGATCAGTGGTCGACGATCTTCTTCCTGCGCCATGTCCATCACGGCATGAACCTCCAGGAAGCGATCGACGCGCCGTCCTTCCATACCGAGCACATGCCGAGTTCCTTCTATCCCCGCGCGGCGCGGCCCGGCGTCGTCGTCCTCGAAGGCCGCATGCCCGCCGAGACGGCGGCGGAGCTGCGGCGGCGCGGGCACAAGGTCGAGATCGGCGAACCGTGGTCGGAAGGGCGGCTCTCGGCCTGCGCCCTGGAGAGGACAGCGGAGGGGACGATCCTCAAAGCCGCTGCCAATCCGCGCGGCATGCAGGGCTACGCGATCGGGCGCTGAAGGCGCCGCGCTACGCCCCTCGCGCGCAGAGCCGGGCCGTGATAGGTTTCGTAAAAATCATCGATAAAGAACAGAGGAGGAAAGTGAAATGGCGGCATTGCCGCGGCGCGGAGGCCGTTTCTCCACATTGCCCGCCGTGATCGCCGGCGTCGCACTTTTTGCCTGCACCGCGGATCGCCCGGCGACTGCGGCCGTGCCGCGGCTGACCGTGACGAGCGCGAGCTTCAAGAACGGTGCGCAAATACCGGGCGAATATGCCTTTTGCATTCCGGCGAAACAGGGGCACTTCGCCCTCGGACCCGATAAGAGCCCGGCGCTCCAATGGTCGGCAGGGCCAGCCGGCACGCGATCTTATGCGATCATCGCCAGCGATACCGATGTCCCCTCGGTGGGTGATGATGTCAACAAGGAGGGCAAGACCATTCCGCGCTCGCTGAAGCGCGCGACCTTCTATCATTGGGTGCTCTTCGACATTCCGGCGAGCACGACCTCGCTCGCCGCCGGTGCCGATTCGGAGGGCGTGACGCCGCACGGCAAATCGGCCTCTTCCGCGAAGCTCGGCACACGCGGCATCAATGACTACACGGGCTGGTTCGCCAGCGACCCCAACATGAAGGGCGATTACGCCGGCTATGACGGGCCGTGCCCGCCCTGGAACGACTCGCTCGTCCACCATTACCACTTTGCCGTCTATGCGCTGGATGTGCCGACGCTCGGTCTCAAGGGCCGCGTCAACGGCGAGGAGGCGATGGCAGCGATCGCAAAGCACACCCTTGCCAAGGGCGAGATCGTCGGCACCTATACGCTCAACCCTGCGCTCGGCAAGAAGGCGAGCTCGCCTTAGGGGGGGCGGGAGATGACCTGGTCGATCGTCGCGCGCGATCCCGCCACCGGCGCCTTCGGGGTGGCCGTCACCTCGAAATTCTTCGCCGTCGGCGCGGTCTGCTCGCATGCTCGCAGCGGCGTCGGGGCACTCTCGACGCAGGCGCTCGTCAACCCGACTTACGGCGCGCGCGGGCTGCGCCTTCTCGGCGAGGGCGTGCCGGCACCCGAGGCGATGCGCATCCTCCTCGAAGCCGATGCCGGGCGCGAGACGCGGCAGCTCCACATGATCGATGCCGCGGGCCGCGGCGCCGCCCATACCGGCCGGGACTGCGTCGGCTGGTGCGGCCATGTCCTCCGCGAGGGTTTCTCGGTCGCCGGAAACATGCTGGCGGGCCCCGCGGTCGTTGAGCGGACGGCGGCAGTCTTCGCCGAGACCGCCGCGCATCCTTTCGCCGAGCGCTTTCTCGCCGCGCTCGATGCCGGTCAGGCGGTCGGCGGCGACAAGCGCGGCAAGCAATCGGCAGTGCTCCTCGTCTATGCCGGCGAAGAGTATCCGGCGCTCGACCTGCGCGTCGACGACCATGCCGAGCCGCTCCTCGAGCTGCGCCGCCTCTATGGCGTGGCACAGGAGCACTTCGTGCATTTCATGCGCTTCATGCCGACCCGGCAGTCGCCGACCGGGACCTATGACCGCGACCTCATCAACGCCGAGATCGCCCGCATCCAGGCGGAGCGGCGGTGAGCGGACGGACGGTGAAAAAAGGTGCTGGATTGCTTGAGAGAAACCCTCTCCAGCTTGCGGAAGCCTTGCAAATTTCCCTCTCCCGCCTCCGGGAGAGGGTTAGGGTGAGGGCGGACGCCGTAAACGGGAGAGGGAGAATGGGCAGCGGTCGTCGATGACCGTCGACGAGACGGCCACGCGCATCCCTGCCTCGGCCGCGACTTCCGGACGCCCGCTCCTCGATGTCCGCGAGCTACGCACCCATTTCGCGACGGATGAAGGAGAGTTCCGCGCCGTCGACGGCGTCAGCTTCTCTCTCGCCGCCGGCCAGACGCTCGGCATCGTCGGGGAATCGGGTTGCGGCAAGAGCGTCACCTCGCTCAGCATCATGGGGCTGGTGCCGCAGCCGCCGGGGCGCATCGCCGGCGGCGAAATCATTTTCGAAGGCACCGACCTTCTGCGCCTGCCGCGCGCCGAGCTGCGCGAGCTGCGCGGCAACAAGATCTCGATGATCTTCCAGGAGCCGATGACCTCGCTCAACCCGGCTTTCACCATCGGCGACCAGATCGTCGAGGTGATCCTGCGCCACCGCGCGGTCGGCCGGCGCGAGGCGCGCGAGCGGGCCGTCGAGATGCTGCGCCGCGTGCGCATCCCGGCGCCCGAGCAGCGCTTCGACGACTATCCGCACAAGCTCTCGGGCGGCATGCGCCAGCGCGCGATGATCGCGATGGCGCTCGCCTGCGGGCCGCAGCTCCTCATCGCGGACGAGCCGACGACCGCGCTCGACGTGACCGTCCAGGCGCAGATTCTCGACCTCATGCGGTCGCTGCGCGACGAGACCGGCGCCGCCATCATGCTCATCACCCATGATCTCGGCGTCATCGCCGAGCTGGCGCAGGACGTCATCGTCATGTATGCCGGCAAGGTGGTCGAGCGCGCCGCCGTCGAGACGCTCTTCACCGACCCGCAGCATCCTTACACGGTGGGCCTCCTGGGCTCGATCCCGAAGCTCCATGCCGAGCAGCAGCTTCTGACGACGATCGAAGGCGTCGTCCCAAACCCGCTCGCCCTGCCGCGCGGCTGCCGCTTTCACCCGCGCTGCCCCTTCGCCATCGACCACTGTCGCGCCGAGGAGCCGCCTCTGGCGCCGGTGAGGGCGGGCCATCTCTCCGCCTGCTGGCGGGCGCCGCTGGAGCGCAACGTCCTGTGAACGACGCGACCTCGCATGCGGCAGCGACGGTACATGGCGCCGGGGCGCCGCCGCTGCTTCGGGTCGAGCGGCTCGTCAAGCACTTCCCGGTCAAGACCGGCTTCTTCGGCCGCAGCAAGGGCACGGTCAAGGCGGTGGATGGGGTCGATTTCACCGTGGCCGCCGGCGAGACCCTAGCGCTTGTCGGCGAGAGCGGCTGCGGCAAATCGACGACGGGCCGGCTCGTCCTCCGCCTCATCGAGCCGAGCGCCGGCGCGGTCTATTTCGAGGGGCGCGACATCTTCACCCTCTCGGGCGACGCCATGCGCGGCCTGCGCCGCTCCCTCCAGATCGTTTTCCAGGACCCCTACGCCTCGCTCAATCCGCGCATGACCGTGGGGGAGATGCTGGCGGAGCCGCTGGCGCTGCACGGGCTTGCCGCGGGGGCGGCGCGGACGGCGCGCGTCGAGGAGCTGATGTCGCTCGTCGGCCTCGCCCGCCATCATATTCGCCGCTATCCGCACGAATTCTCCGGCGGGCAGCGCCAGCGCATCGGCATCGCCCGGGCGCTCGCCGTCGAGCCGCGCCTCATCGTCTGCGACGAGCCGGTCTCGGCGCTCGACGTCTCGATCCAGGCGCAGGTCATCAACCTCTTGCAGGCGCTGCAGCGCCGCTTCGGCATGGGCTACATCTTCATCGCCCACGACCTCGCGGTGGTGAAGCACATCGCCGACCGCGTCGCCGTCATGTATCTCGGCAAGATCGTGGAGATCGCCGAGAAGAGGCGCCTCTTCTCCGAGCCGCGCCATCCCTACACGCAGGCGCTCCTGTCGGCGATTCCGTTGCCCGAGCCGGCCCTGAAGCGCCAGCGCATGATCCTCCAAGGCGACGTGCCGAGCCCGCTCAATCCACCGGCCGGCTGCCGCTTCCACACGCGCTGCCCCTATGCGCGCGAGCGCTGCCGCAAGGAGGAGCCGGAACTCGCCGATGACGGGCAGGGACATCGCACGGCCTGCCATTTCTGGCGCGAGATCGCGCCGCCCGCACGGCTCATTCCGGAGGTCGGCGAATTGACACCCAATCCGCATCTGGCGAAGCTGCAAGCCTTCTTCAGCAAGCGCGAGGCGGAGGCCGCCGAAGCGGGAAGCTAGGTCGGGGGACCCCGCGAAAATTCGGGCCGATATCGCCCGGCAACGATGACGGGAGGAAACGAAGCATGCGAGGGTACAGGACACTCATTTTGGCCGGCGCGATCGCGGCGTGGACCGGCGCCGCCGCAGCGGAGACGACGCTGCATATCGGGCTTGCCGAGGATCCCGACATTCTCGACCCGACGCTGGCGCGTACCTTCGTCGGCCGCATCGTCTTCGCCGGGTTCTGCGACAAGCTCTTCGACATCGCTCCGGATTTGAAGCTCGTGCCGCAGCTCGCGACCGAATACAAATGGTCGCCGGACAACAAGGCCCTGACCTTGACCCTGCGCCAAGGCGTCAAGTTCCAGGACGGCACGCCCTTCAATGCCGAGGCCGCGAAGTTCAGCCTCGATCGTCACCTCACCATGAAGGGCTCGAACCGCAAGAACGAGATCAGCGCCGTGGCGAAGGTCGAGGTCGTCGACGACCACACGATCAAGCTCGACTTGTCCGAGCCCTTCGCGCCGCTCATCGCCCAGCTCACCGACCGCGCCGGGATGATGGTGTCGCCCAAGGCGGCCAAGGAGCTCGGCGATAAATTCGGCACGCATCCCGTCTGCGCCGGCCCCTATAAATTCGCTGAGCGCGTCGCGCAGGACCACATCACGCTGGAGAGATTCGCCGATTATTGGGACAAGGCGAACGTCCATTTGGACAAGGTCGAATACCGGATCATTCCGGATTCGACCGTGCGCCTTGCCAATCTCCGCTCGGGCCAGCTCGATCTCATCGAGCGCGTTGCCGCGACCGACGTCGCCGGGATCAAGCAGGACAAGAGCCTCAAACTCGCCTCGATCGTCAGCCTCGCCTATCAAGGGATCACGATCAACGTCAACAACGGGCCTCTGTCGAAGAATCCGCTCGGCCAGGACGCCCGCGTGCGTAAGGCGCTCGAACTCTCGATCGACCGCGACGCCATCAACCAGGTCGTCTTCAACGGCGAGTTCCTGCCGGGCAATCAATGGGTCTCGCCGGAGAATCCGTATTACGCGAAATCGGTGCCGATCCCGAAGCGCGACATCGCCAAGGCGAAGGAGCTGCTCAAAGAGGCGGGGCAACCCAATCCCTCCTTCACCTTGATGCTGCCCGTCGGGCCGGAGAACGAGCAGGTCTCGCAGGTCATCCAGTCGATGGCGAAGGAAGCGGGCTTCGACATCAAGCTCCAGGCGACCGAGTTCGCGCGCTCTCTCGACCTCTCGGAGCAAGGCCAGATGCAGGCCTTCGACATCGGCTGGAGCGGCCGCACCGATCCCGACGGCAACATCTATGCCCTCATTTCCTGCAAGGGGACGCTGAATGACGGGCATTACTGCAACGAGACGGTCGACAAGGAGCTGAACCTCGCCCGGACGACGAGCGATCCCGCCGAGCGCCTCAAGCACTACACGGCCGTCGCCGAGCAGCTCGCGAAGGACGATCCCATCATCTATCTCTACCATCGCAAATGGATCTACGCCTTTTCTCCCAAGGTCACGGGCTTCGTCCCGGTGCCGGACGGCCTCATCCGGGTGAAGGGCGTGTCGTTCAAGTGATCTTGGCGTGGTTCTCATGAACGACTGCCGCCGGCGTTGCCTTCCTCTCCCCTTGTGGGAGAGGACGGGGCCCGCGGCGGAGCCGCGGGAGGGTGAGGGGGCTGAGGCCATACGCTCGGCCCTCCCGGCGACGAGAGCGGAAAAATCCCCCTCTCCCTCCCATTGCTTCGCAATGGGTCCGTCCCTCTCCCACAAGGGGAGAGCTGGTCGGACCGAGTGGCGGAGATAGCCGATGCTGGCCTATCTCCTCCGCCGCCTCGCGCTCATCGTGCCGACGCTGTTCTTCGTCTCCGTCATCATCTTCGGGCTGCAGCAGCTGCTGCCGGGCGATCCCGCCCTCGCCATGGCCGGCGAGGAGCGCGACCCGCAGGTCATCGCCTTCATCCGGCACAAATACCATCTCGATCAGCCCT
This sequence comes from Alphaproteobacteria bacterium, assembly GCA_021325525.1. Lineage (GTDB taxonomy): Bacteria > Pseudomonadota > Alphaproteobacteria > ATCC43930 > CGMCC-115725 > URHD0088. The sequence continues at coordinate 18,661 of JAJPHB010000081.1, forward strand.
TGCCGGTGCGCTACGGCCTCTGGGTCGCAGGCGTCCTCCATGGCGATCTCGGCGAATCGATCCGCATCAACCGGCCTGTGCTCGACCTCATTCTCGAGAAGCTGCCGGTGACGGCGGAGCTCGCCGGGCTTGCGATGTGCTTTGCCCTCCTCATCGGCATTCCGGCGGGCGTGCTCTCGGCGGTCAAGAATGGGACGGTCTGGGATTACGGCGCCAATGTCTTCGCTCTCTGGGGGCTGTCGACGCCGAATTTCTGGCTGGGCTTCCTCATGATCCTCTTGTTCTCGGTGCAGCTCGGCCTGCTGCCCGCCTCGGGCTTCGTCAGTCCCTTCGAGGATCTGCGGCAGAATCTCGGCGCCATGATCATGCCGGCCTTCGTGCTCGGCAACGCCATCGCCGCCGTCATGATGCGCCATACGCGGAGCGCCATGCTCCAGGTGATGAGCACCGACTACATCCGCACGGCGCGGGCGAAGGGCCTCGTCGAGCGCATCGTCGTGCTGAAGCACGGGCTGCGCAACGCGCTGGTGCCGGTCGTGACCCTGGGCGCCCTCGAATTCGGCCAGCTCCTTTCCGGCGCCGTCCTCACCGAGCAGGTCTTCACCATACCGGGCTTCGGCAAGCTCATCGTCGATGCCGTCTTCAACCGCGACTATGCGGTGGTGCAGGGCGTCGTGCTCTTCACCGCGACCGCCTATATCGTGCTCAACCTCCTCGCCGACATCGCCTATTTCCTCGTCAACCCGCGTCTGCGCGCGTGAGAAGCCCGATGGCCGCCATCACCCTCGACCGCACGACCACCGAGCCCGCCGAAACGAAGCCGTGGCGGCGCGCCTTGGGCCGGCTCGTTAAGCGGCGCGGCGCCATGGTCGGGCTGTTCGTCGTCCTCTTCTTCATCGCCGTCGCCATCCTGGCGCCGCTCATCAGCCCCTATGACCCGGTCGCCACGAATTGGGGCCTCGTCCGCAAGCCGCCGAGCGCCGCCCATTGGTTCGGGACCGACGAGATCGGCCGTGACGTGCTGGCGCGCGTCAGCTGGGGGGCGCGCGCCTCGCTCCTCGCCGGCGTCGTCTCGGTCTGCATCTCGCTCGCCTGCGGCGTGCCGATCGGCCTTGTTTCGGGCTATGTCGGCGGCTTTCTCGACGGGCTCTTGATGCGCATCACCGATGCCATGCTGGCCTGCCCCTTCCTCATCCTCGCCATCGCGCTTGCCGCCTTTCTCGGACCAAATCTGACGAATGCGATGATCGCCATCGGCATCTCGGCCATGCCGGCCTTCATCCGCCTGACGCGGGCGCAGGTGCTGAATGCCAAGGTCGAGGACTATGTCGAGGCGGCGCGCGCCGTCGGCAATCCGCATCTGCGGATCGTCCTGCGCCATATTCTGCCGAACATCGTGGCGCCCATCATGGTGCAGGCGACGCTCGCCATCGCCGCCGCCATCATCGCCGAGGCGAGCCTGTCCTTCCTCGGCCTCGGCCAGCAGCCGCCGGCGCCCTCCTGGGGCAGCATGCTGAACACCGCCAAGAACTTCTTGAGTCAGGCGCCGTGGATGGCGGTGTGGCCGGGCCTCGCGATTTTCTGCGTCGTCCTCGCCTTCAACCTGCTGGGCGACGGGCTGCGCGACGCGCTCGACCCGCGCCATCGCGCCTGAGAGACGATCTCAGCCGATCTGCCAACGCCGCGCGTCGAGCGCCGCCGATAAGAGGCGCCGCGCCAGGACGGTCGGGGTGAGCGGGCGCAAACCGAAGGCGAAATGCGGCGTCACGCTGGCGCCGGCAATGTCGCAGCCGCCGGCCTCGACCGCGGCGAGGAGCCCGCCGAGGCGGCGCACGGTGTCGAGCCGCGTCGCGACGAGGCGGCGGATCGGCAGCGCGCGGAAGGCCTTGGCGAGAGCGTCCCCCTGCTGCGGGCCGAGATCGGCCGGCAGCACGAGGATCGGCTCGGCGCGCGCGGCCGCGAGGAGGCGCTTGAGGTCCGCCAGCGCTTGCCCGTCGAAGGGGTTGATGCCGCCCGTATCGAGGATGATGCGGTGGCTGCGGCCGCGCAGCGAGCGCGCCAGCGCCTCGGCCGTCTCGGCGGATTCGACGCCGATGCCCAGCACCTCCGCATATTCGGCAAGCTGCGCCGGCGCGCCCGCACGCGCTCCATCGGCGTTGAGGAGGATCGGGCGGCCCCGCCGTGCCCGCGCCGCGAGCTTCGCCGCGAGCGTCGTCTTGCCGGCGCCGGGCGGTCCGACGAGCGCGACCGAGCCGCCGCCCCATAACCCGGCAAAGGCGGCGAAGGAGAGGCAGGCCGCGAGCCCGCCCGCCAAATCGGCGACCGGGTTGCCGACGGGACGGTCCTGCGCCTCGCTGATGGCGACGACGATCCGCTCCGCGAGGGCGGGCGGCACCTGATGCAGCGCCAAGACATCGGTGATGAGGGCCTCGGGCTCGTCGCGCCAATCCGGCGGACCGAAGCCGTTTGCCGGCTCATCGTCCCTGTCGAGGACGAGGTAGCCAGTCTCCGGCGCCAAGTCAGGATGATGTGACCGCGGAGTTCCGCTCACTGTCGCCTCCCGCGCGGGAGGCTCATCGAAAAAGCTTAAATTTCCGTGGCTCGCGCCTTTTTTCTCAGAGGGTCAGGAGACGAGGCGTTCCTTCTGCGCCTGCATCTCGGCCCCGATCTTCTCGGCCTGCTCGTCGGTGAGGAGCTCGCGCGCGCGGGCGAAGATCTCGTTCTCTTCCTCTCCGACATGGTGCTCGACCTCTTCGCGCAGCTCGGCGAGCTGGGCCATGAAGGTCTCGCTGTCGCTCTCGATCTCGTCCATCTCCTGCAGCAGCTCGTCGATGTCGACATGCTCCTCGAGCGCTTCCTCGATGCGGTCGCTGATCTCGGGCAGGGTGCTGAGCGCCGCGTAGAAGGTGGCTTCCTCGGCTTCCTTGTGCATGCTCAGCTCGCGCTTCAAACTGTCGTAGAGGCGGGCCTTCGCCTCGCCTGTGGCCTCTTCCGATTCGAGCTTCCGGAACAACTCCTTGACGCGCTGGTGGTCCTGTCTGATGAGGGCATAGATGTCCACGGCGCGGCTCCTTCCTGGGGCTCCGAACTCTGACTGAACGCAGTGCCCGCGAGGCGGTTCCCTGCGATCGCGGCATGGTTCAGAGAAAGGCGGCGCCGTGGGCGAGAGGCGCAAGGCCGAGATGGCGCGCCAGCGTCTGGCCGATATCGGCGAAGCTCTCACGCCGGCCGAGCGCGCGCGGCGCGATGCCGGGACCGAAAGCGAGGACCGGCACGTGCTCGCGCGTGTGATCGGTGCCGTGCCAGGCCGGATCGCAGCCGTGATCGGCCGAGATCACCGCGAGATCGCTTTGGTGCAGCGCGGCGGCGAATTGCGGGAGCCGCCGATCGAAGGCTTCGAGCGCGGCGGCATAGCCGGCAATGTCGCGGCGATGGCCGTAGAGCGTGTCGAAATCATTGAAATTGGCGAGGATGAGCGCGTCTCCGGGCGCCTCGCGGGCGAGATCGAGGAGGCGGTCGAACGTCGCCGAATTGTCGGAAGCGGCGCAGGCGGCGGTGACGCCGCGCCCGGCGAAGATGTCGGGAATTTTGCCGATGCCGTAGACGGCGCCACCCGCCGCCGCGACTTGGTCGAGGAGCGTCGGCCCGTGCGGCGGCACGGCGTAGTCGCGGCGGTTCGGCGTGCGCCGGAAAGCGCCGGGGCGGCCGATGAAAGGCCGGGCGATCACCCGGCCGATATTGTAGGGATCGGCGAGCTCGCGCGCGAGGCGGCAGAGCGCGTAGAGGCGGTCGAGGCCGAAGGCGGTCTCGTGCGCCGCGATCTGCAGGACGCTGTCGGCGGAGGTGTAGAGCATGGGCTTGCCGGTCTCGAGATGCTCCGCCCCGAGCTCCTCGATGATCTGCGTGCCCGAGGCGCGGCGGTCGCCGAGGATGCCGGGCAGGCCGCCGCGCTCGATGAGCGCCCGCGTCAGCGCCTCGGGAAAGCTCGGCGGGCCGGGCGGAAAATAGGCCCAGTCGAAGGTGACGGGGAGCCCGGCCATTTCCCAATGGCCGCTCGGCGTGTCCTTGCCGCGGCTCCGCTCGACCGCGTAGCCCCAAGCGGCGGAGATCGGCGGCGCCGCGGCGAAACCCGCGGGCCAGCGCCCGGTGCTGGCCTCTGCGGCGGCGCCAAGGCCCAAGCTTTCGAGAGCCGGCAGGCGCAGCGGGCCGCGCCCGGCGGCGGCGCAGAATTCGGCGATATGGCCCAACGTGTCGGCGCCGGCATCGCCATAGGCCGCGGCATCCTCGGCGCCGCCGATCCCGAAGGAGTCCATGACCAGAAGAAAAGCGCGCGCCATCTCGCCTCCGCTGCCGCCCGATCATGCGGCAAACAGCGCGCGCCTGCCTAGTCTCGCCGGCGAACGCGGCAGCCCGCGCGGCAGCGCCGCGCTCTGCGGCAGCACAAGTAAATCCGGAAGCTCCGACTTCGGGATTATTCTGGTGACCGCGTGTTTTCCTTGCAGGACGGCGCCGCGCCAGGGCGACGCCGCCGCAGGAAGGACCAACGTCATGGCCGAGCACGAGAAATCCGCGCCGTCTCACGACGAACTTTTGCGCATGGTGACCGACATCGTCTCCAGCTATGTGCGGCACACGAAGGTGTCCTCGCAGCAACTTCCCGAGATCATCACCTCGGTCTACGAAAGCCTCGATCAGCCGGGCCGCGCCGCCGCCGAGCGGCAGGAGCCGGCCGTGCCGATCCGCAAATCCGTCACCCCCGACTATTTGATCTGCCTCGAAGACGGCAAGCAGCTGAAGATGCTGAAGCGGTATTTGATGACGAATTACGGAATGACGCCACAGCAATACCGCGAGAAATGGGGCTTGCCGAAGGATTACCCGATGGTCGCGCCGAACTATGCGAAGCACCGCTCTTCGCTCGCGAAGGAAAGCGGGCTCGGGCGGCGCTTTCAATCGCCCGGGGCGGGGCGGCGCGGCGGGCGCGCCGCGCGCTCGGCCGGCTGAGCTCAGCCTGCCAGCAACTCGGCCACGGCGGCTTTGAGGAAGGCGAAATCCTCCGGGTTCTGGGCCGGATTGCCCGCCCGGTGGCCCCAGATCGACGGGATCGGGCGCAGCTCGGCATTCGGCATCAGCGCCACCTCGCGGCGATTGTCCTCGACGCGGAAATAGAGATCGGTCTCGGACGGCATGACGAGCGCGCGGGCGCGGATGGCGCCGAGCGCCTTCTTGAGGTCGCCGCGATAGAGCTCGTTGGCGCTGATATCGGCATGCTGCCAGGTCCACAGCATGGCGAGAAGGTCGTTGGCGTCGCGCCGGCCGAAGCTGCCCTCCCAATTGGCGATGAGGAAGTCCTCGAGCGAGGAATAGCCGATCTTGCGCCACAGCTCCTCGCGGTAGAAATCCTGCGACAGGCCCCAGCCGGCATAAACGCGCCCCATGGCGCGCAGGCCGCGCACCGGCTTCGTCGCGAACCACCCGTCCTGCCAGGCGGGATCGGCGGTGAGCGCCGCCTTGACGCCTTCGAGGAAGACGAAATTGTGCGGCGAGGTCTTGGCCGAGCCGCAGACCGGGGCGATGCGCTCCACCATCTCGGGGAAGAGCGCGCCCCAATGGAAGGCCTGCTGCGCTCCCATCGAGAAGCCGTAGACGAGCGCCACCTTGGTGATGCCGAAGACCTCGCGCAAGAGCCGCTGCTGGATGCGGACATTGTCGGTGACGGTGAAATGCGGATAGCGGCCGCGGTCGAACGGGGCCGGCGTGTTGCTGGGCGAGGAGGAGAGGCCGTTGCCGAACTTGTTCGGGATGATGATGAAGTATTTGCGCGGATCGAGGATCTTGTCGGGCCCGATCAGCCACTCCGTGTCGTAATGCTGCGCCCCGTAGGAGGTGGGATAGACGATGACGTTCGACTTGTCGGCAGCGAGCTCGCCATAGGTCTTGTAGGCGAGCCGCGCGCCGCGGTAGGTGAGCCCCGATTGCAGCACGACATCGCCCGCCTCGAAAATCTGGTAGTCGGTCATGATCGCGATTTCCTGGACGGCAGAGCGACTTTTGACGGCTGCACTATCGCACGCGGAGTCCTGATCGTCAGTTCATAAAGCCGAGCGATCGGATCGACGCGATCACTCGATGAAGCTGAGCCTCATCGCCGCGTAAACCCATATGCTCGGTCTCCGCCCAGCGCAGGTAACGGAGCAGATCGTCATCGGAGGCGGCTTCTCGGAGCATCGCGGTGAGTTTTCCCACATAAGTGTCGTACTCGTCAGTAACATCCTGTGCGATCCCGAGCGGATCCCACTCGGAATTCAGGATATCGCGAATCTGACGACGCCATCGCCGCGACGCCTCCTTATCGATCGCCATTTCCCATCATCCAGCTTCGGATCGGCGCCTCTCTACTCGCATTTCGAGCATCGTCTGGGATTTTGCCAGCAACGTCATCGCGAGGAGCGGAGCGACGTGGCGATCAGATCTTACCGCGTTCAGCCGTTTGCATTTTGCAGAGAAGGGGCGAAATGGGCAATCTAGCCGAGATAAACTCGGACGTGTACTCTACCGCGGAGGAAGAGGCCAGGAGCTCTGAATATGCTCGTGCCATTGGCAGGTCTGGCGATCTTCTTCGCGGGCTTCCTCATCATCATGGCGATCGACGCCTATCGCTTCCGCGAGATTGGGCGTTTGTGGCGTCTGGCACGTCTGGCCGCGCTAGCCACAGGGTTAAGCGGCGTCGCCGTCTGGCTTGCCGCCACCCGTCCAGATCGGCCGCCAACTTGGCAGAGCAACGGTTTCTCTGCTCCGGGCTGGCGGTGCGAGCCGGTACCCTATGCGAAAGTTTGCTTTCGGGAGCCGACAAGCAAGCTCAACGAGACCGTCGCCTCCTAGTCGAACGAGGCGAATAACCCTCTCCCGCTTGCGGGAGAGGGCAGGGTGAGGGCGAGCTCGTTGTGTTCCAATAGCTTCAGTCCGTTGCGGCACCCCTCACCCTTCCCTCTCCCCGGAGGGGAGAGGGTCTTGAGAAGGACTCGCAAGCGGGAGAGGGAGGTGTTAGCCGGAATTGGCGCGCGGCTACCGCAGCAGGTTGCCGCGGACGGTGACGAATTCCTCGAAGGCGGCGGCAAGGGCGTCCGTTTCCGTTTTGCCGATCGGCAGCGACAGGTTCAGCATGCCGCGGCGGGCGACATAGAGGCCGCGCTCCAGAAGGTCGAAGAAGAAGAGGCCGGCGAGGTCGGGGTCGACATGCTTCACATCAGCCTTGCGGCGGATGGGATGGCGCGTGAAGTGAATGTTCATCATCGACCCGCGGCCGGTGAATTGCACATTCGCTTCATGCTTTTGCGCGATGTCGTTGAGCCGTGATCTCAACGTCTCGCCCATCTCGTTCAGGGCCTTCGCCGCAGCCGGCGTATAGACCTCGCTGAGGCCGGCGAGGCCGGCCGCCATCGTCATGACATTGTTGTTGAAGGTGCCGGCATGGGGCAGGAAGTTCGGCTTGCGCGGGTCGAAGAGCGACATGATCGCCTCCTTGCCGCCGAAGGCGCCGAAGCTCATGCCGCCGCCGATATATTTGCCGAGCGTCGTCATATCGGGGATGACGCCGGTCGCCTCTTGCAGCCCGCCCGGCGCGAGGCGCGAAGTCATCACCTCGTCGAAAATGAGGACGATGCCGTGCCGGCTCGCGAGCTCGCGCAGCCCGCGCAGGAAGTCGAGCTCGGCTGGGATGCAGCCGGCGCCGCCCTGCATCGGCTCGAGGATGATGGCGGCGAGGCGGTCCTTCTCCGCCTCGACGGTCCGGCGCGTCGCCGCGAGGTCGTTGTAGGGCGCCGTCACGATCGGGAAGGGGACGTTGATGGCGGCGATGCCGGCGCCGAAATTGAGGACGCCGCCGTGATAGGCGCCCTCGAAGACGAGGATCGCCTCGCGCTTCGTTGCCGCGCGCGCCGCGGTCAGCGCCATGAGATTGGCCTCGGTTCCGGAATTGGTGAAGCGCACGAGCTCGATCGACGGGAAGCGGGCGCAGACGAGCGATGCGAGCTTGCCTTCGAGCGCGGTGTGGCCGCCGAAATTGAGCCCGTCATCGAGCACCCGGCGCAGCCGCTCCTGGATGACGGGATGCGAGTGGCCGTAGAGCCCCGCCGTGTATTCGCCGAGGAAGTCGATAAATTCGTTGCCATCGACATCCCAGAGCCGGCAGCCCGCGCCGCGGGCGAACATGACCGGGAAGGGGTCGAAGAAGAGGACGCTCCGCGTGTTGCCGCCAGGCAGCGACCGGCATGCCGCCTCGTGGAGGCTCGCGCTCTCTCTGTGGCGAGCGGCGTAGCGCTCCTTGGCTTCGGCAAGGGCGGCGGCAGCGCTGGTGTTGACGCGTGTGTCGGGCATGCGGGCTCTCCTCGCGGCACGAGACGCCAGCGATGATGGCAAGAGGACGGAGGCGCCGCAAGGATGCGCGCACGGCCGAGCCGCCGTGACGCTCTCCCCTTCGGACGCCTTCAAAACCCTCTCCCCTCCGGGGAGAGGGCAGGGTGAGGGTGTCGCAAACGCACTTAAGCCATTGGATCAACACGCAATTCGCCCTCACCCCAACCCCTCTCCCGCAAGCGGGAGAGGGGTTGAATGGCGGCGAGAGCGCGCCTTACCCGTCCTTCTGCTCGGGCAGGCTCTGATCCATGGCGAGGGCGGGCATCGATTCACGGCACCAGCCGACGATCTTCGCCGGCACGCCAGCGACCGTGGCGCAAGGCGGCACGGAGCTGAGGACGACGCTGCCGGCGCCGACCTTGGCGCTGCGTCCGATCTCGATGTTGCCCAGCACCTTGGCGCCGGCCGAGAGAAGGACGCCGTCGCGCACCTTCGGGTGGCGGTCGCCGCGCTCCTTGCCGGTGCCGCCGAGGGTCACCTCCTGCAGGATCGAGACGTCGTTGCCGATGACGCTCGTCTCGCCGACGACAAGGCCGGTGCCATGATCGATGAAGACGCCCTTGCCGACCGGCACCGCGGGATGGATGTCGACGGCGAAGACTTCCGAGACGCGGCTTTGCAGGAAGAAGGCGATGTCGCGGCGGCGGCGGCGCCACAACCAGTGGCTGACGCGGTGCCATTCGAGGGCATGGAAGCCCTTGAAATAGAGGAATGGCGTGACGTAGCTCTCCGCCGCCGGGTCGCGCGTGCGCGTGGCGACGAGGTCGGCGACGGCAGCGGCGATGATTTCGGGGTCGTCCGCCATCGCCGTCGCGGCGAGTTCGGCCAGCCGCTCGGCCGGCATGATGCCCTCGCCGAGCTTGCGCGAGAGCAGCGCCGCCAGCGCCGGGGCGAAGCCGGCATAGCGCAGCACCGCGAGATCGAGGAAGCTCCGCAGCATCTCCTCGCGCGCCGCGACGCGCACGGCTTCGAGGCGCAGGATCTCCCAGAGCTCGGCGTCGTTGCGGGGCAGGGATTGTTCCTGCGCCGAGCCGAGATCCTGCGTCGAGAGATCGATGTCGTTCATGACGCGTTACTCCTCGCGGGGAGCCTAACATGCCGGAGCCGGCGAGGCGACAAGAGGAGTTCTAATCGCAGCTATTGGAACTTCTCATATCCCATCGCCGGCTCAGCCGCTCCCTTCTTGGCGAACCGCCGCGGTCTCCGCGGCGATCCAATCGCGGAACGCCTTGATCTTCGGCCGCTCGGCCGTCGCCTCGGGGGCGACGAGCCAATAGGATTTGCCGTTGGGGACGGTGAGAGCGAAGGGCTGGAACAGCCGGCCCACGGCGAGGTCGTCGGCGAAAAGCGAAGGCTGCGCCATGACGATGCCGAGCCCGTCGACCGCGGCCTCGGCCGCGACCTTCGTCGAATCGAAAATGGGGCCGCGGCGCAGCGCGAAGCCGTCGAGCCCGGCGGCGGCGAGCCAGAGCGGCCACTCCGTCTCCTCCGTCGTGCGCAGCAGCGGCACGCTGCGCAGGTCCGCGGGCTCGCGGAGCAGGTCCTTGAAGCGGCGGCCGCAGAGCGGCGTCAGGAAGTCATCGAACATCTTCTGCGCGCGCAGTCCCGCCCAGCCGCCTTCGCCATAGCGGATCGCGACATCGATATCCTCATGCGCGAAATCGACGAGGCGCTGCGTCGTCAGGATGCGGACGTCGATCTCGGGATGCGCCGCCTGGAAGCGCGGCAGGCGCGGCACCAGCCAGGTCATGGCGATCGTCGTCATGGTGCCGACGGTGAGGGTTCCGCCGCGCGGGCGCGCGGCAATGCGCTCGACGGCCTGCCCCATCCGCGCGAAGGCGTCGCGCAGCTCGGGCAGAAGCGCCTGCCCCTCATCCGTCAAGAGCAGCCGGCGCGGAAGGCGGCGGAAGAGGGGAACGCCGAGAAAGGCTTCGAGGCCCTTGATCTGATGACTCACCGCCGCCTGCGTCACATGCAGCTCCTCCGCGGCGCGGGTGAAGCTGAGATGGCGCGCGGCGGCCTCGAAGGCGCGCAGAGCGTTCAGGGGCGGGAGGGCGCGAGTCATCGTTATGAATTAGGAAATCTAAGGCATCATACGAGAGAAGGTCGTTTGATCTCAACGGCAGGAAGCGGCAATTTCGCGCGGCCGTCGCATAAAGGAGATTTGTTCATGGACGGGTCGCGGAGCGGCCGCCGGGCGCCGAGCGCAGAACGAGAGCAGCAATGAGCGATTGGGCAGCTGCTCTCCGCCGCATTCGCGGAGAGCTTCTCTTTCGCCTGCTCGGGATGGGCCGCGCCGGGCTGGCGCCGGCCGGTCCGCTGCCGCGCGCGGCGACGATGCCGGCGCTCACGGCCGAACGCTCGGAGCAGCCGCTCGCCGCCATCGGCATGGTGCTGTTGGCGATGTTTCTCTTCAGCGGGATGGACGGGCTCTCGAAGCTCGTGACCGCCGATTATCATCCGGCCGAAATCGCGGCGCTGCGCTTTCTCTTTACGATCCCGGCGCTGCTGCCCTTTGCGCTCCGCGCCGAGTTTCCGCCCTGGCGGACGCCGGTGCCGCTGCTGCAAATCGGCCGGGGCGTCGCCATGGTGGCGTCCTCGATCCTTTTCATCTTCGGCCTGGCGCAGCTGCCGATCGCCGATGCGACGGCGATCGGCTTCGTGACGCCGCTGCTCGTCACCGCTCTCTCGATCCCGCTCCTCGGCGAGACGGTGGGCGTGCGGCGCTGGGCCGCGGTGGTGATCGGCTTCATCGGCGTCCTCATCGTCATGCGCCCAGGAACCGGCGCCTTCAACCCCGCCGCCCTCTACCCGCTGCTGTCGGCGGCGAGCTGGGCCCTTGGCATGATCCTGACGCGGCGGATGCGCAGCATCGACCGGGTGCTGACGACGATGCTCTATTCGGCGGTGGTCGGCTTCGCGGTGAGCGCGCTCGCCCTGCCTTTCGTCTGGCGCATGCCGAGCCCCATGGCCTGGGGGCTTTTCGCGCTCATGGGCGCGCTCAACGCCAGCGGCCAATCGCTGCTCGCCGCCGCCTTCAACCGCGCCGGCGCGTCGCTCCTCGCTCCCTTCTCCTACAGCCAGATGGTGTGGTCGAGCTTGATCGGCTATTTCGTCTTCGCGACAATCCCGGACGGCGCGACTTGGACCGGCGCCGCCATCGTGATCGCGACCGGGCTCTACACGCTGCATCGCGAGCGCGTCGTGGCGCAACAACGCCGGAGCCGGGGCGCGCGCCTCTGAAGGAAGTCCGCCCCATGCCGCCGAGCCGCCACGCCGCCGATGCCACGGCCTTCGCCGCGCCGCCCTCCTTCATGGGCGTGCCCTTCTCGCGCGACCTCGCGAAGAGCAAGGCCGCCATTCTCGGCATCCCCTTCGATTGCGGGACCCACCCGGTTCGGATCGGCTCGCGCCTCGGACCGCAGGCCATCCGCGAGCAATCGGCGCTGGTTCGCCCCTACGAGCCGCCGCTGCAGGATTACAACCCGATCGAGCGGCTCGGCCTCGTCGATTGCGGCAATGCGCGGGTCGTGCCGGGCAATGTCGATGTCTCCTATCCCGCGATCGAGGAGGCGGTCTCGCATATCGTCTTCGCCGGCGCCGTGCCGGTGACGATGGGCGGCGACGGAGCCGTGACCTTGCCGCAGCTCCGCGCCCTGCACCGCAAGCACGACGACCTCGTCCTCCTCCATATCGACGCCCACACCGATACCTATCCGGGCGAGGGGCGCGATCGCTACAACACGGCGACGACATTCACGCGCGCCTCCGAGGAGGGGCTGCTCGACACGCGGTCCTCCTTCCATATCGGCGCCCGCGGCCCCGTCTACATGCCGGAGGTGTTCGAGCATACGCGCCAGCACGGCTATCGCCTCATTCCAGGCGTCGACCTTGCCGCGCGCGGTATTCCGGCGGTGCTGGAGGAGGTGCGGCAGACGCTCGCAGGGCGGCCCGTCTATCTCTGCTTCGATATGGATTTCTTCGACCCCTCCTGCGCGCCCGGCGTCTGCACGCCCGCCTGGGGCGGCGCCAGCGCGCGCGAGGGGCTGGCGCTGCTGCAGGGCCTCGCCGGGCTCCGCATCGTCGCCTGCGACGTCAACACGGTGAGCCCGCCGCATGATGTCGGCGGCATGACCGCCTTTCTTGCGGCGACGGTGATGCTGGAGTGCCTCTTCCTGATCTGCCAGGCGCCGGCGGGCTGAGGGGCGCTTATCCCAGCGTAATCCCGGTCGGCGTGATCGTCGCCAGCGCCCGGCGCGCCGAGTGGCATTGGATGTTGACGGCGACCGGATTCATGGTGATGTGCGTCGCGGCCGTCTCGACATGGACGGCGAAGGCGGTGGAGTCGCCGCCGAGACCCTGCGGGCCGATGCCGAGCGCGTTGACGGCGGCGCTGAGCTCCGCTTCGAGCTTCGCTCCTTCGGGATCGGCGCAAGCCGAGCCCAAGGGCCGCGTCGCCGCGAGCTTGGCGAGATGCATGCAGAGATCGGAGGTCCCGCCGATGCCGACCCCGACGATGGTGGGCGGGCAGACCTTGCCGCCCGCCTCGATGACGCGGTCGATGACGAAGGTCTTGACCGCGTCGACGCCCTCGGCGGGGATGCACATTTTGAGGAAGGAGCCGTTCTCCGAGCCCGAGCCCTTGGGGATCATCTCGATCCGCAGCGTCTCGGGCTCGGGGATGAAGTCGATATTGATGACCGGCACGTGGCGGCCGCCCGAGGTATGCTCGTTGACCCGCGTCAGCGGATGCACGACCGAGGAGCGGAGCGGATGCTCGCGCGTCGCACGGGTGCAGCCGCGCCGGATCGCCTCCTTGAGCGCCATGCCGTCGCAGGCGACGTCGCGGCCGATCGCGACGTTGTAGATCGGAATCCCGGTGTCCTGGCAAAGGAGGTTGTCGCTCCTCTCGGCGACCGCGATGTTCTCTCGCATCGTCGCGAGGATCGCCTGCGCGGTGGCGTTGCTCTCGGTGGCGGCGAGGCGCACGAACCCCTCCTTGATGTCGTCGGGCAGGGTCTTGAGCGCGCGGATGTAGAGGAGCTTCGCGGTCTCCTCGACGACCGCCATGTCGAGGGCGAGGGTCATCGCTGCATTCCCCATTTGCGGATCGTGTGGGCCTCGATCGTGCGGAAGACGACGCTCTCGACGACGAGCCCTATGATGATGACGGTGATGAGGCCGGCGAAGACGTTGGCGACTTCGAGCTCGTTGCGATTCTCGAAGATGAACCAGCCGAGCCCGCCCGAGCCCGAGGAGACGCCGAAGACGAGCTCCGCCGCGATGAGCGTCCGCCAGGCGAAGGCCCAGCCGATCTTGAGGCCGGTCAAGATCGAGGGGAAGGCGGCGGGGACGAGGATCTTCATGACGTAGCGAATGCCGGTGAGGCCGTAATTGTTGCCGGCCATGCGCAGCGTCTCCGAGACGCTGAGGAAGCCCGAATGCGTGTTGAGCGAGACTGCCCACAGCACCGAATGGATGAGGACGAAGACGAGGCTCGGATTGCCGAGGCCGAACCAGAGGAGCGCCAGCGGCAGCAAGGCGATCGCCGGCAGCGGATTGAACATCGCCGTCAGCGTCGACAGGAAATCGGTGCCGATCCGCGTCGAGACGGCGAAGGTCGTCAGCACCGCGGCGAGGCCGACGCCGGCGGCGTAGCCCATGAGCAGGACTTTGATCGAGGTCAGGATCCGCGCCGGCAATTCGCCGTTGATCGTCTCCTTCCAGAGCGCCGCCATGACGTCGCTGAAGGTCGGGAAGATGAGCGGGTTGTCGAGCGGCACCGTATAGGCCTGCCAGAGCGCCGCCAGCAGGACGAGAATGAAGATCCGCCGCACCGCGGTGATGTTGGTCAGCCGCTCCCAGGCCGAGAGCGGCCGGACGATCTCGCCGACATTGCTCGCATCCAGCGTCTTGCGGACGAATTCGGGCCGCACCGGCGGCAGAATGGCGGTCCGCTCGGACATCAGTCGGCCAGCGCCTTCTCGATGCGCTCGGCGAAGAGCATGTCGTGAATGCGGCTCTGCAGCGCAACGAGGCCGTCGCCGCCGCCGGCCTCGCCCCGTGAGTTGAGCTCGGCCTTGACCTGGCCCGGATGCGGCGACAGCACGAGGATGCGGTTGCCGACAATGACCGCCTCCTCGATCGAATGCGTGACGAAGAGGACGGTGAAGCGGATCTCCTCCCAGAGCTGCAGCAGCTCCTCCTGCATCTTGCGCCGCGTCAGCGCGTCGAGCGCCGCAAAGGGCTCGTCCATCAGGAGGATGTCCGGCTCCATCGCCATCGCACGGGCGATCGCGACGCGCTGCTTCATGCCGCCCGACAGCATATGCGGGAAGATGTCGGCGAACTTGCCGAGCCCGACCTTGGCGATGAAGGCGAGCGCCCGCTGCTCGGCCTCGCGGCGGCCGAACTTGCCGCTCGTTAGCATCGGGAACATGACGTTCTGCTTCACCGTCTTCCACGGCAGAAGCTGATCGAATTCCTGAAAGACCATCATGCGGTCCGGACCAGGCCGCTCTATCGCCTTGCCGTTGAGGCGGATGCTGCCCTCGACCGGCTTCAGGAAGCCGGCGACGCCCTTCAGCAAGGTCGATTTACCGCAGCCCGACGGCCCGAGAAGGATGAAGCGGTCGCCGCGATGGACCTCGAAGCCGACGCGGTAGGTCGCGGTGACGAGATGCTGCTTCGTCTTGTATTGCAGCGTCACGCCGTCGACTTCGAGCAGAGGTGTCATCCCGCCCTCTCCCCGACCTCGATCAGCCCTCTCCCGCCGAGATCGGTAAATCCTCTCCCGCTTGCGGGAGAGGGCAGGGTGAGGGCATTCGCGTTCCGATGAATGTCGGGAAAATCGCCGCACCGAGCCGCTCTCACCCCAACCCTCTCCCGCAAGCGGCAGAGGGGATCGGCGAGGGTGGTTGCGTGCGGTGTCATCCCTCAACTCCCCTTGGCACCGTGGATGTCGGGGAAGAAGAAATCCGTCCAGGCCATGGGCTTGTTCTCGATGGCGCCGATTTTGTGCATGAACTCGGCGTATTTCATCATCCGCTGCGGCGTCGTCGTGAAGACGTTCTCGGGATCGCGGATCATCTTCTCGACGAAGTCGACCGGCAGCTTCGAGTGCTCCATCCCGATATAGATCTGCGCCGCGCGGTGCGGGTCCTTCTTGATGAAGGCCATGGCGTCCTCGAGGGCGGCGAGGAAGGCGGCATAGACCTTGGGATTGTCGTCGCGGAACTTCTTCAGCGTCCAGACGACGTTGAAGGTCGCGGGTCCGCCCAGCACGTCGTAGGAGTTGACGAGGCGGTGGACGCGCTTGTCTTCGAGCTCCTGATACTGGAAGGGCGGGCTGCCGAAATGGCCGATGATCTCGGAATGGCCCGACAGCATCGCCGCCATGGCGTCGGGATGCTTCATCGAGACGGTGAGCGGGTCGAGCTTGTTGTAATGCTCCTCGCCGAAGGCCTGCGCCGCCGCCATCTCCAGCGTCACCGCCTGGATCGACACCTTGACCGCGGGCAGCGCGATCTTGTCCTCCGGCTTCAGATCCTTCAGCGTCTTGATCTCGGGCTTGATGACGTTGAGGTAGAGCGGCATCGAGTTGAGCGCAGCCACCGCCTTCACATCCTGCCGCCCCTTGGTCTTGCTCCAGATGGTGAGGAGCGGTCCGACGCCGCCCGAGGCGAAGTCGAGGTTGCCCGAGAGCAGCGCCTCGTTCATGGCGTTGCCGGCGCCGAACTGCTTCCAGCTCGATTTGAGATCGGCGATCCCCGCGCGCTTCGCCGCCGCTTCGAGCAGCTTCTCGTGATTCATGACGGTGAGCGGCAGGTAGCTGATGCCGTATTGCTGCGCGATGCGGACTTCGCTTACCTCGGCGCGGCTGGCGCCGGCGGCGTCGAAGAACAGCGTCGCCGCGGCGACGATGACGGCGGCGGGCCGGGCGTACCGGCGAATGGCGGCTCTAGCGATCATCTCTCCTCCCTATGGCTCCGGTTCTCCCGCCATCCTACACGAGGAGGGCGGCGCCGGAGATCAGCAACAGCACCAGCAGAATGCGGCGGAATTGCATCGGATCGACGCGGTCGTAAAGGCGAAATCCGAGCATGGCGCCGAGGGCGATGGCCGGCAACGCCGCGAGGAAGAGCTTCATCTCGCGGACGCCGATTCCGCCGGACAGCGCCAGTGACACCATGACGAGGCTCTGAATGACGAGAATGTAGCTCTGATAGACGCCGCGCTGCGCGTCCTTCGGCCAGCCGCGCAGATCGCACCAGATGGTCGGGAGAACGCCGGAGAGGCCGGCGAGGCCGCCGAGGACGCCGCCGGCGGCGCCGACGCAGCCATCGACGAGGCGTCCGCCCGCCGCCACTGCCGGCATCGGCGGGCGCAGCAGCATGAAGCCCGCATAGGTCACGAGGAACAGCCCGACCCCGATGCGAAAGGCGGCTGGATCGGCATGGCGAAGCGCCAGCGTGCCGAGCGGGATGCCGATGATGCCGCCGAGAAGGAAGGGCCAGAGCGCGCGCCAGCGCAGCGCGTTGCGGAAGCGCCAGATCGAGAAGACGTGAATGGCGAGGCCGCAGCCGGCAATGAGCGGCACGGCCTCGTGCGGCGTCAGCACATGGAGCCAGAGCCCCGAGGCGATGAGGCCGAAGGCGAAGCCGGCGAGGCCGGCGGCGAGCGCCGCGAAGAAGGCGCCGAGCACGAAGAAGGCGAGGTCGCTCGACATCGGCTCAGAAGACATTGAGCAGATAGCAGAGCCCGAGCGCGAGGCTCGCCCCGGCCGAGAGCGCGATCGCGGTCTTTTGGCGATCGCGCCAGGCGAGGAATTCGAGGGCGAGAATGCGCAAACCACCCGCGAGATGCGCGGCGAGCAGGATCACGAGAACCGTCTCGGCGAGGCGGACCAGCGGATTTTCCGTCCAGCGCAGGAAGCTTTCGAGCCGCGCCTCGCCCTCGATCGCGCGCGCGAGCGCCCAGAAATGCGCCGGCAGGAAGAGAGCCAGCAGAATTCCGGAGACGCGATGGACGAGCGCCGCCCACCAGGCCGGGTGATTGCGCGCCCGCCAATCGATCCGGTTCATGCAAAGAGCGCCGCCGCGGCGCGCCATCCCGCTAGCGTCGCGAGCACGATGAAGGCCGCCGTCGCGAGGTCGAGGCTGCGGTCTCGCCAGGCTGTCGCCTCGCGAATGACCGTGCGCAGCCCAATCCCGCCATGGAGCGCCGCGGCGGCGGCGAAGACGAGGTAGAAGGCGAGCCAGGCGGCATTGCCCCGCGTCCGCGCCAGGATGGCGGCGGCGCTCAACCCCCGATGGACGGCATAGAGGATGGTTGCAAGATGTACCGCCACGGCGAGCGCCAGCAGGATCCCGGCCGCGCGCTGCGCCAGCCAGAGCCGGGCCTCGCCGCGCGCCGTCACAGCTCGCCTCGGAGCGTCGCGCGCGCCGCAACGCGCTTCAAGCCGGCAATCGAGGCGGTCGGGTCGAGCGCCTTCGGGCAGCGCAGGGCGCAGCTCTGATGGCTGTGGCAGGCATGGCAGCCGGCATCGCCGGCGACGGCGCGCAGGCGGTCGCTGTTGCCGCCATCGCGCACATCATTGACGAGCGTCCAGGCGCGGTTGAGCGCCGCCGGGCCGAGATAATCGGGATCCCAGGCGACGACGTCGCAGGAGGCGTAGCAGACGCCGCAGCCGATGCACTCGATGCCGGCATCGGCGGCGCGCCGCTCGCGGCTCGCCGGCGGCACTTTCGCGAAATCGCGCGCCGGCGTCGTGGCCGGCACGAAGCGCCCCTCGGCCCGCCGCCATTTCTCGAAGAACGGCGTCATGTCGGTCACGAGGTCGCGAATGACTTGGAGGTTGGCGAGCGGTCGGATCTCGATGGCGCTGTTCTTCGCGACGCGCTCGACATGCGTCCGGCAAGTCCAGCGCGCGATCCCGTTCACGGTCATGGCGCAGGAGCCGCACATGCCGACGCGGCAGGCGAAGCGGTAGGCGAGGCTGGGATCGAGGCGCCGCTGGATATAGGTGACGACGTCGAGCACCGTCTGGCTCGGCCGCGCCGGCACCTCATAGGCGACGAGGCGCCCTTCATCGGCGCCGCGCCACACCGATACGCGGAGGAGCTGATCACGCATGTCAGCCGGACCCGCGTCTCATTTCGCCGCCGCCGTCATGGCGAGCGGAGCGAAGCCATCCAGATTCTCGCCGCCGGCTTCCGGATCGCCGCGTCGCTCTGCTCCTCGCGGCGACGGCGTGAGAGGCGGCGACAACGATATCCTCCGCTGTCGGTTGTCACCCGATGGCCCTTAGGCGCTTGGATAGAGCTTCGTCATGACGAATTCGCGATGCCCCAGCGCCTCCGCCGCGGTGAGGCGGCCATTGCAGGTGCGGAGCATGATGTCGATGAGCCGGTCGCCCGCCTCGTCGAGGGTCATCTCGCGCTTGAGGATGCCCGAGACGTCGAGGTCGATATGCTCGGACATCTCGCGCGCCGTCTTCGGGTTGGCGGTGAGCTTGATGACGGGCTCGATCGGATTGCCGATGACGTTGCCCTGCCCGGTCGGGAAGAGATGGACGACGAAGCCCGCCGCCGCCTGCAAGGTGACGCATTCGGCGGCAGCCGAGGAGGTGTCCATGAAATAGAGGCCCGGCCCCTTCGCCGGCGCCTCGGCCGGCTTCAGCACGTCGATGAATTTCGTCTTCTTGCCGATCTTCTGGAGATTGCCGAAGGCCTTCTCCTCGATCGTCGTGAGGCCGCCCGCGATGTTCC
This sequence comes from Alphaproteobacteria bacterium, assembly GCA_021325525.1. Classification (GTDB taxonomy): domain Bacteria; phylum Pseudomonadota; class Alphaproteobacteria; order ATCC43930; family CGMCC-115725; genus URHD0088. The sequence goes on from JAJPHB010000081.1 coordinate 37,845, forward strand.
CCTTGGTCGGCTGCGATTCGGAGAGATCGCTCGTCTTGTGGCGCTCGATCATCTCCTGATAGGCCATGAAGGTCTTCATGAACTTCTCGGCCACCTCCTTGCTGGCGGCGCGGCTCGCGCAAACCTTTTCGGCGCCGGTGATCTCCGAGGTCTCGCCGAAGCAGGTGGTGACGCCGAGTGGGTCGAGCTTGTCGATGAGGTTGCCGACGGTCGGGCACGAGGCGAGGCCCGAAGTCGTGTCGCTCTCGCCGCATTTCGTCGAGACGAAGAGCTCCGCGATGCCGCAGGTCTCGCGCTGCTTCTCGGAGGCCCAGTGCAGGAACTCCTTCGCCTGGCGCGAGGCGTGGGCGATGGTCATGAGATCGCCGTTGCCTTCGATGGCGAAGCCGGCAACGGGCTTGCCGGTCTTTTTGATGCCGTCGACGACGCGTCCCGTCCAGCCCGGCTCGATGCCGATGACGACGCAGGCGGCGACGTTGGGGCTGGAGCCGGTGCCGATGAGCGTCCGGAAATGCAGCTCCAGATCCTCGCCGAATTGCAGCCGGCCATAGGCATGCGGCAGCGCCAGCGTGCCCTTGATGTTGTTGGCCACCGCCTCGGCCGCCGCGTTCGACAGATCGTCGAGCGGCAGGATGATGACGTGGTTGCGGATGCCGACGCGACCGTTCTCGCGGCGGTAGCCCTGGAATTTCAGATTGCCGTTCCTGAGCGCCATGCTCACCACCTCTTGGTCTTGACGTTGTGGACGTGGGCGTGGCGCCCCTTGCCGATCGCCGCCACCGCCTTGCCGATATCGTCGCCGTATTTGATCAAGGTGTCGCCGGCGGCGATGTCCTTCAAGGCGACCTTGTGCCCGAGCGGCACCGCGTCCTTGGCTTCGAGCTTGATCGTCTCGTCGGTTTCCATGATCCAGCCCGTCAGCTCCATGCCGGGCTTCACATCCTCGACGACAACGACACCGACCGTGTCCTTCTTGTCGTGGACGATGAAATGGGTGGTCATCTCGGCTCCCGCTCGACGCTGTGTGAGGAGGAGGAAGGCTGAAGCCGAGCTCGCGGCTTTGTCAATGGAAATATATCTTATATAAGAGTATCGGTCGAACCGACCGGAGCTGCCAGCCGAGGGAGCGCGGATGAACGACAGCGGCGCCGTTTCCGGCCCGGATTTCCGGCCGCTCTACGCGCAAGTGCGCGAGCTCATCATCGGCCGCATGCTGCGCGGCGACTGGCGCCCCGGCGACATCCTGCCGAGCGAGGGGCGGCTCGCCGCCGAGTTCGGCGTCAGCCAGGGCACCGTGCGCAAGGCGCTCGACGAGATGGCGGCGCAGAATCTCGTCGTGCGCCGGCAGGGGCTCGGCACCTTCATCGCCCGCCACAGCCAACAGCACGCGCTCTTCCACTTCTTCCACATTCGCGACGAGCGCGGCGTCAAGGAGCTGCCGACCGGGCGCGTGCTGCAGCTCCGCCAGCGCAAGGCCGAGCGGGCGGAGGCGCGGCGCCTCGACCTGCCGCCGCGCAGCGCCGTCTGGGCGATGCGGCGGCTGCGTGCCCTGCGCGGCAAGCCGGTCATCCTCGAGCGGATCGCGCTGCCGGCGGCACTCTTTCCGGGGCTCGAACTGCCGCTCGGGCGCGACCTGCCGGACGAGCTCTATGTCCTCTATCAGCAGCGCTTCGGGATCACGGTCGTCCGCGCCGAAGAGAAGCTGCGAGCCGTCGCCGCCGATGCGCTCGATGCCAAATCGCTGGGGGTCGCCGAGGGAACGCCGCTGCTCGAGATCGACCGCCTCGCCCGCGGCCTCGACGGCCGGCCGGTCGAGTGGCGTCTCTCGCGCTGCAACAGCGCGCATCACCACTATTACAGCGAGATCGAATAGTGCGTGTCGCCGACGCCATTGCCCGTACCCTTGCCGCTTATGGCGTCCGCCACGCCTTCGGCATTCCCGGCAATGACGTGCTGGAGACGATCCGCGCCTGCGAGGAGGCGGGGATCGGCTTCGTGCTGGCAAAGAGCGAGCCCGCCGCCGCCTTCATGGCCGATGCCGTCTATCACCTGACCCGCAAGCCGGCGCTTCTCGTCCCGGCGCTCGGCCCGGGCCTCGCCAATGCCGTCGCGGGCATCGCCGGCGCCTTCATGGAGCGCTCGGCCGTCATCGTCCTCGGCGGCCAAATGGCAAGCGGCCAGCAGGGCATCTATACCCACCAAGTCTTCGATCACCTCGCCGCCATCCGGCCCGTGACGAAATGGGCGGCGGCGCTCAACCCGGCGCGGGCGGCGCAACAGGTCGCGAAGGCCCTCGACATTGCGCTCGCCTATCCGGCGGGACCGGTCTTCCTCGACATGCCCGCCGATTGGGTCCGCGCCGAGAGCGCTGAAGAGGCGCGCCCGGTGCCGCCGCTCCTCGCCGAGACGCAGCTCGCGGAGGGTGTCGGCGCCGAGCTGCGGCGCATGCTCGCTGCGGCCAGCCGACCGATTGCGCTCATCGGGCTTGGCGCGCTCGTCGGCGGCGCTGCGGTCGCCGCTCGCGACTTCGTGCGCTCGTGGCGGCTCCCGATTCTCGCCTCCTATAAAGCAAAGGGCGTCGTCGACGAGCAGGACGAGCTGGCGCTCGGCGCCGTCGGCCTCAGCCCCGTCATCGACGCCGAGGCGCTGGCGCTGCTGCGCGAGGCCGATCTGCTGGTTCTCATCGGTTTCGATCCCATCGAGCTGCGCGACGCGTGGCTCGATGCGTGGCCGGCGGAGCGTCCCTGCCTTGCCATCGATTGGAGCCATGCTTCGCACCGCGTCTTTCCGCTGGGTCGTCAAGTCGCGGGCAGCGTGCCGGCGATTCTGCGGCAGCTTCGGCATGCCGGCGAGGGCCTCGCCGGGGCATGGCCGCCCGGTCGGCTCGCGAGGCTGCGTCAACGCGTCGGCGAGATCGTGCGGCCGCGCGAGCCGGGTCGCGGCATCAGCCCGGCGGCGCTTTTCGCCGAGGTCTCGGCACAGGCGACGGCAGAGTGGGTGATGAGCGTCGATGTCGGCGCGCACCGCATCCTCGCCAATCACATCATCCGCTGCCGTGTCCCGGGCCAGCTCCTGCAATCGAACGGCCTCGGCTGCATGGGCTATGCCGTGCCGGCGGCGATCGCGGCGCAGCTCGTCTATCCCGGCCGGCCGATCGTGGCGCTCGTCGGCGACGGCTGCATGCTGATGACGCAGGGCGAGCTGGCGCTTGCGGCAGAGCTCGGCCTCCCGATCGTCGTCATCGTGCTCAATGACGGCGCCTTGAGCCTCATCAAGCTGAAGCAGGCGAAGCTGCGCATGGCGCCGCGCGCCGTCGATTTCGTCTCGCCGCGCTTCGACCGGATCGGGGAGGGCTTCGGCGCCGCGGTCCGCCGCGTCGAGACTCTCGCCGAGTTCACCGTGGCGTTGCGCGACGCCGTCGCATCCCGCCGCTTCACCGTCATAGACGCGCTCATCGATCCGTCCGAATATGCGGAGCAGATGTAGCCAGCACGGAGGCGAGCATGGCGGAAGCGTTCGAAGGCGGCTGTCTCTGCGGCGCGGTGCGCTATCGCGCGAGCGAGATCCGCGGGGCCGGCTATTGTCACTGCCGGATGTGCCAGCGGGCGAGCGGGGCGCCCGTCGTCGCCTGGTGCGGCGCGCCGCTCGGCGCCTTCGCCTGGACGAAAGGCGCTCCCAAATCCTATCGCTCCTCGCCGAAGGCGAGCCGTCTCTTTTGCGCCGAATGCGGCGCGCAGCTCGGCTTTCTTCCGAACGAGGGGGCGACCGAGATGGAGCTCAACCTCGCGACGCTCGACCATCCCGAGCGCGTCGCCCCGCGCTACCACATCTACACGACGACGCAGATGCCCTGGCTCCATCTCGAAGACGGCCTGCCGCGCTACCCGGCCGATCGTCCGAAATGACGATCGGCGACTTGACCACCAAGGACACCAAGAGCACCAAGGACCGGAATGCCTTGGTGTCTCTGGTGTCCTTGGTGGTCGAATCTTCGAGGCGACTCAGCTTCCGAGCATCGTCCCGGCGGTGATGCCGGCCTCGTTGGCGGCGACCTTCTTGCCATCGCCGCGGCGGCAGCGCAGCACCTCGATGAAGCCGCCGCCGGCGAGCACGGTGAAGCTCTTCGGTCCCGCCTCGACGACCTGGCCGATCTTCTTGCCCCTGACCTCGCCGAAGGTGCGGGCGATGCGCTTGCGCGCGTCGAAGATCTGGAGCTTCTCGCCGCCTACGGTCGTCCAGGCACCGGGCGCCGGATTGGCGGCGCGGATCAAATTGTAGACGATCTCGACGCTGTTCGCCCAGTTGATCCGCGCTTCGGCATCGCGGAACCAGCCCTCATAGCTCGCCTGCGATTCATCCTGGATCGTCTCCTGCGCCTTGCCGGCGAGAACGAGATCGGCGGCTTCGAGGAGGGCGGCGACGCCGGCTGGGAAGATCTTGTCGAAATAGACGGTGCCTAGCGTGTCGTCCGGACCGATCGCCACCTCCTTCTGGAGCACGACCGGGCCCTCGTCGAGCCCGTCGGTCGGGCGGAAGATGGTGAGCCCGGTCTTGCTCCGCCCCATCGCGATCGGCCAATTGATCGAGGAGGGGCCGCGATGACGCGGCAGCAGCGACGGGTGGAACTGGATCGTGCCGTGCTTCGGAATGGTGACGAAGGCCTGCGGCGCGAACAGCAGGACATAGGCCATGATGCCGATATCGACGGCGAGCGCGCGCAGCGCCTCTTGCGCCTCGGCCGCGGAATAGCTCGGAAACTGATAGAGGCGCAGGCCCTTCTCGGCGGCGGCAAGGCGCAGCGGGTCGGGGCGGGCGCCCGGCTTCTCCGGCGCGCAGAAGACGCCCGCGACCTCGTCGCCGCGGGCGAGAAACGCCTCCAGCACGGCTTTGCCGAACTCCTGCTGACCGATGATCGCGACGCGCATGACGGCTCCTCGTTGAAAGAGGAGCGAGAATGCAACAGAAGCTGTCGCCGGCGCGAGCCGAATCTCGCGGCGATGCGCTATCGCGCCAGCTTCGCCAGATCGGGGAGAGGGCGCGCGGTCTGCGGGTCGCGCGCGAGATGCTGCTCCAGCGCGTGCGCCGCGTCCAGCAGGAATTTGTCGCCGCGCGCCGGGCCGCAAAGTTGCAGCGCGAAGGGCGTTCCGGTCGGCTCCAAGCCGCAAGGCAGTGACAGGGAAGGATGGCCGGTGAGGCTGAGCGCATAGGTCGGCGCCAGCCAGGAGAAGTAGGTCGGCAGCTTTCGCCCGTCGATCTCCGCCATGTAGCGCTGCTCCAAGGGGAAGGGCGGGACCGGGACGGTCGGCGTGACGAGGAGGTCGAATTCGCGGAAGAACTCCTGGAAGTCGCGATAGATCCTGGTCGCCTGCGCCTGGCCGCGCGCCGCGTCGGCGAGCGACATCGAAAGCCCCTGCTCGACATTGGCGATGATGTTGGGGCCGAGCTTGTCGCGGTGTTTCTCGTAGCGCTCCTTATGCGCCGCGAGGAAGCTCATCGCCCGCAGGATCGCGAAGGCTTCGTCGGCGTCCGCCATTTCGGGATGGCGCCATTCGCATGATTTGAACACCGGACGGATGCGCTCGATGCGCTCGCGGAAGGTGGCGCGGATGCGCGGGTCGAGCGGGATGAAGCCGAGATCGTCCGAGACGGCGACGCGCAAGCTGCCGAGATCGACGGGCGCCACCGCCCGGAAGGCCGCAGGATCGACGGGCGCCGCCAGCGGATCGCGGCTGTCGGCCGAGACCTGCGCCTGGAGCAGAAGCAGGGTGTCGGCGACGTTCCGGCCCATCGGCCCTTGCGTCGTGATCGGCGTCCAGCCGATGAGCCGGCGCTCGCTCGCGACCAGGCCGACGGAGGGCCGAAAGCCGACAATGCCGCAGAACGCCGCGGGAATGCGGAGCGAGCCGCCCGTATCCGAGCCCGTGCAGAGCGGCAGCATCGAGGTCGCAAGCGCCACCGCCGAACCGCCCGAGGAGCCGCCGCAGATGCGCTTCGGGTCGAAGGGGTTGCCGGTCGGGCCGTAGACGGGATTATTGGTGTTGGCGCCGGCGCCGAATTCCGGCGTGTTGGTCTTGCCGACAATGATGGCGCCCGCCCGCCGCACCGCGGCCACCATCCGCTCGTCCTTGGCCGGCACGTAGTCGGCATAGAGGGGCGAGCCCCAGGTCGTGCGCAGCCCTTCCGTCTCGTTCAGATCCTTGATGCCGATCGGCAGTCCGTGCAACGGGCCGAGCGCGTCGCCGGCGAGCGCCGCCTTCTCCGCCGCCTTCGCCTCGGCCTTGGCGCGCTCGATGCAGGTCGCGGTAATCGCGTTGAGGGCCGGGTTCACGCGCTCGATCCGCTCGAGGCAGGATTGCAGCAGCTCGACCGGCGAAATCTCCTTGGCGCCGATCATGCGGCGGAGCTCGACGGCGGCGATATCGCAGAGTTCTGTCATGTCCGATCTTCGCCTTGCGGGGGTGGGTCAGGGCGATGCCGTCGCCGGGCGCGGCTGCCCGGCGAGGTTCAGCGCCGAGATGATGACGAGGAGGAGAGAGGTCGCGATCACCGGCATCACCCATTGCGTCAGACCCCGGTCGAGGAGGAAGCCGAGGCAGGGCGGCGCCAGGGCCGAGCCGAGATCGAAGCCGGAATAGGCGAAGCCGAAGACCTTTCCGGTGGCGCTCGCCGCCGCCGCCGCGCGGACGAGCATGTCGCGCGACGGCGTGGCGATGCCGGCGGAGCAGCCGGCGACGGCGAGCACGGCGCCGAGCGCCAGCGGCGGGAACCCGACGAGGCCGACGGCGAGGAAGAGGGCGGCGGAGCAGGCGACGCTCGCCATCACGATCCGCTCATGCCGCCGCATCCGGTCGGCGAGGACGCCGCCCAGCAGCACGCCGAGCGCGCTCCCGGCGAGGTAAGCCGTGAGGGCCGCGGCCGTCGTCGCGATCGGCGTCGCGAAGAGGCGCTGCAGCACCGTCGCGAGGAAGCCCGACATGCCGACCGACGGCACCGCCATCAGCAGGAAGAAGCTGAAGCAGAGAAGCACCGCCGGCTGCCGCAAGGCAGCGAAGGCGGAGACATGGGTGGCGGCGCTGCCGCTTACGGCCCGCGCTCTCGCGGGCGCGTCGCCGCGCAGCAGCTTCTGCCGTGCGACGACGACGAGACAGGCGGCGCCGCCGGCGAGTGCCCCGGTAAGCAGCGCCCAATGCCAGGAGGTCGCCTCCGCGAGGCTTACCATGGCGACCGGCGCCGCGGCATAGCCGAGCGTGCCGCTGACGGCGTGGACGGCGAAGGCCTTGCCGACGCGGCCGGCACCGATGCGATGGCTCATGATGCTGTAATCGGCCGGGTGGAAGACGCTGTTGCCGATGCCGGCGAGCGCCGCCGCCGGAAACATCATCCAGAAGGCGGGAACGAGGGCGACGGCCGCCATGCTTGCGGCCAGCAATCCGAGACCGCCGGCGAGAATGCGCGGCGGACCCAGCCGGTCGACGAGGAACCCGGCCGCCGTCTGCGCCAGGCCCGAACAGCCGTAGAAGATGGTGACGAGGAGGCCCAGCTCGGCGAAGTCCACGCCGTATTCAGCGCGAATGAGCGGAAACAGGAAGGGCAGGGAGAATTGATAGAAGTGACTGAAGAAATGCGCGAGGCTGATCGTGCCGACGACCTGGATGTCGCGCGCCAGATCGCTGCTCTCCTGCCCCGTTGCGGCTGCGATACTCATCCTTGCGCTCCTCTTCGCACCTTATCACGGCCGGATGCTCGCGCCACGCGCGGCTTGCGCTAGCGGCGTCGCCACTATAAAGCTGGCGCCTTCGCCATATCACGCCAACAAATGTCGTGATCGCGCCAACACCAGCCACTCGCCCGCGAAGCACGAATCCCGAGGATTATCAGGCCGTGCGGCGCCCCGTCGCGGCGATGGCGAAGGAGTTTCCGGACGGCGCGTATGTCGCGCCGCACAGCCATCCGCGGGCGCAGCTCCTCTTCGCGGCGCGCGGCGTCATGCGGCTGGCGACGCCGGCGGAAGCCTGGATCGTTCCGCCGCTCCGCGCCGTCGTCATCCCAGCCGGCACGGAGCATGAGATCCGGATGTCGGGTCGCGTCGCCATGCGGACGCTCTACATCGCCCGCGAGGCCGCACCCTGGCTGCCCGAGCGCTGCGCCGTGATCGAGGTTTCGCCGCTGCTGCGCGAGCTCATCCTCGTGGCCGTCGAGGAGCCGGTCGAGTACGAGCGCGGCAGCCGCGGCGAGCTCGTCATGGAGCTCATCTTGCGGGAGGTGCGGGCGGCGGCTTCCGTGCCGCTGCATCTGCCGCTGCCGCGCGAGCCGCGGCTGCGCGCGCTGTGCGCGGCCTTGCTCGCCGATCCGGCGTCGCCGGGCACGCTGGACGAGTGGGCCGCGCGCGTCGGCGCCAGCAGCCGCACGCTGGTTCGCCTGTTTCGCCGCGAAACCGGCCTCAGCTTCGCGCTCTGGCGGCAGCAGCTCCGCCTCGCCGAAGCGGTCTCGCAGCTCGCCTGCGGGCGCGCCGTCGGGCTCGTCGCCGAAGAGCTGGGCTACCGCAGCGCCAGCGCCTTCGCGGCGATGTTCCGCCGCGCGCTCGGCACGACACCGAAGCGCTATCTGGCGCCGGCCGGCCCGCCGTCCCGCAGAGATTGACGCCGATCGCATTTGCGTGAGCGGGCGTTGGCGCCGCGCGGGGTCATGCTATGTTCCCTCTCGGCCGGGGGCCGTCGCCAGCGAGGAACCGATGTCACCATCAGCACGCGCGAAATCCGTACTCGCCGTTGCCGCCGCGGCCATGCTCGCGGGATGCAGCGGCGCCGTCATCGGCCACGACTATCACGATTACGGCTATGGGCCGGGAGAGTGGAGCGGGAACGACATGCCGATGCTGGTGCGCGGCACGCCTTTCGCCGCGCCGCAAGCCGAGATCGACCAGGCGGTCGCCGATGCCATGCAGGGGACGACGTTCGGCGTTCCCACCCGCTTCGTGCCGGCGGCGCCCGGCGCCTCGCCGGCTTACCGCGTCGTCATGGTCTTCGGCCCGCCGCCGGGGCTCGACGGCTACGCGCTTTGCGCCGTGCGCCCGGAGCCGCCCAACGCCCTCTTCGGCGCGCCGCCGGCAGCCCGGGTAGAGCTGCTGGCCGCTTTCTGCCGCGGCGACCGCACCATCACTTCCGCCGATGGCACCGTGCCGACGGGCAGCGGCCCGGGCGGCGCGGAGTTCCGCCAGGCGATCGCGCAATTCGCCTACACGCTCTTTCCGGGACACATGTTCGACAAGCCCGGAAACGACAAGCCGACCCACACCTGACTGCACGCGGGTTGCGGCGGCGAGCGCGCGCCGCGCATCGCCGCTCCCGCTTGCGATGCTTGTGCTGGGGAGAGGGTGAGGGGCTATCGTTAGCCGACGCCGCGGCGCAAGGCCGTGGCGTCGGCGCTCGGCTGCGCATTGCCGCGGCTTGCGACCGGCACTTCGATGACCTGGTTCGTCGTCGGATCGATGAGATGCATGTGCCGCAAATCGGCGAGGAGGTTCACCGTCGCGCCAGGCGAGGCCGGTGTTTCGGGGCTGACGCGGGCGCAGATCTGCGTGCCGCTCATGGCGAAATAGAGCATAGTCTCCATGCCCATCGGCTCGACCACATCGACGGGAACCGCGAATTCGGCCGTTCCCGGCTCGGCATGGGGGTGCGCTTCGGTGATGTGCTCGGGACGGAGACCCAGGATCAGCTCCTTGCCGAGATGCGCGCGATAGGAAGCGGTGCGGCCGGACGGCACCGGGAGAACGAGCCCATCGCCGACGCGCACGGTGAGACCGCCGCCGCCGCTCTCCTCGAGCCGGCACGGGATGAAGTTCATCGCGGGCGAGCCGATGAAGCCGGCGACGAATTTGGTGCGCGGGCTGTGATAGAGCTCGTTCGGCGGCCCCACCTGCTCGATCCGGCCGGCATTCATGACGACGACGCGGTCGGCGAGGGTCATTGCCTCGACCTGGTCATGCGTCACATAGACGGTCGTCGTATTGACCTTCTGATGCACCTTCTTGATCTCGGTGCGCATCTGCACGCGCAGCTTGGCGTCGAGGTTCGAAAGCGGCTCGTCGAAAAGGAAGACCTTGGGGTGGCGCACGATGGCGCGGCCCATGGCAACGCGCTGCCGCTGTCCGCCGGAGAGCTGGCGCGGCTTGCGCTGGAGGAGCTCGGTGATGTCGAGAATGCGCGCCGCTTGTTCGACGCGCTCCTTGATCTCGGCCTTCGGGAACTTCTTGAGGCGCAGCCCGAAGGACATGTTCTCGAACACCGTCATATGCGGGTAGAGCGCGTAGTTCTGGAACACCATCGCGATGTCGCGATCCTTGGGCGGCAGATCGTTGACGAGCTCGCCGCCGATGAGGATCTCGCCCGCGCTCGCATCTTCGAGCCCGGCGATCATGCGCAGGGTCGTCGACTTGCCGCAGCCCGAGGGGCCGACGAGGACGACGAACTCGGTATCGGCGATGTCGAGGTCGATGCCGCGCACCGCCTCGGTGCGGTCGAATCTCTTGACGAGGCTGCGGAGTGTGACCTGGGCCATGCGCGCTTCCTGCCTATCCCTTTGTTGCGCCCGCCGTGAGGCCGGCGATGTAGTAGTCCATGAGGAATGCGTAGATGATGAGGGGCGGGGCCGCGCAGATCAACGAGCCGGCCATGATCTGCCCCCAATTGTAGACATCGCCCTTGATGAGCGTCGTGACGATGCCGACCGGCAGGACGAGCTGATCCGCCGATGTCGTGAAGGCGAGCGGGTAGAGGAAATCCGCCCAGGCCACGGTGAAGGCGAAAATCGTCGCGGCGATGATTCCGGGCAGCGCCACCGGGATGAAGATCTTGGTCAGCATCTGGATGTAGCCGGCGCCGTCGATGAGGGCCGCCTCGTCGAGCTCCTTCGGAATGCTGGCGAAATAGCTGATCAGGATCCAGGTGCAGAACGGGACGCTCAGCGTCGGGTAGACGATGATGAGCACCCACCAATGATTGAGGAATTCGATCCCGGTGATATCGCGCAGGAAGGCGAAGATGCGGAAGAAGGGGATGAAGAGCAGCGATTCCGGGATGAGATAGGTCAGGAACACCCCGGTCGCCAGCGTCGCCGATCCCCAGAATTTCATGCGGGCGAGGGCGAAGGCGGCGGGCACGCTGATCAGCATCGAGATGGCGACGACGCAGAGCGAGACGACGGCCGAGTTACGGAAGAAGGTGACGAAATTCGGCTCCGTCAGCAGCCCGAGGTAATTTTCGAGCGTCGGATGGAACACCCACCAGGGGTTGACCTGCGCCGAGATCTCGCCGCTCGACTTCAGCGAGGTGATGAGCATGTAGAAGGGCGGCGCCAGGAAGATGACGACGAAGAGGACGAGGAAGAAATACGACCAGAACAGCGCCTTGCGGCGGCTGCCCCTGATGCTGCCGCGGCGCGCGGCGCGGATGTGCGATGCGGTTTCGACGGCTGCGGCCATGGCTCAGATCTCTTGGCTGCGCCGGCGGACGCCGCGCAGGATGAAGTAGGCGGAGACACCGAGGATCGGGAACATGAAGAGCGAGACCGAGGCGCCGAGCGGAATGTCGTTCCCCTGGATGCCGACCTGGAAGGCCCAGGTCGCGAAGATCTGCGTCTGATCAACGGGCCCGCCATTGGTGAGAATGCGGACGATGTCGAAATTGGCGAAGGTGACGATGAGCGAGAAGAGGACGGTGATCGAGATGATGTTGCGCATCATCGGCAGCGTCACGTACCAGAGCCGCTGCCACCAATTCGCGCCGTCGATCGCCGCCGCCTCGTAAAGCTGCTCCGGGACCGATTTCAGCGCGGCGAGATACATGATCATGAAGAAGGGCGTGCCCGCCCAGATGTTGACGAGAATGACGCAGAAGCGCGCCCACAACGGCTCTCCGAGCCAGGGGATGGGCGCCGTTCCGAAGAATTTCGCCAGGAGCCAGTTGAAGGCGCTGTAGGAGGGGTCGAAGAGCCAGAACCAGGTGATCGAGCTGATCGCCGTCGGGATGACCCACGACACCATCAGCATGCCGCGCCACTTGCGCTGTCCCTTCGTTGGGATGGTGTGGACGAAGTTCGCGAGGAAGATGCCGATCAGGGTTTTGAAGAAGACGGCGGTGCAGGCGAAGATCACCGACTGCTTCACCACCATCCAGAAGGTGTCGCGCTTGAAGAGGAAGAGGAAGTTTCCGAAGCCGACGAACCGCTTCATCGAGCGGTTGAGAGTGGCGAGGTGAATGGAGTAGAGCGCCGGATAGACGACGAGGAGGAGGATGAGGAGGATCAGCGGCAAGGCCATCATAAAGGCGATCATCGGCTTGCGCCGCGCGATCGCGCGCAACGATGACCGCCGGGCGGCGGGCGCCCGAACTCCGCTCATTACGGCTTCCGCCATTAACGACTCTCCCTCGTGCGTCGCTCCGCCCGGCGCTTAGCCGGGCTTTGCGGTCCGTCCCCTGTTCGCATCACATCGTTCTTGTCTTATGCAGCCGCGGCAGGGCCGCTTCCCCGTGAAGCGACCCCGCCGCGGCGAAGGCGCGCGGCTCAGGTCCGCATGAAGCCTTCGAGCTCGGAGGACGCCCAATCGATCGCCGCGGCGACCGATTGCCCGCCCTGCGTGCATTTGTTGATCATCTTCGTCATCGTCGCCTGGACGTAGATCTGCACGGCGATCTTGGGCGGCGCCGGGGCCGCGGCGATCGACTCGATCGTGCCGAAGCGCGGCGGATAATTGTAGACGACGCCCTTCGGCGGCTCGACCGTCTTCCAGGTATCGAAGTCGAGGAGGTTGGCGAAAGCCGGAATGTCGTAGCCGACGCTGGCCGCCACGAGCTGCTCGATCGAGGAGCGCGACGAGATGTAGCGGATGAGGCTCTTGGCCGCGGATTTGTTCGGCGAGAACTTCCAGACCGTCTGGAAATAGGGCTGCGAGGGCGCGAAGCGGCCCTTCGGGCCCGACGGCGCCTGGATCGTCCAGCAATCCGCCGCGACTTTGGGATTGTCGCGCTTGGCGACCGCCCAGGCCGAGGGCGGGTTCATGATCAGCGCGCCGTTGTCGCCGATCAGCCATTTGTTGTTGGAGGCGTCGTCATAGGCGAAGACATCGGGCGGCAGGACCTTGACCAGCTTCTGGAAAAACTCCAGGACCTGCTTCGTCGCATCGGATTTGACGGTGATGTCGCCTTTCTCGTTGACCAGCACGGCACCATAGGCGCTGAAGACGGAGCCGACAAAGTCGACCGAGTCGCTGGTCTGGCCAAGTCCGAGGCCGAACGGCTTGCCGCCCTTGAAGCACTTCTCGGCCGCGGCCAGCAGCGCCTCCCAGGTCCATTTGTCGGCGAGCTCCTTGTCGGGAGGCGCGCCCAGCGGGTACATCTTCTGCACATCGATCCCCGCCATCTCCTTCATGTAGGAGATGCGCGTCAGCGGCGGCTTGACCTGGCTGCCCGAAGCCTGCGGCACGCCGACCCACTGCCCGTCGAGATTGCCGAGATAGGTTGCGGCGGCGCTGACCTTGCCGTTCTCGGCGATCAGGTCCTTCATCACGTCGTCCATCGATTCCAGCTCGTCCGCTTTGTCGAGCGGCTGCCAAGCCGGCATCTGAAGGCTGTCATGACCCGATTTCGCCTGGTATTCGGCGGCGGCCGTCAGGATGTCCTTGTTGCCCTGCGAGGTGATGTAGTCGATCTTGATGTCGACCTTTTCCTTCTTCGCCCATTCGTTGCAGAGCTTGGTCATGGTATCGTTGGCGCCGGGGACCCAATGGTCCCAGAACCCGACCGATAGCGAGCCGGCGGCGTAGACGCCGTGAACATACGGCGCGGCGATCGCCGCCGTCGTCGCGAGCGCGGTATTCGCGAGGAAACGGCGACGCGACAGGGGCTTCATTGTCATCGACACACTCCTCCCTTAAGGGTTGTTCCCGTTGCTTGCACTGGTGAGCCGCCGCCGAATCTGCTGCCCGGCTAGCCCGCTGGGATCGAAACTATACCAACGGCTTCAATGGTATCGCTAATCCGGCCATGGGGTCCACAGGAATGTTTGCCGGGAGGGGCGCGAGGCCTCGAGCCGCCAAGCCGTGACCCTCCTGTCCCTTCAAGACCATGCGCCGCCGTTTCCCATTCCCTTCACGTCAATTTGATGCTTCGATCCCGCGCGCCAGTTTCATCGAGGGAGGGGTAATGAAGACGCGAGAGGTCCGGACCGCCGCCGATGCGCGACGCATCGTCGAGGAACGCGGCATTCGTCACGTCAAGCTCGGCCTCGTCGATGTCGACGGCGTCATGCGCGGAAAATACGTCTCGCGCGAGAAGTTCTTTTCGGCGCTGGAAGGCGGCTTCGGCTTCTGCGACGTGGTGCTGGGCTGGGATTCGAACGACCAGCTCGTCGACAATCTCGCCTATACCGGCTGGCATACCGCCTATCCCGACGCCCCGGCGCGCATCCTCCCGGAGAGCTGCCGCGAGATCCCCTTCGAGAGCGATGCCCTCTTCTTCCTCGCGGAATTCGCGCCGCCCGCCGAGGCGATCTGTCCGCGCGGCCTGCTCCGCCGGATCATCGCACGGGCGCGCGAGATCGGGTTCGAGCCCTACAGCGCCCTCGAATACGAGTTCTTCCTCTTCGAGGAGACGGCGCATTCGGTGCGCGAAAAGAATTACCGCAACCTGAAGCCGATCACCCCAGGCTATTTCGGCTATTCGGTGCTCCGCAACTCGGTCTTTGCCGAGTTCTATCATGAGCTTCTCGGCCTCTGCGAGGCGATGGACATGCCGATCGAGGGCCTCCATACCGAGACCGGCGCCGGCGTCCTCGAAGCCGCGATCGCCGTCGACAAATCGCTCGAATCCGCCGACAAGGCGGCGCTCTTCAAGACCTTCACCAAGGTGCTGGCGCAGCGCCGCGGCTGGATCGCGACCTTCATGGCGAAATGGTCGCTGCAATGGCCGGGCCAGAGCGGCCATCTGCACCTTTCGCTGAAGGACCGCGACGGGAGGGGGGCCTTCCACGATCCCGAGAAGGCGCACGCGATGAGCGACACCATGCGCCATTTCCTTGCCGGCCAGCAGGCGCTGATGCCCGAGCTTCTGGCGATGATCGCGCCGACGGTGAACTCCTACACCCGCCTCATCCCCGGCTATTGGGCGCCCACCCACGCGACCTGGGGCATCGAGAACCGGACCTGCGCCTTGCGCGTCATCCCGGGCTCGGCGAAGTCGCAGCGCATCGAATACCGCGTCGCCGCCGCCGACGGGAACCCCTATCTCGTCATCGCCGCGGCCCTGGGCTCCGGGCTCTGGGGCATCGAGAAGAAGCTGGAGCCGCTGCCGGCCGTCGCCGGCAATTCCTACGAGAAGCGCCATCCGGGGAAGCTGGCGCTGCCGGCGACGCTGTGGGAGGCGGCGCAGCGCCTCAAGGCGTCGAAGGCGGCGCGCGCGCTCTTCGGCGACGCCTTCGTCGAGCACTACGCGGCGACGCGCGAATGGGAGGAGCGCGAGGCGCGCAAATACATCACCGACTGGCAGCTCCAGCGCTATTTCGAGATCATCTGAGCGGCGCCCATCGGGCGAAGAGCGTCTGTGCGCTTCATCACAGGCGTGCATCGTTGCGCTTGCCGCGCGCATCGAACCCGCCTTACGCTCCTGCCGCGAGAGAAGGCCGCCCGCTTTCGCCTGGAGCGGGTCAGGTGAAGGGAGAGACAAGCGATGGACGTGAAGCAAGCCTTTCAAGCGATGAAGTCGAAGCCGGTGCGGTTCTGGTTCTGCGCCCAGGACGAGAAAGGCAAACCCCGCCTTCTCTTCCATCCGACCCAAGTGCCGCAGACCGAGATCGACAAGGTCCTGAAGACGGCGAAGAACAAGACCGTCGCGAACGGCATGATGAAGCTGGAGAAGACGGGCGAGCTCAGCGTCATCACCAAGACGGCGGCGCCGCCTGCCCTCGCCAAGGGCGTGCAGGTCGTGGCGCGCGAAAGCAACGTCATGCCGAAGGCGATCAATCTCGTGACCCAGGCGATGCTCGAGAGCAAGGAGCTGGGCGAGCATTACAAGGGCGAGGACAAAAAGGCCGGCTGGCGTGCCGATGCAATGCGGCCCAAGGAGGGCGAATCCAAGGAGGAATTCGCCAAGCGGCAGAAGGAGGTGCGCGAGAGCGACGTCGTTACGACGAAATACTTCAACGAGGCCGAGCGAAAGAAGGCCGAGGTCATCTTTGACAAGGGCATCGCCAAGGACGCGAAGGGCCGGGCGCTCGATGATGGGCAGCGCGGCTTCGTCATGGATCCGAAGACCGGCAAGACCTACACCTTCGACGGCTCGCACCCGCACATGACGGCCGACGGCAAGAAGCAATGGGAGCACCATTCGAGCCCGCTGGGGGGCAAGGCGGTGGGCGGCGCCGGGATGATGAAGACAGATTTCCGCGGCAGCGTCACCGAGATCAGCGATCAGAGCGGCCACTACAAGCCCAATGCCGAGCTGACTCATCAGGCGGTGAAGCATCTCGATGAGCAAGGCGCGCTCGACACGCCGATGCTCGACGGCCATCGCGAGGCCAAGGTGCGTCTCCTCGACAAGAACGCCGCCATCACCGATGAGCAATGGCAAACGGTGAAGGGCGACAAGGCGGCGATCGAGCAGCAAGTGAAGCTCAACCAGCTCAAGGGGCCGCTCGGCGAGCAGGCCTTCGCCGAGCTGCAGCAGAAGCGGCCGGAGGAGCTGAAGAAGCTGCTCGCCTCAGGCAAGTACAAGACGATCGGCGATCTGAAGGCGGCGCTCGGCGCCACCGCGCTCAAGAAGCTGGAGGAGGAGGTCAAGAAGGACTCCTCGAAACTCGAAGCCAAGGCGAAGGAGCTCTATGCCAAGGCGCCCGGCGTCAAGGTGCCGGAGAACCAGGTCAACGCCCAGGCCTATATCAATTTGCTCGCCGGCGATGCCAATGCCAGCGTCACCAGGAAGAGCCAGTTCATTCAGTCCGAAGGCAACGAGGCGCAAATGAGGAACAAGGACCGCCTCAACCGCGAGCTCGAGGAGAAGCAGGCGAAAAAGCGCGAAACGCTCGATACTCTCGCCGAGAAGCGCGCCGCGGTCCATGATGCGCGGATCAAGAAGGAGCAAGCGAAGCAGGCGAATGCAAACTCCGCGAGCGCAACTGGCGACGTGCAGAACAGGCCGGGTAGCTATGCCGACGTGACGAATCTCCAGCCGCAGACGGATGAGGAGCAGGGGGAAGGCCAGCCCCTCAAGGCCGCAAGGTCGGGCGGCTACATCACTCCCGATGGCGCGCCCAAGAAATCCGGCAAAGAGACGATGAAGAAAGGGAAACCCATCGAGATGATGAAGCGCGGCCCCGACGGCTATATGTCCTAGAACAGCCGGGCAGCCGGGGGAGAGGGCGGCGTCGCGAATCGCGCCGCCCTCTTTCTCGCCGCGAGAATCACCTGACAGGGCGGGGCGCGGCGATCTATAAAAACCGCCATTTCACTCCGTGGCGGGACACTCACCGACATGCCCGAGACCTTGCGCACCCATTCGCCCGGCGACGGCCGCCTCTATGTCGAGCGGCCGCTCGCGACGGCGGCCGAGATCGACCGGGCGCTCGCCGCGGCGCGCCGCGCGCAGCGCCTGTGGCGGAGCGTTCCGGTCGGCGAGCGCGTCGCCCTCATCCGCCGCTTCGTCGATGCCTTCGAGAGCAAGGCGGATGCCATCGCCGAGGAGATCTCGCGCCAGATGGGGCGTCCCGTCAAATACAGCCCTGGCGAGGTGCGCGGCCTCGCCGAGCGCGCGCGCTACATGGCCGGGATCGCCGAGGAAGAGCTCGCCGATCTGCGCATCGAGCCCAAGGACGGCTTCACCCGCTTCATTCGCCACGAGCCTCTCGGCACCGTCTTCGTCCTCGCACCCTGGAACTACCCCTATCTCACCGCCGTCAACGCCATCGTCCCGGCGCTTCTCGCCGGCAACGCCGTCATCCTGAAGCATTCGCACCAGACGCCGCTTTGCGCGGAGCGCTTTGCCGAAGCCTTCGCCGCGGCCGGCCTGCCCGACGGTGTCTTCCAGTATCTTCATCTCGGGCACGCCGATGCCGAGCGCATCATCGCCGGCGATGCCGTCGATTTCGTCGCCTTCACCGGCTCGGTGCCGGGCGGCCATGCGGTGGTGCGGGCGGCCGCCGGACGCTTCATCGGCACCGGCCTCGAGCTCGGCGGCAAGGATCCGGCCTATGTGCGCCCCGACGCCGATCTGACACATGCCGTCGAGAACCTCGTCGACGGCGCCTTCTTCAACAGCGGCCAGTCCTGCTGCGGCATCGAGCGCATCTATGTCCATGGCGCGGTCTATGATCGCTTCGTCGAGGCCTATGCGGCACTGACGCGGCAATACCGTTTGGGCGATCCGCTCGATCCGGCGACGACGCTGGGTCCCATGGTGCGCGCGGCGGCGGCCGACTTCGTCCGCGGCCAGATCGCCGAGGCGCTGCGCGGCGGCGCCCGCGCTCTCATCGACGAAGCGGCGTTTCCCGCCTCGCGCCCGGGCACGCCCTATCTCGCGCCGCAGGTCCTGGTCGGCGTCGATCACGGCATGCGGGTCATGACCGAGGAGAGCTTCGGCCCGGTCGTCGGCATCATGAAGGTCGCCTCCGACGAGGAGGCGGTGCAGCTCATGAATGACAGCCGCTACGGCCTCACCGCCGCCATCTGGACGTCCGACGAGGAAGCCGCGATCGCCATCGGCGACAAGGTCGAGACCGGCACCTGGTTCATGAACCGCTGCGATTATCTCGATCCCGCCTTGGCCTGGACGGGCGTCAAGGATTCGGGCCGCGGCTGCACCTTGTCGCGCCTCGGCTTCGCGGCGCTGACGCGTCCCAAATCCTTCCATCTGCGGGTGACGACATGAACTCGACGATGCGGCCGCTCTCGCGCCTGTCGCTGGTCCTGCTCGGAATGCTGACGGTCGCCGCCTGCTCGGGATTGACGATCGGGCCAGTTCCCGATTTCACCTGCCCGCCCCGCTGCCATCCCGGCCAGTAGGGGCCGGCCGCGGCGTCAGCCCGGCCGTCTTCGGCGCTCGCGCGCCTTGACCAGCAGCCGCACCTGGCCGATGGCGAGCGCCAGATCCTCGTCCGAGAGCGCGCGGGCGAGCTGGCGCAGATCCGCCTCGCGGCGGCGGCGTTTTTCCGCCGCGTTCGGCCTCTCGGCGCGCGTGACGACGGTCATGCCGGGGACGCTTGCGGCCGGCGCGAAGCCGGTTCGTCCGGCGATGTAGTCGCGCATCCACTGCGTCGCCGAGGCGCGGGCGCCCGGTACGCCGCGCTCCGGGTCCGGCAGATCCGACCACGCCGGCGGTGCCAATCCCGGCCGTCGCAGCAGCTCCGAGCCGAGCGCCGCCCGCCGCCGCGCCGTGGTGCAGCCGCGCGGCGCCGGTTTTAGCGCCAGCAGCGGCGCTTCCTTCGGGATGAGACGCGCAAATTGCATGGAAAGTGCTCCCGGTTTTTGTCCCGCCTATGAGGAATCTTTAGCTAAAACGCCGGAGGACGGACAGAGATTTACTTTCAAATACGGTTTTCATTTGAAGCAAATCTGCGGAAAATGCCGGAGGATGCGGCGATGTTGACTCGCGCCCCGCGCTCTGGCGGATTGTCGCCGCCGAACGGAGCCGGCCCTCACTCCCTGACACGGAAGGCATCGATGACCCCGTCACCCGCCAGCCTGCGCGCCAATTGGAACTACCCGACGAGCGTGCGCTTCGGCACCGGCCGCATCGCCGAGCTCGCCGATTGCTGCAAGGCGGCGGGGATCGCGCGCCCGCTCCTCGTGACCGATCCCGGCCTCGCCGGCTCCGCCATGGTCCGCGAGGCGGTGGCGGCGAACGAGAAGGCGGGGCTGCCGACCGCCGTCTTCAGCGAGCTCAAGAGCAACCCGGTGGCGCAGAACGTGACCGACGGCATCGCCGCCTTTCGCCGCGGCCGGCACGACGGCGTCATCGGCTTCGGCGGCGGCAGCGCCCTCGACACAGGCAAGGTCATCGCCTTCATGCAGGGCCAGACGAGGCCGATCTGGGATTTCGAGGACATCGGCGATTGGTGGACGCGCGCCGATCCGAAGGGCATCGCCCCCGTCATCGCCGTTGCCACCACCGCCGGCACCGGCTCCGAGGTCGGCCGCTCCGGCGTCATCACCGACGAGGCGACGCATACCAAGAAGATCATCTTCCATCCGAAGATGATGCCGGTCATCGTCATCATCGACCCGGCGCTGATGGTGGGCCTGCCGCCGCATCTGACCGCGGCGACCGGCATGGACGCGCTCGCCCACAATCTCGAAGCCTATCTCGCGCCCGCCTATCACCCGATGGCGGACGGCATCGGCCTCGAAGGCATCCGCCTCATCAAGGAGTTCCTGCCGCGCGCCGTCGCCGACGGCAAGGATCTGGAAGCGCGGGCGCAGATGGCGGTCGCCGCCAGCATGGGCGCCACCGCCTTCCAGAAGGGCTTGGGCGCCATCCATTCGCTGAGCCATCCCGTGGGCGCGCTCTACGACGCCCATCACGGCCTCACCAACGCCGTCTTCATGCCCTATGTGCTGGCCTTCAACCGGCCCGCCATCGCCGAGAAGGCGGCGCGCATCGCCCGCTATCTCGGCCTCGCCCGGGCGGACCTGACCGGCCTTATCGATTGGGTGCTGGAGCTGCGGCAGACGATCGGCATTCCGCATACGCTCGGCGGACTCAAAGTCGGGCCCGAGCGCTTCGCCGAGATGGCGGAGATGGCGGCGGTCGATCCGACGGCGAGCAGCAACCCGGTCAAGGTCGGGCCGGCCGAGCTGCGCCGTCTCTACGAGGACGCGCTTGAGGGACGCCTCGCCTGAGGCGCGGCTGCGCCGCGCCGGGCAGGCGGACGCCGCCGCCATCCTCGCCGTCCTCCGCGCCGCCTTTTCCGAGCACGAAGGCAGGCTCGCCCCACCGTCCGGGGCGCTGAGCGAGAGCGTGGCGACCATCGAGCGCCGCCTCGAAACCGAGACATGCCTCGTCGCCGAGCGGGACGGGCGGCTCGTCGCCGCTGTCTTCTACAAGGATCACGGCGACCACCTCTATTTCGGCCGCCTCTCGGTGCGCCCGGAATGGCGTGGGCGCGGCCTCGCGCGGCGGATGATTGCTGCGATCGAGGCGGCGGCGCGCGCCGCCGGCATCGACAGGGTGGCGCTCAATGTCCGGATCGCGCTGCCGGGCAACATCGCCTTCTTCGTGTGGCTCGGCTACCGCGAGGTCGCGCGCGAGACGCATGCCGGCTTCAGCGCGCCGACCTCGCTGCGCCTCGAAAAGCGCCTCGGCCGGGGCGTCGGGCTCAGCCGCCCTTGACGCCCCCCGCGGTGAGGCCGGCCACGATCTCCTTCTGCGCCAGCAGGGTGAGCAGCAGCACGGGTGCGGTCACGACGAGGGCGGCGGCGGCGAGCGGGCCCCAGCTCACCTGCTCGAAGGTCAGCACATTGTAGACGGCGACGGGCAGCGTCCGCGTCGTCCGACCCGCGAGGACGATGCCGAAGAGGAAGTTGTTCCAGCTGAAGATAAAGGCGAGGATGGTCGCCACCGTGACGCCGGGCCGCGCCAGCGGCAGCGCGACATGGCGGAAGGCCTGCCAGATCGTGGCGCCGTCGACGAGCGCCGCCTCTTCGAGCTCGCGCGGCAGCCCCTCGAAGAAGCCGATCATGACCCAGACGACGATGGGCACGGTGATGACGAGATGGGTGATGACGATCGGCGTCAGCGTGCCGAGGAGGCCGAGCCACTGGAAGAGCAGGAAGAGCGGAATGAGGTAGGAGAGGCCGGGCGTAATGCGGGCGATGAGGATCAGCATCGCCGCCCGCGCCGCGCGCGCCTTGGCGATGCCGTAGCCGGCCGGCACGCCGATGGCGAGGGCGAGCGCCGTCGCGCTGAAGGAGACGATGCAGGAATTGACGGTGTAGCGCAGGAAGTCGTTCTCGGCGAAGACCTTGACGAAATTGGCGAAGGTCGGCGGATGCGGAACGAAGACCGGCGGAAAGGCCATGTTGTCGACCTCGTTCTTGAGCGAGAGCGACAGCATCCAGAGGAAGACGAACGCCGCCGGCGAGACCAGCGCCAGCACCGAGAGGCCGAGCCCGGCGCGCTTTGCGAGGCGCGCGGCCTTGCTGCGGCGCCTCACTGCCATTTCGCGCGCTGCCGCATGGCGAGCAGGACGAGGCTGACGGCGATGATGAGGATGAAGAAGACGACCGTGACGGCGCCGGCATATCCCAGGTGGTAATAGGCGAAGGCCTGCTGATAGAGGAAGATGTTGATGGTCTCGCTGGCGGTGCCGGGCCCGCCCTGCGTGATGACGTAAATGACGTCGAAGGATTTGAGGGCGTCGATGGTGCGGATGACGCCGGCGACGACGATGAAGGGCCAGATGAGCGGCAGGGTGATGTGGCGGAAGGTCTGCCAGGCGCCGGCGCCGTCGAGGAGCGCCGCTTCGTAAGGATCGCGCGGCAGGCTGGCGAGGCCGCCCAGAACGATCAGCATGACGAGCGGTGTCCATTGCCAGGTCTCGACCAGGGCGAGGGTCGGGATCACCGTGTCGGCGCTGTAGGTCCAGCTTGCGGGCGGCAGGCCGAGCGCGCTCAGGAGGTAGTTGAGGACGCCGAGCTGGGGATGGAACATCATCGACCAGACCAGGGCGATCGCGACGGGCGTCGCCATCATCGGCAGGATGAAGACCGTGCGGGCGAGGCCGCGCAGGGGAAAACGCTCGTTGAAGGCGAGCGCCGCGGCGACGCCGAGGATGACCGGCGCGGCGACGGCAAGGGCGGCGAAATAGAGCGTGCGCAGGATCGCCCAGGCGAAGCGCGCGTCCGCGGCGAGCTTCAGATAGTTGCCGAGCCCCATAAAGAGGGCGCCGCCCGAAGGCTCCCACTCGTGCACCGACATGTAGAGGGTGAAGAGCCAGGGGAAGACGATGACCGCGAGCACGATGGCGGCGGCGGGCAGGGCGAAGGCCCAGTAGCGCCGCCGATAATGGGCGCGGCGTCCCGCCGCGGCGCGCGCCGCGCCCGTCGCCCGGGTCAGCGCCTCGGCCACCTCACGCGTTCGACTTGTCGAGCACCGGTTGGAAGGCCTGCGTTGCCTTCTTCAGCTCGGCGGCGGGATCGGCGCCGGTGATCATGTTGGTGAGGGCGACGCCGAAGGTGTCGCGGAACTCGGTCACCGGCACGATCTCGGGCAGCCCCGGCGCCGAGATTTTCTGGCTCTCCATGACGGCGTCGAGCCACTCCTTGCCGAATTTGTTCTCCCGGACGACCTGCGGATCGCTATAGACGGAGAGCCGCGCCGGCGTGCCCGATCCCGTGCGCAGGATTTCGGCCATGATCTTCTTGCTCGTCGCCCATTGGCAATAAAGATAGGCGGCGCCCTTGTTCTTGCCGGCGGCGGGGATGCCCATGCTGTCGACGAAGCTCGCCGAATGCTGCGCCTTCGGCCCCTTCGGCACGACGGCGAAGCCGACCGTATCGACGACTTTCGAGGATTTCCGATCGAGAAGCGGCGCCGAGAAGCCGACCCCGTCGAGCCACATCGCGATCTTCCCCTGCGAGAAGCTGGTCTGGCATTCGTTCCAGTTGAAGCCGATGCTGCCCGGTGGCGCGCAGTCGCGCATGAGATCGCGGTAGAGCTGCGCCGCCCAGACCGCATCGGGCGTGTCGGTCAGGAGCTTCTTGCCGTCCGCCGTCACGGTATAGGCGTTCTCGCCGAGGAGCCAGCTCGTCCACACCGGGACATTGGCGTTCTTGAGGCCGCGGCCGACGAAGCCGTAGGTCCCCTTGCTCTTGTCGGTGAGCTTCCGCGCGGTCTCCAGCAGCTCGCTCATGCTGCTCGGAAAGGCGAGGCCCTTCTCCTTGAAGAGCTGCTTGTTCCAGAAGACGATCCAGAGATCGGGGTTGAGCGGCAGCGAATCCATGCGGCCATCGGGCTGCGTCGCCGTCTTGACCGCGCCCGGCCCCATATCGGCGAAGTCGTAATCGGGGGCGGTGAGCTGCGGGTTGGCGAGGTAGGGCTTCAGGTCTTCGAGCCATTTGGCGCGGCCGAAGAGACGCTTCGAGACGTGCAGCGAGACCATCAGCACATCGAAGCTGGGGCGCCCCGAAGCGAGCTCGATCGCCGCCT
The DNA here is from genome assembly GCA_021325525.1 of Alphaproteobacteria bacterium. GTDB lineage: Bacteria > Pseudomonadota > Alphaproteobacteria > ATCC43930 > CGMCC-115725 > URHD0088. Next base: position 62,036 of record JAJPHB010000081.1, read on the forward strand.
TCGGCCGCTGCTGCTGCTCCGGGATCTGCTCGGAGCCGACCGTGATGCCGGTCAGCTCCTCGAATTCCTTCTGGTGCTTCTGCAGCACGTCGCTACGCGGATTCTTGGAGAGGCTGACCTCGATATGCGTGCCCTTGAACTGCTTCCAGTCGAAGCCCGATGCGGCGCGGGCACGCCCGATGATCGCGGGCATCGCGAGCAGCGCAACCGAGCCCTTGAGCACGGATCGGCGACGGATCATTCTTTTCCTCCCCTGGCTTCCCGGAATTCCGCGGCGGGAGCAGCCGCCCGCGCCGCCGGCCTTCACCAGCCTAGCCGCCGCCCGCTCCGCGTGCAATCGACCGCCCGACACTTGAGCGGCGCGGCCCTTTGCCGACCGCTTGCGGCGTGCTAAACCGCGTGAAGCCTGTTTGCGCAGCCCGTGGAGATCCGATCATGGCCTCGCCCGCTTCCAGCCAGCCGCGTGGCGTCTATGCCGCCGTCCTGACGCCCCTCAGCGCCAGCTACGAGCCGGACACGGCGCTCTTCGTCCGGCAATGCCGCTGGCTCCTCGACAATGGCTGCGACGGGCTCGCGCCGCTCGGGACGACGGGCGAAGCCAATTCGCTCTCGGTCGAGCAGCGCATCCGCCTCATCGAGGCGGCCGCGGGATCCGGCATTCCGATGGCGAAGTTCGTTCCGGGCGCCGGCTCCTGCGCTCTTGCCGATGCGGTCAAGGTGACGAAGGCGGCGGTCGCGGCAGGCGCCGCCGGGGCGCTGCTGCTGCCGCCCTTCTACTACAAGAACCCGTCCGAGGACGGGCTCTTCGCCTTCTTCTCCGAGGTCATCCAGCGCGTCGGCGATGCGAGGCTGCGGCTTTACCTCTATCATTTCCCGCAGCTCTCGACCGTGCCGATCACGGCGGGCCTCATCGCGCGGCTCATGAAGGCTTATCCCGACGGCACCATCGCCGGCCTCAAGGACAGCTCGGGCGATTGGGCGAACACGGCGCGGCTCCTCAAGGAGTTTCCCGGCTTCGGCGTGTTCTCGGGCTCGGAGGAGTTCCTCCTCGCCAATCTGCGCGCGGGCGGGGTCGGCTGCATTTCCGCGAGCACCAACGTGACGGCGCCGCTGGCGCGCCCGGTCTACCTCGCTTGGCAGGAGAAGAGCGCGGACGAGCTCCAGAAGGCGCTGACCGAGGTCCGCCTCGTCCTCCAGAGCTATCCGATGCAGGCGGCGCTGAAGCAGGTCTGCGCCGCGATCCATGGCGAGCCCGCCTGGCTCAACATTCTGCCGCCCAACCGGCCGCTGCCGCCGGCGCAGGCGAGCGAGATCATGGCGCGCCTCTCCGCCCTGCCGCAGATGAAGGCTCTGCTCGGCAAGGCGGCAACGAAGGCGGCGTGAGCGGCTACTGAGTGAGCGGCGCGCCGCTCACCGGCCCTTCCTGGCGCAGGATCGAGGAGCCGGAGGCGGCGTTCGAAGCCGAGCCCGATTGCGGCGAGTTGGTCATGCCGGAGGTGCCTTCGGGGCCGAGCGTCGCGGCGCCGCTCGGCGGCGCGACCCGGGCGGGACGCGCATTCTGCTGGTTGGCCGAGCAGGCGGCGAGGGCGAGGCCGGCGGCGAGGGCGATGAGCCATAAGGGGTTGCGAGGCATCTCGTTCTCCTGACGCATTCGGGCTACACTCGGGAAACGGCGAAATCGCGCCTCCGGCTCCGCTCAGGCGAGCGGGTGGGCGGCGCGCATACCGGGTGGAAGATGAACGAGAGCAAGCGGCCGGGAACGGGTGAGGCGGTGCTGGTCACCGGCTTCGTGCCCTATGGCGGACGCGGCCGCAACCCGGCGGCCGAAATCGCGAAGGCGCTCGACGGCACCACGGTCGAAGGGTATCCCGTCATCGGGCGCTCTCTGCCCGTCTCCTATCGGGAATTGGCGCCGCGCCTCGAAGCCCTTCTCGACGAGATCCGGCCGGTGGTCGCGATCGCCCTTGGCCTCTGGCCGGGCGAGGCGGTGATCCGGCTCGAACGCTTCGGCCTCAACCTCGCGCATTTCGAGATCCCAGACAATGACGGGCTGCGCGTCAGCGACGCGCTGATCGCGCCCGAGGGCGAAACCGGCCTGCGCGCCACCTTGCCCTTGCGCGCGATCGAGGCGGCGCTGCTTGCCGAGGGAATTCCGGCCAAGCTCTCGAGCACCGCCGGCACCTTCCTCTGCAACGTCACGCTCTACACGCTGATGCGCCTTCTCGCGGCGAAGCCGTCGCCGGCGCGCGGCGGCTTCATCCACCTTCCCTACATGCCCGAGCAGGTTGCGGGCATGCTCGTCGAGGCGAAATCCAGCCCGCTCCTCGAGCTGCACCAGCGCTCCGACTTCGCCTCGATGGAGCTCTCGCGCATGCTGCGCGCCGTCACGATCGCGATCGCGACCACGCTGAAGGAGCTTCCGGCGCGGTGATGGCTCATCGCCCGTCGGCGCGCCCCTCCGGCGAGCCGATTCTCCGTCTCGATGCCGTCTCGAAGCGCTTCGGCGCGACGGTGACCGCGGATCGCTTGTCCCTCGCCATCGGCCGCGGCGAGTTCTTCACCTTTCTGGGGCCGAGCGGCTCGGGCAAATCGACGATCCTGCGCATGGTCGCCGGTCTCGAGCGGCCCGATGACGGCCGCATTCTGATCGAGGGCCGCGATGTCGCGGGAGTCCCGCCCTGGCGGCGCGAGCTCGGCATGGTCTTTCAGCACTACGCCGTCTTTCCGCATATGAGCGTCGCCGAGAATGTCGGCTACGGCCTGCGGGCGCGCGGGCTCGGGCGCGACGCGATGGCGGTCCGGGTCGGGGCCGTGCTGAGCCTTGTCGGACTGCCCGGCTTCGAATCGCGCAATCCGACGCTGCTCAGCGGCGGCGAGCAGCAGCGCGTCGCCATCGCGCGGGCGCTCGCGCCCGAGCCGCGCATGCTGCTTCTCGACGAGCCGCTCTCGGCGCTCGACGAGAAGATTCGCCGCGAGATGCAGTCCGAGCTGAAGCGCATCCAGCGCCAGACCGGCACGACCTTTCTCTACGTGACGCACGACCAGGAGGAGGCGCTGACGCAGAGCGACCGCATCGCCGTGCTCGACCGCGGCGTCTGCGTGCAATGCGAAGCGCCCGAGGCGCTGTTCCGCCGGCCGCGCACGCGTTTCGTCGCGGGGTTCTTCCGCGGCTGCAACGTGCTCGACGCGACCGTCCTCGATGCCGCCGCCGGCGAGGTCGCGCTCGATCTCGCCGGCACACGCATCATGTTGCCGAGCTCCGGGCGCGAATTCACCCCGGGCGCGCGGGCGGGGCTCGCCATACGCTGCGAGAATCTGCGCCTCGGCGCCGCCGCGCCGCTCGAATTCTCGGGGCGGCTCGAGGAGATCGTCTACCGCGGCAGCAATGTCGACCACCTGCTGCGCCTTGCCGACGGCCAGCGCGTCCAGGCGACGTCGACGCGGCGCGAGCTCGACGGCGCGGCGAGTGCGGTCACCCTTGGCTGCGCGCCCGCCGACGTCATCCTCCTCGAAGATTGAGAGGCGCCGAGGCTCGCCTCGCTCGGAGCGCCTATTCGAAAATCGGCAGGAACTTGGCGAGGACTTCGTCCATGACGGATACGGGCACGGCTTCGAGCCGGCGTCCGCCGCGTGCCGCGAGATCGAGGGCGCGCGGCTGGTCGCAGCGGACGATGCCGGTCGTTTGCGTGCCGGCTCCCGTGAGCGCGACGGCAAAGCCCGCCATCCGTGCGAAATTGCCGCCGCTCGTGATGGGAAGCACGACCGGAACCCGTGTCAGCCGGTTGAAAGCCCCCGGCGAGACGATCAACACGGGTCGGCAGCCCTGCTGCTCGTGGCCTTGCGTCGGATCGAGCGAAACCAGGTAGATGTCGCCGCGCTCCATCAGAAAAGTTCGCGGCCGACGGGCTTGCCGCCGACCCATTCGGCGTCTTCTTCCGCGGGCTCAGCCGAGGCGTCGCATTGGGCCAGCAGTTCGTCCAGCCTGTAGCGGCGACGAGGCCGCGGCTCGACCACGAGCCGTCCAGCATCGACGGCGATGCCCACGGTCGCGCCGGCCTGCAGGTCGAGGATTTCGAGAATGGCGGGCGGAACGGTCAGCATGACCGATCCCCCGACTTTGCGCAGCACCGTCGTATGCATGAGTGGCCTCGCTGAGTTATATAAAAATATAACTCAGCCTCGGGGATACTGCAAGCGCGCGTCTCATTGCGGCCGGTTCGCGCGCTGCGTCGCCAGGCCGAGGAAAAGCCCGAGAAGGAGGACCGTGGCGAGGATGAGAAGACTCATCAGCGCATAGAGCGCCGGCGACAGCCCGACCTGGAGATAGGTCGACCAGATATAGGTCTGCACCGTGTTGCGCGGCCCCTGCACGAGCTGCGTGCGCACGGTCTCGTTGAAGGAGAGGATCATCGAGAAGCTGGCGGCGCCGATGATGCCGGGGCGGATGAGCGGCAGCTCGATGTCGCGGAAGGCGCGCCAGCGATTGGCGCCCGTCATATAGGCGGCTTCGAGATAGAGCGGATCGAACCCCGCCATCACCGTCAGGATGATGAGCGTCGCGAAAGGCAGCGCCCAGAGGATATGGACGATGGCGATGCTCCAGAGCGACGGCGGCAGGCCGAGCTCGCGGAAGAAGAGGGCGGTGGCGAGCCCCATGCTGACGCCGGGAATGAAGAGGGGGAGGAGGGTGAGGAGGAGGATGAGCCGCGGCGCCTTGAGCTCGCGCACCGCCATCGCCGCGAGGAGCGCCAGCACCGGCGTCGCGGCGGCGGCGATGAGCGCGACGAGGAGCGTCGTGCCGATCGCCGAGACCAGCAGCGGATTGCTCCCGAGCGTGGCGTACCAGCGCAGCGTCAGCCCGCCCTGGCCGTCATCGAGCGAGAAGAGGAGCGGCGGCACAATCGGCAAATAGAGGATGGCGAGGAGGAGGACGAGAAGGCACCAGACGATGCGCGGTGCCGGTGCGGTGCGCGTCATGTCAGACCCGCCAGCGCAGAATCTTGCCGAGGAAGGCCCGGAGATCGAAGACGGCGTACCAGCAGAGGAGCAGCATCAGCATGACGAGGACGACGACGCTCGACATGGCCGAGGCGAGCGGATAGTTGAGCACGTCGAGCGTCGAGGTGATGGCGTTGCCCATGAGCTGGTAGCCGGTGCCGCCGAGTATGATCGGCACGGCGCTGTCGCCGAAAGCGCCGACGAAGCCGAAGACGAGGGCGGCGAAGACGCCGGGCAATGACAGCGGCAGGGTGATTCGCCAGAAGGTGCGGCGCGGCCCGGCGCCCAGGAGCCAGCTCGCCTCGAGGAGGCGGCGGTCGAGTCCGCCCAGCGCGAGATAGATCGGGAAGATCATGAAGGGCATGACCGAGGTGACGAGGCCGAGCAGCACGGCGAAATCGCTGTAGAGCAGCCAGTCGACGGGTCCATGCGTGAGGCCGAGCGCGATGAGGGCGCGGTTGACGGGTCCCGTCCGCTCGAGGAGCCACGACCAGGAGAAGGTGCGGATGATGTAGTTGACGAGAAAGGGCAGGGTGAAGAGCGCGAGGATGAGCCGCGCCGTCGCGCGGCGGGCGCGGAAGCAGAGGAGGTAAGCCACGGGATAGGCGATGAGTAGGCTGATCGCCGTCACCTCAGCGGCGACGAGGAGCCCGCGTTCGAGGACGAAGAGGCGGACGCCCGAGAGGAAATCGGCATAGGCCGCCACCTGGAAGGCGGGGCGCACGCGAAAGCCGACGCGCTGCCAGAAGCTGATGGCGAAGGCGAGCGCCAGCGGCGCCACCAGGAAGAAGACGACGAAAGCGATCGGCAGCGCGAGGAGGGCGAGGCGTAAACCTCCAAGGATACGCTCCTGCTGCCGCGAAACGCGCAAAACAGCCCTCTCCCGCTTGCGGGACCTTGTCAAAATTCCCTCTCCCGCTTGGGGGAGAGGGTCAGGGTGAGGGCGAGTTCGTTATATTCCAATGACTTGGCCTCGTTACGGC
>JAJPHB010000009.1 GCA_021325525.1 Alphaproteobacteria bacterium
CGCGACGAGTGCGTCGATCGCGAGCACGCCCGGACCGCCGCCATTGGTCAGAATCGCAAGACGCTCGCCATTTTGCGGACCCATGACCGCGAGCGTCTCGACGGCGGCGAAGAGGTCGTTCATGTCGCCAACGCGCAAAAGGCCGGCGCGGCGAAAGGCGGCGTCATAAACCGCGTCGGCACCGGCGAGCGCGCCGGTGTGCGATGCTGCCGCACGCGCGCCTTCGGCAAACCGCCCGACTTTGACGACCAGCACCGGCTTCGCGCGCGCCGCGGCGCGCGCGGCCGACATGAATTTGCGCGCCTCCTTGATGGCTTCGACATAGAGCAGGATGGCGCGCGTGGTGCCGTCGGCGGCGAGATAGTCGAGCATGTCGCCGAAATCGACATCGGCCATGTCGCCGAGCGAGACGACATGCGAAAAGCCGATGCCGCGCGGCGCCGCCCAGTCGAGAACCGCCGTGATCATCGCGCCGGACTGGCTGATGAAGGCGAGATCGCCGCTATGCGCCGCGATATGCGCGAAGGTGGCGTCGAGACCGAGGCGCGGCACCATGATGCCGACGCAATTGGGGCCGACGACGCGCAGCAGAAACGGCCGCGCCGCTTCAAGCACCGCCTTCTGCAGCGAGCGGCCCCGCTCCCCGACTTCGCCGAAGCCGGCGGTGATGATGACGGCCGCGCGCGTTCCGCGCTCGCCGAGCGCGGCGATGAGGCCCGGAACCGTCTCGGGCGGCGTCGCGATGACGGCGAGATCGGGCGCCGCAGGCAAGCTTGCGACATCGGGGACGACAGGGAGGCCATCGAGCGCCTTGTGCTGCGGGTTGACCAGCGCGACGGGTCCATTGAACGCGGCGCGCCGCAGATTGCGGAGGAGGACGGCGCCGACGGAGCCTGCATGCGCCGAGGCCCCGATGAGGGCGAGCGAGCGCGGCTGGAACATCTTGTCGAGATTGCGGACCGACATTCGCTCTCCTCGCCGGATCGATGGCCGCCTTCGCACCCCCGCGGACGCCAACAATCTGGTGCGCGCGATCGAAAATGGCAGCTCTCGTTCAAAGCGATTTGATCTAGCTCAACGCGACGGCCTTCGCGCCGATGCAATGGCTTCAGCTGCCCTCGCGAAGGAGAAGAGCCGCATGGCCATCCGCGCGATGCCCGCGCGGCATCCGGCGAGGGGCGCTCCCCCGGGCTAAGCCATGCCGAAACGGCGGACGAACCACGCCTTCGCCACATGCGTCAGCACGGCATAGCTCGACAGAATGAGCGCGAGAATAGGCCAATAGCCGTCGGGCAGAGGTTCGAAGCCGAGCACGTCGCCCGCTCTCGTGAACGGGATCAAGATGCCGAGCGCTGCAATTGTCAGGCTTGTGGCTATGAGCTCCACGCTGGCGCGGCTTTGGATGAACGGAATCTTGGCCGTCCGGATGATATGAATGATGAGGGTCTGGGTGAGCAGCGACTCGACAAACCAGCCTGTCTGAAACAGCGGCGGATTGCTCCAGGCGCCGAACACGGACAGCATCACGACATAGGTGACATAGTCGAAGATCGAGCTGATCGGGCCGATGAGGATCATGAACTTCATGATGCTCCCGATTTCCCAACGGCGGGGCGTATCGAGATACTCGTCATCGACATTGTCCGTAGGAATCGCCGTCTGCGAGAAGTCATAGAGCAGATTGTTGGCGAGGACCTGGAGCGGCGCCATCGGCAGGAAGGGCAGAAACAGGCTGGCGCCGATCACGCTGAACATATTTCCGAAGTTCGAGCTGGCGCCCATCTTGATGTATTTCGTGATATTCCCGAAGACCCTGCGGCCCTCGACGACGCCTGCATCGAGCACGGCGAGGCTCTTGGCGAGGAGAATGATATCCGCCGACTCCTTCGCGATGTCGACCGCCGTGTCGACCGATATGCCGATATCCGCCGCCTTCAGGGCAGGGCCATCATTGATGCCGTCCCCGAGATAACCGACGACATGTCCGCTGCGCTGGAGGGCGGCAATGACGGCGGCCTTCTGCGTCGGCGATAGCTTGGCAAAGACGTTCACCGACCGGGCGAGATCGGCAAGCGCGTCCGCCGACAGCGCATCGATCTCCTTCCCGAGCACGATGCGCTCGGTCGGCAGGCCCACCTCGGCGCAGATCTTGCGCGTCACGATTTCGTTGTCGCCGGTCAGGATCTTGACTTCTATCCCGTGGCGGCCGAGCGCTGTGATCGCCGCCGCGGCACTGTCCTTCGGCGGATCGAGGAAGGCGATGTAACCGAGCAAGGTGAGGTCGCATTCATCGGCGGGCGAATAGGCGCCTTGCGGCGCGCCGAGCTCCTTATAGGCGACGGCGACGACGCGGAAACCGTCGGCGTTGAGCTCGGCCGTTTCGGCTTGTGCGATGCGGAAATGATTTTGATCGAGGGCGCCTCGTCGGCCATCGATTTCGTATGCGACGCAAGCGCTGAAGATCTCTTCGACCGCTCCCTTGCAAATGAGAAGGTGCGCCCCGTCGGATTTTTCCAGGACGACGGACATTCGCCGCCGCTCGAAATCGAACGGCACCTCGTCGATCTTCTTGAACTCCCGTTCGACGTGCAGGTCCCGGTGCAGCTCGGCATGCTTCAGGACGGCGATATCCAGCAGATTCTTCAACCCCGATTGAAAGAAGCTGTTGAGATAGGCGAATTCGAGCACCTTATCGGATTCGCCGCCGCGCAGATCGAGATGACGCTTCAGAATGATGCGGTCTTGCGTCAGCGTGCCCGTCTTGTCCGTGCACAGCACGTCCATCGCGCCGAAATTCTGGATGGCGTTGAGGCGCTTGACGATCGCCTTCTTGCGGGACATCGCAAGCGCGCCCTTGGCCAAATTGACGGTCACGATCATGGGCAGCATCTCCGGCGTCAAACCGACGGCGACGGCGACGGCAAATAGAAGCGCCTCGAACCAGTCGCCCTTAGTGAAGCCGTTGATGAGGAATACCGCCGGTGCCATGACGATCATGAAGCGGATCATCAACCAAACGAACCGGTTCAACCCCTTCTCGAAGCTCGTGGGCGCCCGGCCCCGTACGATCTTGTCGGCGACATGTCCGAAATAGGTGCTGCGGCCAGTGAGGGCGACGATGCCGGTCGCCGCGCCGCTCACGACATTGGTGCCCATGAAGCACATGTTGGCCAGCTCCAGTGGGGTCGTCACATCGGGATGGCACGCTTTCGCCGACTTTTCCGCCGGCAGCGCCTCGCCGGTCAGCGCTGCCTCGTTCAGATAGAGACCCTTGGCGGCGAGGAGCCGAAGATCGGCCGGGACCATGTCTCCGGCGGAGAGCATGACGATGTCGCCGGGTACGAGGCACTCGATGGGAACATCAGTGCGCCGCGAGCCTCCACCATCGCCGGCTTCGCCCGGAACCGGCGATGCGAGGACGGTCGCCTGCGCTCGCAACACCGTCGCCGTCGTTCGCACCATGGCGCGCAACTCCGCCGCCGCATTGCTGGACCGGTATTCCTGGACAAAGGACAGTCCGACGCTGAGAGCGACCATCGCCGTGATGACGGCGGCGGCACGCGGGTCGCCAAGCGCGAGGGAAGCGGCGGCGAGACCGAGCAGCATGAGGTTGAGCGGTGTCCACAGCCGCGCCGCGAACTGGCGCAGGACGCCTTGCCGGATTTCGTGAGCGACGGCATTCGGGCCGTGAATGGCGAGCCGCTCCGCTGCCTCACTGTCGGCGAGGCCATCAGCGCGGCTGGCGAGCGCGGCGACGGCTTCGGTCGGTGACAGCGCAGCGAGCCGGGCGAGGCAGGCAGCGGTCTCTTCCTTGCTGGGCGCCGGCGTCGCGCGACCGCCACGGCACCATCGCGCGATCCGTTCGCGGAGGCGTAAACGGCGCAGAATCATCGGAGCTGCTCCTCACCTCGTGGCACCGGACGCGGGCTCTCGCCGGGACGCTGGCGAATGTCGGCAGATCGAGCGCGGCCAGGCCTTGATCCTGGTCAAGTCACTCTTGGCAGCGGCGCGCTCGGAACTTGACGTGGATCAATGCCCGGCATGGCGCAGTCCGGCAGTCTAGCCGCGGGGTGAATTCACCCCTCGTTCGTCCACCATCGGAGGTCAATCATGGTTCACACTCCCGTCGAGGTGAGGAAGGCGCAGCCCATGCGGCCGTCGTCGCCACCCGATGTCTGGCAACCCTTCCGCAGCGAGATCGATCGGCTGTTCGACCGGTTTGCCGGCGGATTCGGCTTCCCCTCATTGCGGCACCTCTTCGACTTTGAGCCAGCATGGCGCCCGCAACGCACCTTCACGTTCGCAGCTCCCGCTGTCGAGATCAGCGAGGACGGCAAGGCATACAAGATCGCCGCCGAGCTGCCGGGGATCGACGAGAAGGATGTCGATGTCTCGGTCACCGGAGACATGCTCGTCCTCAAAGGCGAGAAGCGCCAGGAGACGGAGGAGAAGGACGGAAATTGCTATCTGTCCGAGCGCGCCTACGGCGCGTTCCAGCGCAGCTTCTACCTGCCCGAAGGAGTGGATCGCGACAAGATCACCGCCGATTTCTCCAAGGGCGTCCTTACGGTGACGCTGCCGAAGACGGCCGAAGCCCGCAAGCAGCAGAAGAAGATCGACGTGAAGGCGGCAGCGTGAGCTGCCGCTAGGGGAGCGGCCGGGGACGCCGCGCCGCTCCTCTTACGAGCGCCGTCACGAGCGCCGTCGCATCGCCCAGAGGAGAGACCGAATGCCAAGAGTTGCGCGCGGCGAGCCAGTCTTCGAGAAGCAGTCAGGGGATCTCGATTTCTCGCTCCGCATCATGTTGCGGCGCAACAAGCTCTTTGGCCTGTGGGCCGCGGCCCATATGGGCCGATGGGGTGAAGCGGCGGCCC
>JAJPHB010000044.1 GCA_021325525.1 Alphaproteobacteria bacterium
AAGAGCATCGCCGCGCGCTCGGTGATGACGGTGCCGACATCGGTCTCCGCATCCATGGGGTCGCCGCATTTGAGCTTCTTCGCCTTGGCCGTGACGAGAGCCGCGAACGCCTCGGCGACGGCCTCGACGACGAGGATGCGCTTCACCGCCGTGCAGCGCTGGCCCGAATTCTTGGTGGCGCCGGCGACGGCGAGCTCAGCCGCCTTCTCCAGATCCGCATCCTCCATGACGATGAGCGGATCGTTGCCGCCGAGTTCGAGGACGAGGCGCTTGTAGCCCGCCTTCTCGGCGATGTACTTGCCGACGCGCACGCTCCCGGTGAAGGTGATGAGATCGGCCTTCGGGTTGACGATCATCTCGTCGCCGATATCGGCCGGGCTGCCGGTCACGACCGACAGCATCTGCGGCGGCAGCCCCGCCTCGTAGAGCACATCGGCGAGGAGGAGCGCCGTCAACGGTGTCAGCTCGGTCGGCTTCAGCACGACGCAATTGTTGGTGGCGATGGCGGGCGCCAGCTTGTGCGCCACCATGTTGAGCGGATGGTTGAAGGGCGTGATGGCGCTGATGGCGTTCAGCGGCTGGCGCAGCGTGAAGATCTTGCGCTGCTTGCCGTGCGGCGTCAGGTCGCAGGAGAAGACCTGGCCGTCATCGAGGAGGCAGAGCTGGCCTGCGAAGGTGAAGACGTCGTAGGCGCGACCAACCTCGTAGAGCGAATCCTTCTTGCAGAGCCCGCTCTCGGCGGTGATGAGATCGGCGATCTCCTCCTTGCGGGCGATGAGCCGCTCCGCCGTCGCGAGCAGAATTCGCTGCCGCTCGTAGCGCGTCAGCTTGGGCTTGTAGGCGTATGCGATGTCGAAGGCCTCGCGGACAAGAGCCGGCGTCGCCCGCGGCACCGTTCCGACGACGCTGTTGTCGTAAGGATTCATGACTTCGAGGACCGCGTCGGTCTCCACCTTGCGGCCGGCAAGGCGGAGGGATTCGCGGCGCAGGGTCGAAGCGGGACGCGGAGCAGATTGCTTAGCGAGCATGATTCAAAGCCACATCGAAGATGTCGAAATTGCGGAGGCGACGGTCCGAGGGCAGATCGCTCCGGCGGTTGAGAAGGAGCGGGACGCGCTGCTCGGAAAGGCCGCCATGCGAGCGCAGCGGCTCGGTGAGGCCGGAGAGGTCGTGCCGGGCGCGGCTGGTGCCGAGCACCTTGTGCCGGGTCGCGACGACGACGATGTCGCCCATGCGGTCGGCCGGCAGCTCGAAACGGCGGCAGGCTTCGTCGCGCGGCAGCGCCAGCTCGATGCCGGGCAGCGCCTCGAGGCGCGCGAGCGTGTCGGCGACGAGGTCCTTGCGGCCGAGATACACGGTGGCGAAGGAGCCGAGCGCGCCATGATGCACGACGTAGGGGTCGGTGATCGGCAGGATGACGCGCGTCGCCTCGCGCCCGAGCCATTCGTCGAGCACATCCTGGAGGTAGATGACGTCGGGCGCGCCGCCCGCATCGTGCTTGGCGTTCATGCCGTGATCGGCGGTGAGCGCGATCAGCGCGCCCAGCTCGTCGAGCCGCGCCAGATAGCGGTCCATCATCGCGTAGAAATCGTCGGCGACAGGGTCGCCGGGCGCGTGCTTGTGCTGAATGTAGTCGGTGGTGGAGAGATACATGAGGTCCGGCCGGTCGCGCTCCATCAGGCAGACGCCGGCGGCGAAGACGAATTCCGAGAGGGCGGCGCTGTAGACGCCGGGAAGCGGCAGCCCGACGAAATCGAGGACCCCGTCGATGCCGTTCTCGGGAAGGCTCGCCTTGTCGGCCTGCTCGGCTGAGAAGCAGACGGCGCGGCCGGGCCCGAGCCGGAGGCCGTTCCCGAGCAGCCGCCGCAGCTTGTCCTTGGCGGTGATGATGGCGATGCGCGCGCCCGCGCCCTGGAAGGCGGCGAAGATGGTAGGCGCCCGCAGAAAGCGCGGGTCGTTCATCATCACCTCGGCGCCGCTCTCCGGATCGTAGAAATAGTTGCCGCAGATGCCGTGCACGCTGGGCGGCACGCCGGTGACGATCGACAGATTGTTGGGATTGGTGAAGCTCGGCACCACGCAATCGGCGAGGCGGTTGGTGCCGTCCTTCAGCATGCGCTCAAGGAACGGCGCGCGGCCGTGCTCGACGGCGCTCTCGATATAGCCGGGCTCCGAGCCGTCGACGCAGACGACGACGACCGGGCCGCGCGGCGCCGCGTAGCGGCGCCCGTTGACGGCGACCTCGGCGCGATCTCCGTTCACGCCGCGTGCCTCGCGCCGCATTCGCTCACCCCCATCTCGGCGATGACCTCGCGGACGGCGGCGACGGCGCCCTGCATGTGCTCGGCACCGAGGCGGCCGATGCAGCCGATGCGGAAGCTGTCGGCGACGGTCAGCTTGCCGGGATAGATGACATAGCCGCGCTGGCGCAGCTTGTCGTAGAAGACCTCGAAGGCAAAGCGCGGATCGCGCGGCATGTGGAAGGTGACGATGATCGGCGCCTGCAGCCGGTCGGGCAGCAGCGATTGGAAGCCGAGGGCGCGCATGCCGTCGAGGAGAATGCGGCAATTCGCGGCATAGCGGGCGCCGCGCCCGGCGACGCCGCCTTCGGCCGCATGCTCCTCGATCGCCCGGTGCAGCGCGACGATGACATGGATGGGCGGGGTGAAGCGCCATTGCTTCGTCCGCTCCATCGCCGCCCATTGGTCGTGGAGGTCGAGGGAAAGCGTCGTCGCATTGCCCTTGGCCGCCGCGAGCGCCGCCTTGTCGCAGATGACGAAGCCCATGCCGGGCACGCCTTCGAGGCATTTGTTGCTGGACGCGGCGAGCGCCTCGAAGCGCAGCTCCCGCGCATCGACCGGCAAGGCGCCGAAGGCGCTCATGGCGTCGACGAGGAGGCGCCGGCCCTGGCGCTCGACGACAGAAGCGATCTCGGCAATGGGGTTGAGGATGCCGCTCGTCGTCTCGCAATAGACGGCGAAGACATGGGTGATCGCCGGATCGGCTTCGAGCATCGCCGCGAGACGACGCGAATCGGGCGGCGTGTCCTCGGCCGTCTCCAGCAGCGCATAGGCGCGGCCGGCGTAGTCGCAGATCTTGGCCGCGCGCTTGCCATAGGCGCCGTTGACGAGGATGAGCACCTTGCCCTGGCGCGGCACGAAGGTGGTCAGCATGGCCTCGACGGCGAAGGTGCCGCTGCCCTGCACCGGTACCGTGAGATGCGTCCCGACGCCGCCGGCGAGCGCCGTGATGCGGTCCAGCACCGCGGCATTGGTGCGGATGAATTCGTCGTCGCGCGAGCCCCAATCATGGAGCATCGCCGCCTTGACCGAGCGCGAGGTGGTGAGCGGTCCCGGCGTCAGCAGGATGGGATCGCCGGTTTCCGAGGCGGCCGGTGGGCGCGGGGCAGACGGCATCGAGCGGTATCCTTTCTGGCGGTGCTGATGGGGATACCGCATGCGCTCAAATCAGTCTAATACATAGTTCTGATGACTGATATCAGGATTATCGATATGAACCACAGCCAGCTTCGCGCCTTCCACCTCGTCGCCCGTGAAGGCAGCTTCACCCGCGCCGCGCGCGGCGCCGGCATCGGCCAGCCGGCGCTCTCGGGTCAGGTCAAGGCGTTGGAGCTCGCCTATGACGTCCACCTTTTCGAGCGCCGCGGCCGCGGCGCGCAGCTCACCGCCTTCGGCCGCCAGCTCTACGCCATCACCGACCGCCTCTTTGCGCTCGAAAGCGAGGCCGAGGCGCTCCTCGCCGGCGCCAAGGCGCCCTCCATCCTCCAGCTCAAGATCGGCGCCGACAACGCCTTCCATGTCCTTCCCGTCATGACCGAGCTGCGGCGCCGCCACCAGGGCGTGCGCTTCTCGCTCAATATCGGCAATTCCGAGGCGGTGCTGCGCAGCCTCGCCGATTACGAGACCGATGTCGGCGTCACGGCGAAGCAGCCGCCGCAGCCGCGCTTCCATGCCATCCCCTACCGCCGCGACCGCCTCGCCGTCTTCGTGCCGCGGGGGCATGAATGGGCGGGGCGCGAGACGATCTCGATCGCCAACCTCGCCGGGCGCGACATGGTGCTGCGCGAGCCGGGCTCGGTCACGCGCGAGGAGTTCGAGCGGGCGCGGCGGGCGGCCGGAATCGAGCTCGGCAACGTCATGACCATCGAGAGCCGCGAGGCCGTGCGCGAGGTCGTCGCCGCGGGCTTCGGGATCGGCGTCATCTTCGCCGGCGAGTTCGGCCGCGACGACCGCCTCGCCCTTATCGGTTTGAGCGAGCGCGAGCTCGTGGTCCGCGAATACGTCGCCTGCCTTGCCGAACGGCGGCAGGTGCCGGGAGTGCGCGCCTTCTTTCAGATCGCCGCGGGGCTCGCCAAGGAGGAGATGGCCTAGCGCCGCCGGGTCCTCAGCAATCGCCGAGGCAGATGCCGAGGCTGCGGGCGGTGCGCACCATGGCGCCATGCGGGTCGACGAGATGCGGGGCCGCGATCGCCTTGCCGAGCGGGACGTCGACGACCTGGCGGTTTTGCCAGGCGACCATGCGGTCGAAGCGGCCGGCGGCGATGAGGTCGACGGCATGGACGCCGAAGGAGGAGGCGATGAGGCGGTCATTCGCGGTCGGCTGACCGCCGCGCTGAACATGCCCCAGCACGGTGACGCGGGTCTCGGCGCCGGTGACCTTGGAGATAGTGGCGCCCAGCAGATGGCCGATGCCGCCATAGGTCTCCGTGCCGATGCCATGGCGCTGGCGCACCTGCTGGCCGAAGCTGTCCTTGACGGCCTCGGCGACGACGACGAGGGCGAAGTTGCGGCCGCGCCGGCGCACCCGCTCGATATGCGCCGCGACATTCTCGATGGTGTAGGCGATCTCGGGGATGAGGATGACATCGGCGCCGCCCGCGATGCCGGCGGCGAGCGCGATGTGCCCGGCATCGCGGCCCATGACTTCGAGGATCATGACGCGGTCGTGGCTCGCCGCCGTCGGCTGCAGGCGGTCGAGCGCCTCGGTCGCGACCGCCACCGCCGATTGATAGCCGACGGCGTTCTCGGTCGCGTCGAGATCGTTGTCGATCGTCTTCGGAATGCCGACGAGCGGGAAGCCCCCCTGCTGCGCCAGGCGCCGCAGAATGGCGAAGCTGCCGTCGCCGCCGATGCCGATGAGAGCGTCGAGGCCGAGCTCGCGATAGCCCTCGATGAGCTCCTCCGAGCGGTCGCGCAGGCTGCCGTCCGGCATCGGAAACGCGAAGGGATTGCCTTTGTTGGTGGTGCCGAGAATGGTGCCGCCCATGCGCAGCATGGTGCTGCTGAAGACGGAGGGCCCCAGCTCCTCGAACTCGACGGGGCGCCGCATCAGCCCCATCGTCCCCTGGCGGATGCCGAGGACGCGCCAGCCATAGCCCTCGATGGCGCGGCAGGCGACGGCGCGAATGACGGCGTTCAGCCCGGCGCAATCGCCGCCGCTCGTCAGGATGCCGATGGTCTTCGCCGGTGCCGCGGTCACTGCCATCTCCGGACTGTTGCTCGCCTCTCGGCGCCCGCCCCCGCGGGCGCCGCCACACTCACTATCTAACGCGAATTTTGCTATAGTCTCGCGGCAGCCGCGGACAAGCCCGTTTTACGCATCATGGATCTCGACATCGAAGCCGCGAAGGCGAAGCTGGAAGCCTTGCGCAGCGAGCATCGCGATCTCGACGCGGTGATCGCCCGGCTTGCCGAGCAGGCGCCGTTCGACCAGCTCCAGTTGCAGCGCCTCAAGAAGCGCAAGCTGGTGCTGAAGGACCTCATCACCAAGCTCGAGAGCCAGCTCCTGCCCGACATCATCGCGTGACGCCGTCGCTCACCCCTTCGCCTGGCTGCGCTGCTGCTTCTTCAGCATGTACATGGCCCGGTCGGCCGCATCGAGGGCGTCGGCGGCGTTCTCGCCGCCGCTGAAGGAATAGGTGCCGTAGGCGGCCGAAAGGGCGATTTCCTTCCCCTGCCAGGGCAGCGGACGGGCGGCGATGGCGGCGGCGAGCACATCGGCCTTGCGCCGCGCCGTCTCCTCGTCGGTCTGAACGAGGAGCACGCCGAACTCGTCGCCGCCGATGCGGCCGACCACATCGGTGTTGCGCACGCTGTCGACGAGAATTTGCGCCACGTGCTGGAGGGCGGCATCGCCCGCGGCGTGGCCACACTGGTCGTTGATGGCCTTCAGCCCGTTGAGGTCGAAATAGACGATGCTCGACGGCGTGCCGTAGCGCTGGGCAAAGCCCATCATCCGCGACAGTTCGCGCACGAAGGCCCGGCGATTGGCGATCGGCATGAGCGAGTCCTCGTCGGCGAGGCGCTCCAAAAAGGCGATGCGGTTGCGCGAATCCTCGAGCTCGCGGCGCAGACGATCGACCTCGCCGAGGAGGCCCATGATCGCCCGCCGGACGCGGGGGGTCATCTCCGCCTCGGGAATGCCGGCGAGCGACACGGTCTCTTCGATGCCGGCCGCGGCGGGCGCGCCCGACGCCTCGCGCCGCACCGCCCTCTTCACCGCGGCGATGCTCGACAGGGATTTGGTGTCGCGGATTTCCATCAAAGCGGAATTTGCCGGAGGACTCCGGGATACATTTCGGCGCCGCCGAGCACTCCGCCCGCGGCACGGCGAATATTAGATGAATTCCGTAACACGAGGTAAAACAAAATGCGAAGGGCAGCGCAGACTTGCCGCCGCCGGGTGCAACCCTATAATGCGCCTCTTTTGCGGAAACGGGCAAATCGGCAATGGAAGGGGACCCGCCGGTCGTCGGCATCGTCATGGGCAGCCGCTCGGATTGGGAGACGATGCGCCATGCCGCCGAGACATTGGCGCGCCTCGGCATCGCCCATGAGACGCGAATCGTCTCGGCGCACCGCACGCCGCGCCGGCTCGTCCACTACGCGGAATCGGCCCGCAGCCGCGGCCTCAAAGTGGTGATCGCGGGAGCCGGAGGCGCCGCCCATCTGCCCGGCATGATCGCCTCCATGACGCCGCTCCCGGTCCTCGGCGTTCCGATCGAATCGCGGGCGTTGAAGGGGCTCGACAGCCTCTTGTCGATCGTCCAGATGCCGGGCGGCGTGCCGGTCGGGACGCTGGCCATCGGCACTGCCGGGGCCGTCAACGCCGCTCTCCTCGCCGCCGCCATCCTGGCGCTTGCCGATCCGACGATCGCCGCCGCACTCGATGCCTGGCGTCAAGAGCAGACCGAAGGCGTCGCCGAGGCGCCGGAGGAGGCGCCGCGCTGATGCTGGCGCCCGGCTCGACGATCGGCATCCTCGGCGGCGGCCAGCTCGGCCGCATGCTCGTCGGAGCGGCGGCGCGGCTCGGCTACCGCTCGCATGTCTTCACGCCGGAGGCGGAGAGTCCGGCCGGCCTCGTCACTCCCTTCGTCACCCGCGCCCCCTTCGATGACGAGGCGGCGCTCGCCCGCTTCGCCGCCGCCGTCGACGTCGTCACCTTCGAGTTCGAGAACGTGCCGGCCGCGACGGCCGAATTCATCACCGCGCGCGGCAAGCCGATGCATCCCGGCCCCGAGGTCCTCCGCATCACCCAGGACCGGCTCGAGGAGAAGGACTTCCTGCGCTCGGTCGGCGTGGCGACGACGGAATACCGCGCCGTCAACAGCCTCGCTGACCTGCGCCGGGCGGCGCAGCAGATCGGCCCGCGCGGCGTCCTCAAGACGGTGCGCCTCGGCTATGACGGCAAGGGCCAGGTGATGCTCGGCCCGGACAGCGATCTCGCCGAGGCCTGGCGCCGCCTCGGCGGCGCGATCGCCATTCTCGAAGGCTTCGTCGATTTCGCCTGCGAGGTCTCGGTCATCATCGCGCGCAACGCGTCCGGCGCCGACGCGACCTATTCGCCGGTCGAGAACCGGCACGTCAACCACATTCTCGACACGACGGTGGCGCCCGCCCGGATCGCCCCCGAGGCGGCGATACGGGCCGAGGCGATCGCCCGCCATGTCGCGGACAGGCTGGGCGTCATCGGCCTCCTCGCTGTCGAGATGTTCCTGACGCGCAGCGGCGAGCTCCTCGTCAACGAGCTGGCGCCGCGACCGCACAATTCCGGCCACTGGACCTTGGACGCCTGCGCGACCAGCCAGTTCGAGCAGCATGTCCGCGCCATCTGCGGTCTGCCCCTGGGCTCGACCGCACGCCATTGCGATGCGGTCATGAAGAACCTCATCGGCGACGAGGTCGAGCGCTGGCGGGAATGGATCGCCGACCCCTCGGCGAAGGTCCATATTTACGGCAAGAGCGAGGCGCGGCCCGGCCGCAAGATGGGCCATGTGACGCGCCTCTTGCCGCGCGGCTGAGCCGCCGCTACCGCCGCTGCGCCGCGCGGAAGAGTCGCGCCGGGTTGGGCAGGCGATCGAAGGCCTCGCGCAGGCGGCTCGTCAATCGCGGAATCGCCATCGCATCGGCGATGCGGCGGTCGAGGAAGGCGCGGCTGTCGACGCTGCCGGGGGAGCGGTCGTCGAGCCAGTAGAGCATGGTCGCGGCATAGACGGCGGCGAGAAGGCCGCGCTTCGTATAGAAATTGAAGTCGGTCGCGGTGTCGCCGGCCGCGTACCAGGCAGCATCGACGGTGTCGTAGAGGAGGCGCAGCCCCAGCACCGCGTGCTGCGGCAAGGCGAGCAGTGCGAGGGCGCGCCGCGCCGCCTCGCGATGCGGATCGAGCGCATCGAGACGCGCGCAGAGGGCGGCGGCGATGCGCTCGCGGATTTTAAGGAGCTCGAATTCGGGGCCGCTGACGCGGCGCAGCATCTCGCGATCGGCCCAGCGACTGAACCAGGCGACGAGCCCCGCCCCGGCCCGCGGGAAAAGCGCCATGGCTTCGCAGTCCGAAAGCCCGAGGCTGCGCGCTCCCGCCCGCAGGGCGGTGACCGACCAGCCATCGAAAGGCACGTTGGGGAGCACCGCCAGAAGCAGGCGATCCTTCGCCGCGATCTCGTCCATGACTGCCCTCCCGGCCCTCGGGGCCTCTCTGGCGCCGATCGTCACTCCGCGGCGAGCGCGGCGAGATCGATCGGATGGCGCTGCCACTCCTCGACGAAAACGAGGAGGCGGTGATCGGTCATCCGCTGCGGATAAAGAATGCCGTCGAGATGGTCGCATTCATGCTGCACGACGCGCGCATGAAAGCCCTCGACCTCGCGCTCGATCTCGGCCCCGTCCGGCGTCGTGCCGCGATAGCGGATGCGGGAATGGCGCGGCACCGCGCCGCGCAGCCCCGGCACCGAAAGGCAGCCTTCCCAGCCAAGCTCCATCGGCCCCGACAAGGCCTCGATGACGGGGTTGACGAGGATTGTGAGCTCCTGCGCGGTGTCGCCGGGCCGGCCGGTCACGCGCTCCGCCGGCACGCGGAAGATGACGACGCGCTGTGCGACATGCACTTGCGGCGCCGCCAGCCCTGCCCCGGCGATGTCGTCCAGCGTTTCGATCATGTCGGCGACGAGGCGCTTCACCGCGGGCGCGGTCGGATCCTCGACCGGCGCCGCGACGCCGCGCAGGATCGGATGCCCCATGCGCGCGATCTTCAGGATCGACATGCCACCAATATGGCGGCGCCGTGGAGCGCGGTAAAGGCGAGCAGCCGGGGAATGCGCCCGCACGGGGCAGCGGATACCGGCAACCCAACCGGGCCGCTTCACAACACCACCCCGCCGTGTTAAAAGATGTTGCCGGCTGCGGCTTCGCGGCCTGTTGGCGTTCGCCTTGACCGTGGCTTTGAAAGGAGTGGCTCGCTCGTGCAAGTTCTCGTCCGCGACAACAATGTCGATCAGGCGCTGCGTGCGCTGAAGAAGAAGATGCAGCGTGAGGGCATCTTCCGCGAAATGAAGCTCCGTCGCAGCTACGAGAAGCCATCCGAGCGCAAGGCCCGTGAAAAGGCGGAGGCGGTCCGCCGCTACCGCAAGCTGCTGCGCAAGCGCATGGACCGCGAGGGTTACTGAGCAAGGGGCGCGCGAGCCGCGCCGAAACGAAGGCCCGCCGGACGCGCCGGCGGGCCTTTTGCTTTGCTGAAGGCCGAGAGAGACGATCAGGCGCGAGGCTGCGGAGCCACGCGCAGATAGGGCTTCAGCGTCTTCCAGCCCTGCGGGAACTTCTGCTTTGCCTGCTCGTCGCTCACCGAGGGCGGGATGATGATGTCCTCGCCCGGCTTCCAGTTGACCGGCGTCGCGATATTGTGCTTGGCCGACAACTGGCAGGAATCGAGGAGGCGCAGCACCTCGTCGAAATTGCGGCCGCTGCTCATCGGATAGGTGAGCATCGCCTTGATCTTCTTGTCGGGGCCGATGATGAAAACCGAGCGCACGGTGGCGTTGTCGGCAGGCGTCCGCCCCTCGGCGCTGCTCCCGGCCTCGGCCGGCAGCATGTCGTAGAGCTTTGCCACCTTCAATTCGGGATCGCCGACGAGGGGGTAATTAACCGCGTGGCCCTGCGTCTCCTCGATGTCCTTGGCCCATTTCGCATGGCTGCCGACGGGATCGACGCTGAGCCCGAGGATCTTGCAGTTGCGCTTGTCGAACTGCGGCTTCAGGCCGGCCATATAGCCGAGCTCGGTGGTGCAGACCGGCGTGAAATCCTTGGGGTGGGAGAAGAGGATGGCCCAGCCATCCCCGATCCATTCGTGAAAATTGATGGTTCCCTGGGTCGTTTCCGCGGTGAAGTTCGGGGCCTCGGAGTTGATCCTGAGCGACATGGCATTCCTCCGCTGTATGGCACTGGAGGCGGATGTTAACACGTCGCCACGCGACGGCATAGGGCCACGTAAATAATCTATTAACTACACTTCATTTTAGTTATTCGAGGGCTTTGACGATCTCCTCGCACATTTTCTTGGCGTCGCCGAACAGCATCATCGTGTTGTCGTGGTAGAAGAGCTCGTTCTCGACGCCGGCATAGCCCGAGGCCATCGAGCGTTTGACGAAGAGCACGGTCTTCGCCTTCTCGACATCGAGGATCGGCATGCCGTAGATGGGCGAGGACGGGTCGGTCTTGGCCGCCGGATTGGTCACGTCGTTGGCGCCGATGACGAAGGCGACGTCGGTCGAGGCGAAATCGCGATTGATCTCCTCGAGCTCCAGCACCTCGTCATAGGGCACGTTGGCCTCTGCGAGGAGCACGTTCATATGCCCGGGCATGCGGCCCGCGACGGGATGGATCGCATAGCGGACGACGACGCCCGCCTTCTTCAGGATGTCGGCCATCTCGCGCAGCGCATGCTGGGCCTGCGCGACCGCCATGCCGTAGCCCGGCACGATGATGATCGAGGCGGCATTCTTCATGATGAAGGCCGCGTCCTCGGCGCTCCCCGACTTGACCGTCCGGTCGGCGCGGCCCGCCCCCGCCCCCGGCAGCGCACCCTCCCCGCCGAAGCCGCCGAGAATGACGTTGAAGATCGACCGGTTCATCCCCTTGCACATGATGTAGCTGAGGATGGCGCCCGAGGAGCCGACGAGCGCGCCGGTGATGATGAGCGCGCTGTTGCCGAGGGTGAAGCCGATGCCGCAGGCCGCCCATCCCGAATAGGAGTTCAGCATCGAGATGACGACGGGCATGTCGGCGCCGCCGATCGGCAGGATGAGGAGAAAGCCGAGCGCGAAAGCGAGGAGGATGAGGAGGATGAAGGCCGCGGTCGGCTGCCCGGCGACGAACCAGCCGAGAAGGGCGAGGAGCGCGAGGCCGAGAACGGCATTCAGCGGATGCTGCCCGGCGAAGACGAGAGGCTTCCCGGAGACGAGCCCTTGCAGCTTCGAGAAGGCGACGATCGAGCCGGTGAAGGTGATGGCGCCGATGGCCGTGCCGAGCCCCATCTCGACGAGGCTGCCGGTATAGATCGCGCCGGGCGTGCCGATTCCGTAGGATTGCGGCGAGGCGTAGGCGGCGATGGCAACGCAGACGGCGGCGAGGCCGACGAGGCTGTGGAAGGCGGCGACGAGCTGCGGCAGCGCCGTCATCTGGATCTGCAGCGCGATGTAGGTGCCGATCGCGCCGCCGATGAGGATGGCGACGACGATCGCCCAGTAGCTCAGCACCTGCGGCCCGGCAAGCGTCGTGCCCACCGCGATCACCATGCCGGCGATGCCATAGGCGTTGCCGGCGCGCGCCGTTACGGGCGAGGACAGCCCGCGCAGCGCCATGATGAAGCAGACCGAGGCGAGAAGATAAAGGAGGGCAGCGAAGTCTTGGCTCACGTCCGGGCCCTCACTTTGCCGGCTTCTTCTTGAACATCTGCAGCATGCGCTGGGTGACGATGAAGCCGCCGAAGATGTTGACCGAGGCAAGGATGACGGCGATGAAGCCCATCAGCTTGTGGAAGGGGAAATGCTCGGGTCCGGCGGCGATGAGGGCGCCGACGATGATGACGCTGGAGACGGCGTTGGTGACGCTCATCAGCGGCGAGTGGAGCGCCGGCGTGACGCGCCAGACCACGTAATAGCCGACGAAGCAGGCGAGCACGAAGACCGTGAGCTCGAAAACGAAGGGCGAGCCGCCATGCGCGGCTTGCGTTGCCGTCTGCCCGATCTGCTGGGCGAGCTGATCGAGGCTCTGCGACAGATCGCGGGCATTGCCGGCCAGCTCGGCCGCGCGCTGGGAAAGGAGGGCGGGGCTGTCCATTGCGGCTCAATCTCCTGCTGCCTGACCCGTATTCTCGACCGCGGCCACCGCCGCGCTTTTCGCCAGGGCGGGGTGGATGACGGCGCCGCCCTGCGTCAGCAAGGTGCCCTTGATGATCTCGTCGGCGGGGTCGATCTTCAGCGCCTTGTCCTTGTCGATGATGAGACCCAGAAAATTGAGGAGGTTCCGGGCGTAAAGCGCGCTCGCATCGACGGCGATGCGCGAGGGCACGTTGGCGTGGCCGAGGATCTTGACGCCGTTCGCCGTCGTCACGACCTCGCCGATTTCGCTGCCCTCGCAATTGCCGCCCTGCTCGACCGCGAGGTCGACGATGACGGAGCCCGGGCGCATATCCGCGACCATCTCGCGCGTGATGAGGACCGGCGCCTTGCGGCCGGGAATGAGCGCCGTGCAGATCGCGATGTCGATCTTCTTCAGCGCCTCGTGCACATGCTGGCGCTGGCGGCGCTGGAAGTCCTCGCTCATCTCCTTGGCGTAGCCGCCTTCTGTCTCCGCCGCCTTCATCGCCTCGAGATCGACGGTGAGGAAGCTGGCGCCGAGGCTCTCCACCTGCTCCTTGGCGGCGGCGCGCACATCCGTCGCCGAGACGACCGCGCCGAGCCGCCGCGCCGTCGCGATCGCCTGCAGCCCGGCGACGCCGGCGCCCATGACGAGGACGCGCGCCGGCGCCACCGTCCCCGCCGCCGTCATCATCATCGGGAAGGCGCGGCCGAATTCGGCGGCGGCATCGAGCACGGCGCGGTAGCCGGCGAGGTTGGCCTGGGAGGAGAGCACGTCCATCGACTGCGCGCGGGTGATGCGCGGGATCAGCTCCATCGCGAAGGCGGTAAGCCCGGCCGCGGCATAGGCCGCGACCTCGTCCGGATGCTGCAAAGCCTGGAGAATGCCGATGAGAACCGCGCCCGAGCGCATCAGCGCCAGCTCGTTCGGGCCGCCCTCGCCGAGGATCGGCCGCTGCACCTTGAGCACGATGTCGGCCGTGCCGAGCGCCGCCGCGGCATCGGCCG
>JAJPHB010000019.1 GCA_021325525.1 Alphaproteobacteria bacterium
CGCGTCGCCCCGGGCCACGGAAGGAGAGGAACGCCGCCATGCAGATCGTCGGGAACACCCTCGAGCACCAGTGGATTCCGTTCACGCCCAACAAGCACTTCAAGGCCGATCCCCGGCTCTTCGTGCGCGCCGAGGGCGTCTATCTCGTCAACCATCACGGCGGCAAGGTGCTCGACGCCTCCTCGGGCCTCTTCTGCAGCAATGCCGGGCATGGCCGGCGCGAGATCACCGAGGCGGTGGCGCGGCAGGTGCAGGAGATGGATTTCGTGCCGCCCTTCCAATACGGCCATCCCGGCTCCTTCGAGCTGGCGCGCCGCGTCGCCGAGCTGACGCCGGAAGGGCTCAACTACATCTTCTTCGTCAATTCCGGCTCCGAGGCGGTCGAGACCGCGCTCAAAGCCGCCCTCGCCTATCACCGCGCGCGCGGTGAGGCGCAGCGCGTCCGCTTCGTCGGCCGCGAGCGCGGTTATCACGGCGTCAATTTCGGCGGCATGAGCGTCGGCGGCATGGTGAAGAACCGCGAGAGCTTCGGGACGGGGCTGCCCGGCGTCATCCATATGCGCCACACCCATATCCCGGAGAACCGCTTCCAGCGCGGCGAGGGCGAGCACGGCGCCGATCTCGCCGATGATCTGCAGCGCGCCGTCGATCTCTGCGGCGGCGACACGATCGCTGCCTGCATCGTCGAGCCGATCGCCGGCTCGACCGGCATCCTGGTGCCGCCCAAGGGCTATCTGAAGCGCCTGCGCGAGATCTGCGACCGGCACGGCATCCTCCTCGTCTTCGACGAGGTGATCTGCGGCTTCGGCCGCACCGGCAAGGCCTTCGCCGCGCACAGCTTCGACGTGACGCCCGATATCCTCACCATGGCGAAGGGCATCACCAACGGCGCCGTGCCGATGGGCGCCGTCGCCTTCCGCGACCGGATCTACCAGGCCGTCATCGACGCGACGCCGGCCGAAGGGGTCATCGAGTTCTTCCATGGCTATACCTATTCCGGCCATCCCGTCGCCTGCGCCGCCGGCCTCGCGACGCTCGACATCTACAAGAACGAGGGCCTCTTCGAGCGCGCGGCGCGCCTCTCGAAGCCGTTCCTCGACCGCGTCTTCTCGCTGAAAGACCTGGCGATCGTGACCGATATCCGCGGCTACGGCATGCTGGGCGCCGTCGATCTGGCGCCTTCGGGCAAGCCGGGCCAGCGCGGCTATCAGACCCTGATCCAGCTCTTCGAGGCGGGCGTCCTGACGCGCGTCACCGCCGACACCGTCATCGTGGCGCCGCCGCTCATCGCCGAGGAGAGCCACCTCGACCAGATGACCGAGGCGCTGCGCAAGGTGCTGACCCGGCACTGAGGCGAAGGGAGCGCGCCCCCTATATTCTCCCTCCCGCAGAGCGCGCAGCGCGGGAGAGGGTTATCGCCTCCTGAGGGGGCGCCGCAGCGCCTCCGGGTTGGCGACGCAGTGCGGGTCGGGCGGAGCGCCGTCGAGGATGGCGAAGACGTTCTCGACGGCCTGCATGGCGACGCGGGCGAAGGCTTCGGCCGTCGTGCCGGCGATATGCGGCGTATAGATCGCGTTGGGCAATGACCAGAGCGGCGATCGCGGGTCCGCCGGCTCCTCCGTGAAGCTGTCGAGCGCGGCGCCGGCGATCCGGCCCTCGCGCAGCGCCGCGATGAGCGCCGCCTCGTCGATGATGGGGCCGCGCGCGGTATTGACGAGAAAGGCGGTTCTCTTCATGAGGCGCAGCGCCTCGCCGCCCATAAGCCCGCGCGTCTCCGCCGTCAGCGGGCAATGGAGCGTGACGATATCGGCCTCGCTGAGGAGATCGGCGAGGGTCAGGCGGCGCTCGATGCCGGCCGGCAGCGCCGCTGCCGCGACATAGGGATCGAACCCCGCGACCGCCATGCCGAAGGCGCGGCCGAGCTCGGCGACGATGCGCCCGATATTGCCGAGCCCGACGATGCCGAGGCGCTTGCCGGCGAGCTCGATCCCCTGCCCGCCTTCGCGCGGCCAGGCGCCGCGCCGCAGCGCCGCGTCGAGCGGCACGAGGCGCTTGGCCAGCGCCAGCATCATGGCGATGGCGTGCTCGGCGACCGAGCGCGCATTGCCGGCGAGAGCGAAGAGCACGGGGATGCCGCGCGCCGTCGCCGCTTCGAGGTCGATATTGTCGACGCCGGCGCCGTGCTTGGAGATGACTTTGAGACGGGGCGAGGCATCCATCGTCGCGCCGTCGATGCGGATCGTCCGCGAGATGATGGCCTCGACCGCCTCGCGCTCGACGATCCGCCGCAGCTCCGCCGGCGGCGTGCTGATCGGCGCGAAGAGCGCCTCGGCGCCGCGCGCGCGGATCATCGCCAGCGCCGCCGGGTCGATCGAGGCGTTGGTGACGAGAATCTTCGTCATGTGTCGTGCCCTCCGGGCTCTTGGGTGTCCGCCGTCGTCCCCGCGCACGGGACCCGCGCGCGGCTGGGTTCCCGCATTCGCGGGAATGACGACGAAAATCGAGCAACAGACGGATCCGCCGCCCTATCTCGAATCCAGCATCCCGCGCAGCACCGTCTCGAGAATGCCGCCGTTGCGGTAATAGGCGAGCTCGTAGGCGGTGTCGAGGCGGCAGGTCAAGGCGAGCTCCTCCTCGGCACCGTCAGCGCGGCGGAGACGCGCGAGGATCGGCGCGCCCGGCTGCCATTCAGCGATGCCGCTCAGCGTCACCCGCTCGCTGCCCTCGAGGCGGAGAGTCTTGCGCGTGACGCCGTCCGGGAATTGCAGCGGCAGCACGCCCATCCCGACGAGATTGGCGCGGTGAATGCGCTCGAAGCTCTCGGCGATGACGGCGCGGACGCCGAGGAGGCGCGTTCCCTTCGCCGCCCAGTCGCGCGCGGAGCCGGCGCCGTACTCCTTTCCGGCGACGATGACGAGCGGCGCGCCGGCGGCGGCATAGGCCTCGGCCGCGGCGACGATCGGCACGGTCCCGCCTTCCGGCCAAAGGCGCGTCACGCCGCCGCGCTTCCCCGGCACCATCTCGTTCCGCAGGCGGGGATTGCTGAAGGCGCCGCGGACCATGACGTCGTGATTGAGGCGGCGGCCGCTGAAGGAGTTGAAGTCCCGCGGCGCGACGCCGCCCGCCATCAGATATCGCCCGGCCGGACCCTCGGGCGGAATGGCGCCGACCGGCGAAATGTGGTCGGTGGTGACGCCGTCGCCGAGAAGGGCGAGAATGCGGGCCTCGGCAATGTCGGCAAGCGCCGGCGCCGCGCGCTCGGCATTGTCGAGAAAGGGCGGCCGGCGGATATAGAGGCTCGCCGGATCCCAGGGAAAGAGCGCTCCCACTGGTGCTGGCAGGGCGTTCCAGCCGGCATCGCCCGCGAAGGCCTCGGCATAGCGGCGGCGGTAAAGCTGCGGGTCGGAAGCAGCCGGGAGAAGCGCCGCGACCTCTTCCGGGCTCGGCCAAATCTCGGCAAGGCCCACCGGGCGACCGGCCGCATCCGCCCCGAGCGCCTCGCGCGTAAGGTCGATGCGGAGCGTGCCGGCGAGCGCATAGGCGACGACGAGGGCGGGCGATGCCAGATAGGTGACGCGGCAGCGCCGGTGAATGCGCCCCTCAAAATTGCGATTCCCCGACAGCACCGCGCCGAGAACGAGGCCGCCCGCCTCGATCGCCGCGTCGATCTCGGGCGCGAGCGGCCCCGAATTCCCCATGCAGGTCGTGCAGCCGAAACCGACGAGGGCGAAGCCGAGCGCATCAAGGCTCGCCTGCAGCCCGGTCGCGGCGAGATAGTCAGCGACGATGCGCGAGCCCGGCGCCAGCGAGGCCTTGACCCAGGGCTTGACGGCGAGGCCGCGCCGCGCGGCGTTCCGCGCGAGAAGCCCCGCCGCGAGCATCGCCGCCGGGTTCGAGGTGTTGGTGCAGCTCGTGATCGCGGCGATGGCGATGTCGCCGTCGGCGAGGGCGAAGTCGCGCCCGGCGACGGCCTGCCGCCGCGGCGCCGCGTCGTTTTTCTCGGCGGCGAGCGCGGCGGCGATCGAGCCCGGCACCTCGCGCAGCGGCAGGCGGTCCTGCGGGCGGCGCGGCCCGGCGACAGCCGGCTCGACGGCGCCGAGATCGAGCTCCACGGTCTCGGTGAAGAGCGGCTCCGCCGCCTCCGCCTCGCGCCACAGCCCCTGCGCCCGGGCATAGGCTTCGACGAGGGCCACTTGGCCGGCCGCGCGCCCCGTTGCGCGCAGATATTGGATCGTCATCAGGTCGATCGGGAAGAAGCCCACGGTGGCGCCGTATTCGGGCGCCATATTGGCGAGGGTCGCGCGGTCGGGAAGGCTGAGCGCCTCGAGCCCCGGCCCGCAGAACTCGACGAATTTCTGGACGAGGCTGCGCCGTCGCAGCGCGGCCGTCAGCGTGAGGACGAGGTCGGTGGCGCCGGCGCCCGGCGGCAGGCGGCCCGTGAGGCGGACGCCCACCACCTCCGGAATGCGCAGCGAGACGGGTTGGCCCAGCAGCGCCGCCGCGGCCTCGATGCCGCCGCAGCCCCAGCCGAGCACGCCCAGCGCATTCACCATGGTCGTATGGCTGTCGGTGCCGAGAAGCGTGTCGGGAAACGCCAGCG
This sequence comes from Alphaproteobacteria bacterium, assembly GCA_021325525.1. Lineage (GTDB taxonomy): Bacteria > Pseudomonadota > Alphaproteobacteria > ATCC43930 > CGMCC-115725 > URHD0088. The sequence goes on from JAJPHB010000019.1 coordinate 4,601, forward strand.
CCGCCTCGTCCTCGCCGCGGCAGGCGACGACCGGCGCCAGGAATTCGAGATTGACCTGGTGGCAGATGCCGTTGCCGGGCGGCACGATGCGGAGGCCGCGAAAGGCCTGCCCCGCCCAGCGCAGGAAGGCGTAGCGCTCGCCGTTGCGGGCGAGCTCCGCCGCCATGTTGCGCGCGAGCGCGTCGGCGCTGCCCGCGAAATCCACCTCGACCGAATGGTCGACGACGAGATCGGCCGGGATCAGCGGCTCCGCCCGCGCCGGGTCGCCGCCCAAGCGCCGCAGCGCATCGCGCAGCGCCGCGAGATCGGCAAGCGCCGGCAGCCCCGCCGAATCCTGCATGAGGACCCGCCCCGGATGGAAGGCGATGTCCCGCCCGCCGCGGCGCGTCGCGCCCCACGTCGCGAGCGCCCGGATATCGTCCGCCGTCACGACGACGCCATCCTCGTGCCGGAGCAGATTCTCGAGCAGCACCTTCAGCGAGAAGGGCAGCCGCGCCACATCGCCGATGCCGGCCGCCGCGGCGGCGGCAAGGCTGCAGTAGAAGAGGCGGCGGCCGCCGACCACGAGGCTGCGCCGCGTCCCGAAGCTATGGGTCATGCCCGACTCCGGCGAGCAGCACGTGCTCCCTCAGACGCGCGCTGATGCATCCGGGGGCAGAGCCGCGAAGGGATCGATATGGGCGACGCCCATCGGCGCGAAATGCCGAGTGTTGCCGGTCAGGACAATCATGCCATGGATTTCGGCGCAGGCCGCGATCATCGCGTCCTCCACATCGACCTCGATGCCACTGCCGCGCGCCAGCGCCATCAGCTCGCCGCCGCGGAGCGCGACCTTCTCGTCGACGGCGAGAATGCGGTCGCGATGGCCAGCCAGCACCCGCCGAATCCAGCTCTGCAAGCCCGCGGCCTTGCGCATCGACCCTTTGCGGGCGAGCCATGCGGCGCCATAGCTGATCTCGAGCACCGTGACGGCGCTCAGATAACAGTGATCGCCGTTGCGCCGCAACCAGCCCACGAGTTCTGCATTCGGTTTCCGCTGCGTCGGCGCCGTATGCGAGAGAATGTTGGTGTCGAGCAGATACACCGGATCGCCGGATCACGCCTCGAACAGCCGCGCGCGCAGGGCGCGCGCCTTGCGACGAGGCGGGAGATCGCCGGCATCCAGCGGGCATTCGGCGAGCAGCGCGCCAAAAGAGGGGCGACGGCGCATCAGCTTCTCCCACTCCGCCTCCGAAACGACGACGACCGCCTGCTTGCCGTGGCGGGTGATGCGCTGCGGCCCCTGCCCCAGCGCATCATCAAAGAGATCCTTGAAGCGGCTGCGCGCCTCCTGTAACTGCCATGTCCGCATGAGCGCTGTCCGGATTCAGTAAGCTTTGTACAGAATAGTGGGCCGCGACCGGAGCGTCAACCGGCGGCGAGGTTGGGTCGTGACGGAGCTTCAATGCGACAGCCGTTGGCTCTTGGACGCGACGGCTTTCTAACGCAGCGGCCAGGAAAAATTTGCAGTCAAGGCGACGGCCGTGGCAGCCCGCCCTTCACCTCCTCGGCGTTTCGGCCTAGAAACGGGCAATGCCCGAGCGCTCGCGCAACGTTCTCCTCATCACCCTCGACCAATGGCGCGCCGATTGCCTCTCGGCGCTCGCCATCCCTGCCTCAGGACGCCGCATCTCGACCGGCTCGCCGGCGAGGGCCTGCTGTTCCGCCGCCACTACACGCAGGCCTCGCCCTGCGGGCCGGGGCGTGCCTCGCTGCTCACCGGGCTCTACGCGCACAATCACCGCTCGGTGCGGAACGGGACGCCGCTCGACGACCGGCACGCCAACCTGGCGCGCGAGCTGCGCAAGGCCGGCTACGACCCCTACCTCTTCGGCTATACCGACACCTCGGTCGACCCGCGCCTCTATGCGCCGAAGGATCCGGCGCTCACCACCGATGAAGGCGTCCTCCCGGGCTTCTCGCGCGGCGCGGTCCTGCCGACCGGGCAAGAGCCGTGGTTCGCCGATCTCGCCCGCAAGGGCTACGCCATTCCGCAGCGGCCGCACGACATCTGGGAGCCGCAGGCGCTGCCCGCGGCCCTGCGCCATCGCGGCCCGACCTTCGCGCCGACGCGCTATCCCGCCGAGGACAGCGAGACGCGCTTCCTCACCGATGCGGTGCTCCATCATCTGAGCCGGCGCGCGGAGGGCTGGTTCGTCCACCTCTCCTATCTGCGCCCCCATCCGCCCTACATCGCGCCCGAGCCCTATAACGCGATGTACGATCCGGACAGCGTTCCGCCCTTCCGCCGCGCCTCCAGCCTCGCCGCCGAGGCGGCGCAGCACCCCTGGCTCGCCTGGCAGCTCGCGAAGAGCCATGCGGCGCCGCTCCCCGAGCACCGGACGCCGATCTTCGGCGAGCTCGACGACGCGGCGCTGCGACAGCTTCGCGCCACCTATTACGGCATGATCACGCAGGTCGACGACGAGCTCGGGCGGCTCTTGGCGGCGCTGCGTCAGGGCGGCGCCTGGGACAGCACCCTCGTCATCGTGACGAGCGATCACGGCGAGCATTTGGGCGACCACTTCATGATCGGCAAGGACGGCTATTTCGAGGCCGCCTTCCACATCCCGCTCATCATCCGCGATCCGTTCGCGGCGCCGGCGACGCGCGGGAGCATGGTCGAGGCGTTCAGCGAGGCCGTGGATGTCATGCCGACGATCCTCGACTGGCTCGGCCTGCCGGCGCCGCCGCAGCTCGACGGGCGGTCGCTGCGCCCCTTCCTCGAAGGCGGTGCGCCCGCGCAGTGGCGGCGCGAGGCGCATTGGGAATACGATTTCCGCGACCTGCGCGATCTCGGCCCCGAGCAGGCGCTGGGCCTCGCCTCCGATCAGTGCGCGCTCGCCGTCATTCGCGACGAGCGGTACAAATACGTGCATTTCGCCGCGCTGCCGCCGCTCTTCTTCGATCTCGCCGCGGATCCGGACGAGCTCTGCGACCTCTCGCGCGATCCCGCCGCCGTGGCGCTCATGCTGGCCTATGCGCAGAAGCTTCTCTCCTGGCGCATGGAGCACGAGGAGCGGACGCTCAGCCACCTCCTGCTCGGCCCCGGGGGCGTGATCTCGCGCCCGCGGCAATTCCGTTGACAAGCCCGGGCGTTTCTTTAGCTTGCACGCACGTTCAACCCCGGCGTGACGGGACAACGCCCTATTCGGCGGTTTTTCGTCTAACCGACACCGATTGCATGGGTCGGGCGTTCTCCGATCGCCCAACCGACCGGAGGGTTATGGCAGAGTCTGTGCAGGACGCGGCGCCGCCGGCTGCCGCCGCGGCGGGGCTGCTCGATGCGGCGGAGCTCGCCGCCTTCGCGCGCGACGGCTTCGTCGTCCGGCGGGGCATGCTCGACGGCGCGACGCTCGGCAATCTGGTCCGGTGGACAGAGGATCTCCTCCACCAACCCGAAATCCCCGGCCGCCACATGGTCTATGGCGAGCCGAGCCTCATCGATCGCGGGCAGCGTCTCATCCAGAGAATCGAGAATTTCTGCCCCTTTCACCCAGGCTTCGATGCCGTGTTGCGGCAGGGACCGCTGATCGACGCCGCCGCCCAGCTCTTCGGCGAGCCGGCCGTCATGTTCAAGGACAAGATCAACTTCAAGATGCCGGGCGGCGACGGCTTCAAGCCGCACCAGGACCAGCAAGCGGGCTGGAGCCGCTACGCCTCGCTCTTCATCACCGCCCTCGTCGCGCTCGATGCCGCCACCAACGAGAATGGCTGCCTCGCCATTGCCGGAGGCCAGCATCGCCGCGGCCTCCTCGGTCCCGAATGGCGCCCGCTCGAAGCCGAGGAGATGGCGGGGTTCGAGCTCGTGCCGCTGCCGACGAGCGCGGGCGATGTCGTCTTTTTTGATAGCTACGTGCCGCACGCCTCGCCGCCCAATCTGTCGCCGCAACAGCGCCGCGTTCTCTATGTCACCTACAACCGCGCCGCGGAGGGCGACCACCGGGCGCGCTACTTCGCCGAGAAGCGTCAGGCCTTCCCGCCCGATGTCGAACGCGAGCCGGGGAAGCGCTATGTCTTCCGCGTCTGAGCCGCCGGCCGACGCCGCCATGCCGCGATCCGCCCTGGCGCCGCCGCCGCAGGCCCATACCGGCGGCTCCTGGACGCATCGCTTGGCGCGCCTCTGCGTCCGCCCGCTGCTCGGCACGCCCGTCACCCCCAACCACCTGACGACGCTGCGCCTCCTCACCGGCCTCGGCGCCTGCCTCGGCGTCGCCCTCGGCAGCCGCGAGGCGGAGGTCTGGGGCGGCTGGCTGTGGGTCCTCTCCGCCTTCCTCGACCGCGCCGACGGCGAGCTGGCGCGGATCGGCGGCAAGACCACCGCCTGGGGACACACCTACGATTATGTCTGCGACACGGTGGTGACGCCGCTCTTCTTCCTCGCCGCGGGAATCGGCCTGCGCGACGGCCTCGGCTGGCTCGGCGCTGTCCTGGGCGCCATCGCCGGCGGCGCCATCCTCGTCAGCAACATCTGGTCGGAGACGGCGGAGCGGCGGATGGCGCCCGGCCGCCGCATCCATGACGGCGCCGGCGGCTTCGACCTCGACGACCTCCTTTATCTGCTGGGACCCGCCGCCTGGCTCGGCTGGCTCGCCCCCCTCCTCGTGGCCGCCGCGATCGGCGCCCCGGCGATGGCCGTCCTCACCTGGCTGAAGCTGCGCCGCCTGCGCGCGGCGGGGGCGCTGTAGCGGGTTATCGCCCCGTCCCTGACCCTGTTTGGGAGCAGGGTCTTGCCGGAAAGCCCCTACGCCGTCGGATGCGGCGTCGCGTCCGCCGGCAGATGCCCGTGCTCGGCCGGCTTCAGCCGGCTCGGCGCGAGCTCGCCCGCCGCTTCCAGCACCGGATAGGCGACGGCGCAGATATGCGAATGGATGCGCTTCAGATCGCGCAGCACGTCGAGATGAAGCGAGCTCGAATCGATGCTCTCGATGCGGCCTTCGCGCAGCCGCGCCCAGTGATTCTCGGCGGCGGCGCGCTCGGCGTCGCGAATCGCCACCTTTTCGTCGAGAAGTTGGCGCGCGATCTTGACGTCGCCCGAGATGAAGACGCCGAGGGCGAGCTTCAGATTGTCGAGGACGCGGCGGTGCAGGGCCGTGAGCTCGCGAGCCCCATCCTCGGAGAAGCGGCGCTTGTTCTTGATCTTCTTCGCCGCCAGCTCCATCAGGTTCTTGTCGATGATGTCGCCGATATGCTCGAGGTTGGTGGTGAAGGTGATGATGTCGGTGGCGCGCCGCCCCTCCTCCTTGTCGAGGCTCTCGCGCGTCACCTCGGTGACGTAGAGCTTGATCGCCTCGTGCAGGCGGTCGACGGCGTTGTCCATGCGCTCGATCTCGCCGACGAGCCTGCGGTCGTCGGTGAGGAGCGCGGTCATGCTCTGCCGCAGCATCGTCTCGACGATGTCGCCCATATGCAGCGTCTCGCGCGCGGCGCAGGTGAGCGCCACCTGCGGCGCCTCCATGCTCGAGCGGTCGAGATAGCGCGGCCGGCCGGGATCCTCGACCGGCGCGCCGTCCGGAATGAGCTTCTGCAGCAGCGCCGCCATCGGATCGTTCAGGAAGATGAAGACCGCGGCCGTCGCCAGGTTGAAGAGCGTGTGGAAATCGGCGATCTGGCGCGCCGCGCTGGCATCGAGCGTCGGCAGCCACGCCGCCGCCGCGCCGACGAAGAGCGCGGCGATGACGGCGCCGATGAAGCGCGTCGCGGCGTTGCCGAAGGCGACGCGCCGCGCCGCCGGTCCCTCACCATAGGATTCGAAGATGACCGGCAGCGTGCCGCCGATATTGGCGCCGAGGACGAGCATGAGCGCGGCTTCCGGCCCGATGATGCCGGCGCCGGCGAGCGACATGACGAAGAGGATGGCGGCGAGGCTCGAATGGGCGAGCCAGGTCAAGAGCGCCGCAACCAGGATGGCGAGGACCGGCTGGCTGGAGAGTCCGGCCAAGAGCTGGCCCAGCAGCGCCGATTGCCGCATCGGCTCCGAAGCGCCGAGCAGCAGCTGGAGCGCGAGCAGCATCAGGCCGAGCCCGATCGCGATCCGCCCCGAATCGCGCCACAGCGTCGCCTTGCTGGTGAGGAAGGTGACGACGCCGCCGAAGATCAGCAGCGAGGACAGCCAGCCGATCGGAAAGGACAGGATCTGGACGACGAGCGTCGTCCCGACATTGGCGCCAAGCATGACGGCGAGGGCCGCCGCCAGCGGCATGAGGCCGCGGCTCGCGAAGGCGCTGGTGATGAGCGCCGTCGCCGTCGAGCTCTGCAGCAGCGCGGTGACGCCGAGCCCCGCCGCGAAGGCGAGGAAGCGGTTCGAGGTGCCGCGCGCGACGACGAGGCGCAGATTGGCTCCGAAAGCCCGCGCGACGCCGGTGCGCACCATCCGCAAGCCCCACAGCAACAGGGCGATGTCGGCAAGGAGATCGAGAAGGATGGTGGTGCCGGACGTCGCAGGGCCCTCCGCTGGCAGGTGAACGAAGTGTTACAGTTTTCTTTCACCAAGCGAATGTCAAGGAGAGCGCCGGAATTTTGCTTGCCTGCTTCTCCTTTCGCTAAACGCTGCCTCGAAAATCGCGCTTCACGCTTCGAGGGCGGCGATGCTTTCGGCTCCGGGCTGCTCGAGCCAGGCTCGCATGCGGCGCAGCGACTCGGCGCGGCTCATCTGGCAATAGGCGAGGCGCACGGGGCGGAACGCGAAGAAGTTGAACTCGATCCAGCCGACGATGCCGGGAAAGCCGTATTGGCGGATGCCGATGCCGGTGGCGGCGAGCTTGTCGACGATGAAGGCGGTCATGTGGTCAAACCAGAAGTTCCGCAGCATCAGCGCCCGGCCGAGATGATCGAGATAGCCCGAGAGGTTGCGCTTGCGCCAGTCGGGGCGAATCCAGAGGCCGCCCGAATGGGCGATGCGGCCGGCGATGCCGCGCGCCGCGTCGAGGTCGATGACGCGGAAGACGCAGGGGCCGGCCGGCGCCGGCCGGTCGTGCCAGAGCCGCACCGAGGCGATGTCCTGCACGAGGTCGGCGCTGTCGAAGGTGCGGTGGCCGATCATGGCGACGAGCGCCCCGTCCGGGGCCGTCGCGCGGAACCAGAAGGCGTTGACGAGCGAGAGATCGACATGCGCCGGGTCGTAGGTCGTGTTCATCGGCGTCTCGGGCGAGGCGGCGAGGCGGAGGCGCACGAACTCGACGAAGTCGCTCTCGATGGTGACGCGCACGCCCGCGCGCTCCAGCTTCTCGAGCATCAGCTCGGCGAAGGCCTCGGCGATCTGGAACTCTTCGAGGGTGAGCGGCTGCGGCGCCGGCGCGCCGCGGCGCGCCACGCGCCAGACGGTCTCCGCCCGCTCTTCCGCCCGCTCCAGCGTCGCGACGCCGGCCTCGTCCAAGATGCCCGCCGCAGGCGCAAGTTCAGGCGTTGCCATAGGCTCGCTTTCGGATCGCAATCCAGGATTGTGGTCTTAACCCTAATAGGAGCTTAAAATCAACCTCTTTAGTGTCAAAATCGGAGGACAATGCGATCGGAGCGCGAACCCGCCTCCACCCCTAATGCTTCGTTAACTGCCCGCGGATAGCGTGGCGGCGATGGCCGAGCTGCAGATTGCCAGCCCCGTGCTGCAACGCGTCTATCGCGACTGCCAGGACCGCCGGAAGGGCAGCGCCCTGCCGTCGCGGCGAAGCTTCGACGTCCTCGACCTCAAATACGTGCTCGGCTACGTCAACCTTCTCGACGTGCTGCGCGCGCCGCTCCGCTTCCGCTACCGCGTCCACGGCACCCATTGCGTCGCCCTGCTCGGCTACGACATGACGGGGAAGTTCGTCGACGACTATCCGGACGACGCCTACCGGGCGCGCGTCAGCGAGAAATTCACGCAGGTCGTCGAGACGCGAAGCCCGAGCTGCGACCGGGGCGAGCGCGAGATCGTCGATGGCCGGCGGATCGGTTTCGAGGCCCTGATCCTGCCGCTCGCCGCCGATGGCGAGACGGTCGACATGCTGATGGTGGCGCTCAGCCTCGCGTGACCGGCGGCGCGACGCCCGCCTCCCTGAGGAGCGCCGCCGCGGCGCCCTCGATCGCCGCCGCCGGGAAATCGGCGCCGAGCGTCTGCGACGAGGAATACGCCCCCTCGATGAGAAGGTGGAGCTGATCGGCGAGCCGGCCCGGCTCGCGGGCGCCGAGGCGGCGCGCGAGATCGCGCAGCCGCTGGCGCAGCTTCCGCTTGTGCGCGAGGCAAACGGCGCGCGCCGGATGCGCCCGATCCGGCAATTCCGCAGCCGTGTTGATGAAGGGACAGCCGCGATAGCTGGGGCTCGTGACGCGCCGCGCCAGGCTGGCGAAGAGACCCACGACCTGCCCGGCCGGATCGCCCGCGTGCCGCGCCATCGCCTCGTCCCACCACTCCCAGTAGCGCCGGTCGGCTGCTTCGAGAAAAGCGACGACGAGCTCGTCCTTGGAGGCGAAGTTGCGGTAGAGGCTCATCTTGGCGACGCCCGATTCGGCGATCACCCGGTCGATGCCGACGGCGCGAATGCCCTCACGGTAGAAGAGCGCCGTCGCGGTTTCGAGCACGCGCTCGCGCGCGCTCTTGCGCGCGGCGCCGCCGCCTTCGGCCGCCGCTGCCGAGCCCGTCGGATTTCGCATGGCCGTCATCTCTGCGCTTGCGCGGCCCACTCGTTGACAATGAGACAGACCTGTCTCTACCGTGCCGCCGATTCGATCCGGGGTCAACGGGCTGCGGCCTCGCGCCGCGGCGGAGGGAGATGCGCATGAGGCTGAGCGGCAGAGCGGTGCGCGGCGGCGGGTTGCATTATGGCTGGATCGTCGCGGCGATCACCTTCCTGACGCTGCTTGCCGCCGCCGGCATCCGCGCGACGCCGGGCGTCCTCATGGTGCCGCTCGAGCAGGAATTCGGCTGGACGCGGGCCAGCATCTCCTTTGCCGTCTCGATCAATCTCCTCCTCTACGGCTTCATGGGACCGTTCTCGGCGGCGCTCGTCGACCGGCTCGGCGCGCGGCGGACGATCCTTGCCGGGATGGCGCTCCTCGCCGCCGCGGTCGGCCTCACCTCGCTGATGACGGCCAATTGGCAGCTCGTCCTTCTGTGGGGCATCGCGGTCGGCGCCGGCTCCGGCATGGTCGCCCTGGCGCTTGCCGCCACCATCGTCAATCGCTGGTTCGCCGAGCGGCGCGGCCTCGTCATGGGCGCCCTCACCGCGAGCACGGCGACGGGGCAGCTCATCTTCCTGCCGATCCTCGCGACCATCATCGAGCATGCGGGCTGGCGCGCCGCCGTGCTCAGCATCGCCGGCGCAGGCGCCCTCACCCTGCCCCTCGTCTTCTTCCTGATGCGCGACCGGCCCGAGGATATAGGGCTCCTCCCCTATGGCCAGCAGGGGCCGGCGGCGCCGGCGCCGCGCCTGCGCAACCCGGTCGCCGCCGCCTTCGAGACCTTGGGCGAGGGCCTGCGCTCACGCGATTTCTGGATGCTGGCGACGAGCTTCTTCATCTGCGGCCTCAGCACCAACGGCCTCATCGGCACCCATCTCATCCCCGCCTGCATCGACCACGGCATTCCCGAGGTGATGGCGGCGAGCCTCCTCGCCATGATGGGCGTCTTCGACTTCTTCGGGACGACGATCTCGGGCTGGCTCTCCGACCGCTGGAACAACAATTGGCTGCTCGCCTGGTATTACGGGCTGCGCGGCCTCTCGCTCCTCTTCCTGCCGGCGGCGCTCAACGCCGATTCCGGCGTCGCCCTCACCGCCTTCGCCGTCTTCTACGGCCTCGACTGGATCGCGACGGTGCCGCCGACCCTGCGCCTCACCGCCAACATTTTCGGCAAGGAGAAGGCGGGGATGATGTTCGGCTGGATCGTCGCCGGCCACCAGGTCGGCGCCGCCGTCGCCTCCTTCGGCGCCGGCGCCATCCGCACGTATCTCGGCGATTATTTCGACGCCTTCATGGTCTCGGGCACGACCTGCCTCGCCGCCGCCGTGCTCGTCCTCTTCATCGGCCGCCGCCTCCGCCGCGACGGCGTCGCCGTGCCGGCGGAAGCGGCGAGCGCGGCGTAGCCGCCCGCGGCTTCGTCAGCGGTAGACCGCCTTCATCGCGCCTTCGGGATAGCGGAGCCCGGCCGCGGCGCCGGGCGGGATGGCGACGGCGATGCGCGCAAGCTCGGCCGCGCTCAGCCTCACCTCGAGCGCGCCCAGATTCTCATCGAAGCGGTCGCGGTGCTTGGTGCCGGGGATGGGTATGATGTCGGGACCCTGCGCCAGGAGCCAGGCGAGGACGAGCTGCGCCGGCGTGCAGCCCTTCTCGCGGGCGATCGCCTCGATCGCGGAGACCAGCGCGCGGTTCTTGGCGAAGTTCTCGCCCTGAAAGCGCGGATGCTGGCCGCGGCGGTCGCCCTTGATGTCGTCGAGGCTGCGGATGGCGCCGGTGAGGAAGCCGCGCCCCAGCGGCGAGTAGGCGACGAAGGAGATGCCGAGCTCGCGCGTCGTCCGCAGAGTCTCCTCCGCCTCGATGCGGTAGAGGAGCGAGAACTCGGTCTGCACGGCGGCCAGGGGATGCGTCTTGTGGGCGCGGCGAATCGTCTCCGGGCGCGCCTCGCAAAGCCCGATCTGCCGCACCTTCCCTTGCCGGACGAGGCCCGCCATCGCACCGACGGTATCCTCGATGGGCACGTTGGGGTCGATGCGGTGTGCGTAGTAGAGGTCGATGGTCTCGACGCCGAGCCGCTTCAGGCTCGCATCGCAGGCCTGCCGCACATAGTCCGGCCGGCCGTCGACGCCCTGCCCCGTCGCCGTCTTCACCTGGCCGAATTTCGTCGCCAGCACGACCTTGTCGCGGCGCCCCTTCAAGGCGCGCCCCAGCAGCTCCTCGTTCTGACCCCAGCCATAGAGATCGGCCGAGTCGAGGAAATCGACGCCGCGCTCGATCGCATGATGGATGAGGGCGATCGAGGCGGCTTCGTCGGCCTCGCCATAGACATGCGAGAACGACATGCAGCCGAGCCCGATCGCCGAGACCTGAAGATCGCTGCCGCCGAGCCTCCGATGCTCGAGCCTCTGTACCGTCATCCCACTCCTCCTTACGGGGCTGCGCCGTGAAGCGGCACCATAGCCGAACCACGAAGACGCGAAGGTCACAAAGAAGTGCGGCCCGATCGGCGCGCTACCTTCGGTGATGAATAGAGGGCGGCGTCATCGCGAGGAGCAAAGCGACGCGGCGACCCGGGGGCGCGCCGGAAGAAACCGAATGGCTTCGCTCCGCTCGCCGTGGCGCGCGATCTGGCCCGATCTCCCGTGCCTTAGCATCCTTCATGCCTGCGTGGTTCAAGCATTCGGCAGATTGTCGACCACCTCCCGCGTCTCGGCGGAGGCGACGACCGGGACGATCTCGAACTCGATGAGATCGCCCCAGAACGCGACCCATTCCTGCAGCAGCCGGGCGTCGGCGCATTCCATGATCTGGAAGCAGCGGTCGAAATTGGCTTCGATCCAGCTTCCGACGTAAGTGAGGCCCTCGGGCGCGCCGCGACCGCGCTCGCGAAAGCGACGATAGACGGCTCGTGCATCCCGGTTCTTGAAGCGCTCGATCACCATGAAGAGCATGGATGGCCTCCTCGTGCTAGCGGCTCGCGGCAGCCTCGCCGCGAATGCCGAGATAGATGCGCTGCACCTCGGGGTCGTCTTCGAGGGCGCGCGCCGGGCCGTCGAGCACCGTGCGGCCGGTCTGCAGAACATAGGCGTGATCGGCGATTTCGAGGGCGAGCGGCACCGATTGCTCGGCGAGGAGGATGGTGAGGCCCTCGCCGTGAAGGCGCCACAGCGTGTCGTAGAGCGTCTCGACGACGGCGGGGGCGAGGCCGAGGCTCGGCTCGTCCAGCATCAGCAGCTTCGGCTCGCTCATGAGGGCGCGGCCCAGGGCCAGCATCTGCCGCTCGCCGCCGGAAAGCGTCCCCGCCGATTGCCGCCGCCGCTCGGCAAGCCGCGGGAAGATGGCGAAGACGCGCTCCAGCAGCTCCGGAACGCGCTGACGGTCGGCGAGCGCCGTGGCGCCGAGGCGCAGATTCTGCTCGACGGTCTGGCCGACGAAGAGTCGCCAGCCCTCGGGCGAAAGGGCGAGGCCGCGGCCGACGATGGCGTAAGCGGGGAGCCCGCCGATCGCCTCGCCGCGCCAAAGGATGGCGCCGCCGCTTGGCCGGACGAGGCCTGCGATGGCGTTCAGCGTCGTCGTCTTGCCGGCGCCGTTGGAGCCGAGGAGCGCCACGACCTGGCCCGCACCGACGGCGAGGGAGACGTCGGCGACGCCGACGAGGTCGCCGTAGCGCACTTCGAGATGGCGAACATCGAGGAGCGGGGCGGGCGGCGGCGGGCTCATTCGCGCCGTCGCCTCTGCCGTCGCTGGCCGAGATAGGCCTCGATCACCGCGGGATGGTCCACGATGTCGCGCGGCTTGCCGCTCGCGATGGTGCGGCCCTGGTTGAAGACGAGGACGCGGCCGGTGAGGCTCAGGATCACCTCCATGATGTGCTCGACGATGACCAGCGTGATGCCGCGCGCGTGAATGCGGCGGACGAGCGCGATCGCCTCCTGGATCTCGACCGGGTTGAGGCCGGCGAGCGCCTCGTCGAGGAGAATGAGCCGCGGCTCGCTCGCGAGGACGCGGGCGATTTCGAGGCGCTTGCGGCCGGGCGTGCCGAGGCTCCGCGCCGGCTGGTCGCGCAGCCGGTCGAGGCCGGCGAACTCGACGATCCGCCGTGCCGCCTCGCGCGCCTCGCCGCGCGCCGGATGGCGCAGGAAAGCGCCCACCATGACGTTGTCGAGGATCGACATCTCCTCGAAGGTGGCCGGCACCTGGAAGGTGCGGCCAATGCCGAGCCGGGCATGGGCTTCGGGCGTCGCGCGCGTCACCTCGCTGCCGGCGAAGAGGATGCGCCCACTCGTCGGCTGGAGATCGCCCGAGAGGCAATTGAAGAAGGTCGATTTGCCGGCGCCGTTCGGGCCGATGAGGCCGACGATCTCGCCTTCCGCCAATTCGAGCTCGGCGCCCGACAGCGCGAGAAAGCTGCCGAAGGCGCGCGAGACCTGATGCGCCTCAAGCAGCACGGGCCTTCGCCTTCTTCAATGAGCGCGTCGCGATTCGCCGCGAGAGCTCGATGAGCCCGCCGGGCTCGAAGCGCGCCAGCAGCAGAATGATGCCGCCATAGAGAATGTAGGTGAGCCCCGAGCCGCCGCCGCCGAAGAGGCTGTTCGTCGTCGCCTTGAGCGGCACCAGGATGGCGGCGCCGAGCAACGGCCCGAGCAGCGTTCCGACGCCGCCCAGCGCCGCGGTGATGATCATCTCGACCGAGACGAGAATCCCGAAGGCGCTCTCGGGATCGACGAAGCCGACCATGAGCGCGTAAAGCGAGCCTGCGAGCGAGGTGAAGCCGGCGCTGAGGAGAAGCGCCCAGAGCTTGTAGCGGCGGACCGGCACGCCGAGGCTGCGCGCCGCGCGCTCGCCGGCGCGGATGGCGCGCCAGTAATAACCCATGCGGCCGCGCTCGAGATGCGCCGTCAAGGCGAGGATCGCGGCCAGCACCGCGAGGAAGATGTAGTAGTAAGGGACGGCGCTCTTGAAGGAGAGGTCGAGAAGGCTGCGCGGCACCGCCGGGCCCATGAGGCCGATGGCGGCGCCGACGAAATCCCAATTGCCGACGACGATGCGCACGAGCTCGGCGACGGCGATCGTCGCCATCGAGAAATAGTGCCCCTGCAGGCGGAAGGTCGGAACGCCGATCACCGCCGCGACGGCGAGGCTGACGAGAATGCCGGCGGGTATGCCGAGGACGGGGGGAAGCTGCCAATGGGTGTAGACGAGCAGCGGCACATAGGCGCCGATCCCGTAGAAGACGGCATGGCCGACCGAGATCTGCCCGGCATAGCCGCCGAGGATGTTCCAGGCCGCGGCGGCGATCGCCGCGAGCAGCAGGTCGGCGCCCATGCGCTCGTAGAAGGGGCCGGTCAGGATCCAGGGATAGAGCAGCAGCGCGACGGCGATGGCGAGCCAGCCCCAGCGCATCAGACGAGCTTCCCCATGAGGCCCTGCGGCCGCACCCAGAGGATGGCGACGAAGAGGGCGTAGACGACGACGTCCTTGTAGACGGGCCCGAAGGCATAGGCCGAGAGCGACTGGATGACGCCGATGAGGAGCCCGGCGACGAGGGCGCCCGGGATGCTGCCGAAGCCGCCCAAGGCGACGACGACGAAGGCGGTGAGGGCGAAGGTCTCGCCGACGCCGGGCGAGAAGGGATAGAAGGTGGCGATGAGGGCGCCGGCGATGCCGGCCCCCGCCGCCGACAGCCCCCAGGCGAGCGCCTGCATGCGGTCGGGCCGGATGCCCATCAGCATCGCCGCGCTGCGGTCCTCGGCGACGGCGAGAAGGCGGCTCCCGAGCGCCGTGCGCGTCAGCAAGAGATGCGCGCCGATGGTGAGGACGAAGGCGGCGCCGCCGGCGACGAGCTGCGGCATGCCGAGAAGGACGCCGCCGAGATCGACCGTGCCGGGGATGAGATTGTCCGGCAGCGTGCGGAAATTCGCCGAGAACAGCCAGAAGGTGACATAGCGCAGGAGCAGCGCCAAGCCGAAGGTCGACAGAATCTGCGCGATCATCGGCCCGCGGATGATGTGGCGGATGAGGCCGAAATAGACGACGACGCCGAGCAGGAACAGGAAGGCGGCGGCGGCGGGCGCGAAGGCGACGGGCCCGCCGTTGAGCGCGGTGACGACGAGGAACGCCACATACATGCCGATCATGACGAACTCGCCATGGGCGAAGTTGATGACGTTCATCATCCCCCAGATGAGGCTGAGCCCCGCCGAGAAGAGCGCATAGACCGCGCCGAGCAGCAGGCCGCCGGCGATGATCTGGAGGAGGATCACGGGGTAAGCCGCCAAACCGCTGCGGAAAATTCCCCCTTTTCCCTGCTCGGAACTTCTACGAAATCCGTTCCCGCAAGCGAGGACTTTGCAGACCTCCCTCTCCCGCTTGCGGGAGAGGGTCGGGGCGGGGGCAAGCCGCTTCGACACCCCTCACCCTGCCCTCTCCCCGGAGGGGAAAGGGTTTTGAAAAGGCCTCGCAAGCGGGAGAGGGGATCGGAACGGGCGACGCGCACGGTCTGCTTCAGAATTACCGAGCTACGAGGGTCGCCTACTGCCAGCCCTTGAACGGGAAGATGAGCTTCGCCGTCGCCGACTTCTCCGGCCAGACCGCCTTGTACGCCTTGCCCTGGAGCTGAATGAGGTAGGTGGCGCCGAGCTCGTTCTGGCCCGTCTTGTCGAATTTGACGCC
>JAJPHB010000034.1 GCA_021325525.1 Alphaproteobacteria bacterium
CCGCGACCTCGTCATTGCCGCCGTAATTCGCCGCGACCTTGTAGCCGGCTTTGGCGAGGCTCTCGCTTACCGCCCGCCCGATGCCTCGGGTGCCGCCCGTCACGACCGCTACTCTTGCCATTCGTCTCCTCCCTTCGGATGAAGCGTTTTACGGCTCCGGCCGCCGCCTTCTCGGCGGGCGGCGCGCCGGAGCCGGCCGGACAAATCAATCCCGTGCGAGGCACATCGCGATGCCCATGCCGCCGCCGATACAGAGCGTCGCCAAGCCTTTCTTGGCGTTCCGCCGCCCCATCTCGTAAAGCAAGGTCACGAGGACGCGCGCGCCGGAGGCGCCGATCGGGTGGCCGAGGGCGATCGCGCCGCCATTGACGTTGACCTTGGCGGTGTCCCAGCCGAGGTCCTTGTTGACGGCGCAGGCCTGCGCCGCGAAGGCTTCGTTCGCCTCGACGAGGTCGAGGTCATCGGTTTTCCACCCGGCCTTTTTGAGGGCAAGACGGCTCGCCGGGATGGGTCCAGTCCCCATGATCGCCGGATCGACCCCGGCCGTCGCCCAGGAGACGATGCGCGCGAGCGGCCGAACGCCGCGCTTCTCGGCCTCGGCGGCGCTCATCAGAACCACGGCAGCCGCCCCGTCATTGATGCCGGAGGCGTTGCCCGCCGTCACCGTCCCGTTCTTGTCGAAGGCAGGGCGCAGCTTCGCCAGGGTCTCGACAGTGGTGCCGTGCTTTGGATGTTCGTCGGTGTCGATGACCACCTCGCCCTTGCGCGTCGCGATCTTGACCGGGACGATCTCGGCCTTGAAGCGGCCTTCCTTCTGGGCCGCTTCCGCCTTCTTTTGCGAGGAGGCCGCGAACTCGTCCTGCTGCTCGCGCGTGATCTGCCAGCGCTGTGCCACGTTCTCGGCGGTGTTGCCCATATGGTAGCCGTTGAAGGCGTCCCACAGCCCGTCCTTGATCATCGTGTCGACGAGCTGCGCGTCACCCATCTTGACGCCGCCGCGCAGATGGATGCAGTGCGGCGCCTGGCTCATGCTTTCCTGGCCGCCGGCGACGACGATCGCCGAGTCGCCGGCGCGGATCGCCTGGTATCCGAGAGCGACGCTGCGCAGGCCCGACCCGCAGAGCTGGTTGACGCCATAGGCGGTGACCTCGACGGGAATGCCGGCGCCGATCGAGGCCTGCCGCGCCGGATTCTGCCCCTCGCCCGCCGCGAGAATCTGCCCCATGATGACTTCCGAGACCTCCTCGGGCGCCACCTCCGCCCGGCGGATCGCTTCGGCAATGGCGACCTGGCCGAGAACATGAGCGGGCACGCTGCTGAGGCCGCCGTTGAAGGCGCCGACGGGCGTGCGCACGGCGCCGGCAATCACGATCTCGGTCATGGGCTGCTCCTTTCCCTCGTCTCGATGCACTCAATACATTGGCCGCAGCTGCGAAGTTTAAAGCTGCCGCCGGCGCCCCGTCCAACGCCGCGGCGGAGGCGCGTGCCGGAGGAGCCATTCGCCGAGAGGGCGCCAAACCGTCGCCGGCGCACGGCGGCCGACAATCATCCCGATATGGCCGAGCGGCGGCGCGATCCGCTCCGCCTGCGGCAGCGCCGCGGCCAAGGCCGAGGCGGAGGCCGGGGGCACGATACGGTCGCGCGAGGGCAGAACGACGAGAGTGGGCCGCGCGAAGCGCCGCGGCGCGACCGGCATGCCGGCGACGCGCCAGGCGCCGCGCGCGGGAGTGTTCTCGCCATACCAGCCGCCGAGACATTCGCGCGCGACGGGAAGCGCGAGCGGCACACCGTCATTGAGCCAATCCTCGAGCGCGACAAAGCCTTCGGCCTCGGCCCCCTGCGGATCGAGCCCGGCGAAGCGCGTGAATTTCCGGAGCGCCGTCAGCGGATCGAGCGCGAGGAAAAGGCTTTGCAGCACATCCACCGGAAGCTCGCCGAGCGGGTCGAAGAGTGTCGCGAGCAGCTCGGACAGGCTGCCGAGCAAACGGGCCGAGGCCGCCTGCTCGGCGTGGAAATCCCAAGGTGTCGCGAGCAGCGCCAGCGCCGCGACCTCTCTGTCGCGGCGGAGCGCGAGGGCGAGAGCGAGGAGGCCGCCCATGCAGTAACCGAGGATGACGGGCGGTGCGCCGGCCAGCGAAAGGGCGGCGCTGAGCGCGGCTTCGAGCCGGCCGGCAATGTAGTCGGTCAAGCTGAAGCCGCGCTCGATCTGACCCGGCCGTCCCCAATCGACGAGGAGCGGACGCAGCCCCGTCGCGGCGAGATGGCGCAACAGGCTGGTCTCAGCGGCGAGGTCGAGAATGTGGTAGCGGTTGATGAGGGAAGGCACGACGAAAACCGGCGCGCCGCCCGCCGGGCGATAGTCGAGAAGCCGGGTCGTTCCCGCCGCCCAGACGACCGGCGGCTCGCCGAGGGAACGGCGGTAGGGGTGGTTCCTGTAGGTTTCGATCCCGCGCAGGAACGCCTCGGCTTCGCCGGTGACCGCGCGGTCCAGCGCCGCGGCGAAATCCTCAGGAGCGACGTCGGCGAGTCTGGCGGCGAGCTCCGCGCGCGCCTTGTCGAGAGCCGGCTTCGAGCCGGGCCAGCCGCTCGTCAAGAGCGGCAAGGCGGCGCGCGAGCCGAGCCAGGTCGTCAGCGCGCTCGCCAAGTGCAGCGGAAGCGGCCGCGGCGCGAGGCGGCGCGGCGTCCGGGGTGGCGGCGACACCCCATCCGGGCGGACCGTCACGCTCGCACCCCCCGTCGCCGGCCTGCGCGTCGCGCCGGCGCGGCCAGCTGCCCGGCCACAGCGAGGCGGCCACGCCCATCCCGGCGAAGAGGCGCGCCAAGCTGTCGATCAGGTCGGGATCGGCGGCCGCCGCGGTCAGATAATCCTGCCACAGCTCGATATACCGTTTCGCGAGTTGCGAGAGATCGGGCGGTTCCGTCATGACCTACTATAACGGCGAAGGCCGGTCGTGACCAGCGCGGGGCAACCGAGAGAGGCGGCTCAGCACTGCGGCAGCGCTCGGCAAAAGCTGCTATGCTTCGCGCTTTCTCCGGCCCGCCTGCAGCGAAAGCCACGCAAAGATGAGCGAAACCACAACGTCCGCGTCGCCGCCGATCGTCATCAAGAAGTATGCCAATCGCCGCCTCTATAACACGGCGACGAGCAGCTATGTCACGCTCGACGATCTCAGCACCATGGTCAAGGAAGGCGGCGATTTCGTGGTTTATGACGCCAAGACCGGCGAGGACATCACCCGCTCCGTGCTGACGCAGATCATTGTCGAGGAGGAGCAGAAAGGGCAGAACCTGCTGCCGATCAGCTTCCTGCGGCAGCTCATCAGCCTCTACGGCGACAGCATGCAATGGCTCGTCCCGCGCTATCTCGAACACGCGATGACCGTCTTCGCGCACAATCAGGAGCAGATGCGCAAGAACCTCAAGGAGGCATTCGGCGGGCTCTTCCCCTTCGGCGGCTTCGAGGAAATGAGCAAGCAGAACATGGCGCTCTTCGAGAAGACGATGAAGATGTTCTCGCCCTTCCCCTCGCAGGAGATCCGCGGCGAGCGGGCGAAGGAGGCGGCGCCGGCCGAGGGGGCGAGCCTGCGCGAGCTCACGGATCGGCTGAACGCCCTCCAGCAGCAGATCGAGGCGCTGACGAAAAGACAGAAGGGTTGAGGAACCTATTATATGCGAGCCAGGCCCCGCCCGCGTCAGCAGGCGGCGCTCGACAGGCTATGGCGGGCGCGCGTGGCCCTCGCGTGGGAATCGCCGACGAGGCGCGCCGACCAGGCGCGCTCCAGCGACGGCTTGCCGAAGAAATAGCCCTGCATGTAATCGACGCCCTGCTGCCGCAGGATCGCCATCTCCTCTGCCGTCTCGACGCATTCGGCCACCGTTTTGAGGCCGAGGCCGTGCAACAGGCCGAGCAGATGGCGCAGGAAGACCTGGTTCTCCGGCCGGTCGACCAGGTTGCGCACGAAAGAGCCGTCGATCTTGACGGTATCGACGCCGAGCGCCTGGAGGTGGCGCACGGAGGTGAAGCCGGCGCCGAAATCGTCCAACGCAACGCGGCAGCCGAGATCGCGCAGGGTCTTGACGAAGCGTCCTGAATCCTCGAAGTCGCGCAGCGCGGTGGTCTCGGTGATCTCGATGACGATGCGATTGGCGATCTCGGGCTTGCCGGCAAGGAGCGATGCGAAGGCGCGCAGCCACGGATGATCGGCCGCCGTCAGCCCCGAAATGTTGAAGCCGAGATTGAATCCGGCGCAGGCGTCGAGCTCCTCGACCGCGCGTTCGAGGACGAAGCGGTCGATATTGCGAATGAGCCCGAGCTGCTCGATCATCGGCACGAACTGCCCGGCTGCCACGATTGCGCCGTCCTCCTCGCGCATGCGAAGCAGGCATTCGTAATAGTCGACCATGCCCGAGCCGCTATGCACGACGGGCTGGAAGGCGAAGAGGAGGCGCCCCTGCTTCAAGGCCCTCTGCACACGCTCGCCGACGGCCATGCCGGCGCGATGCTGGCTGCGCTGAGCCTCGGTGAGCTGATATGCGGCAACGCAGTCACGGCCGGCGCGCTTGGCCTCCCCCAGCGCCGTCTCGGCTCGCGTCATGACGTCCTGGGCGGTCGATGCCTGGCGCGGAAAGGCGATACTGCCGAGCGATGCCGTGATGTATATCGGCCCGACGGCGGTCGCGACCGGCGCATCGCTGATCGCGCTGCGCAACCGCTCGGCCGCCGCCGCAATCATCTCCTCGGCGCAATCGCCAAGCAGGACGCCGAAGCGGTCGCCGCCGATCCGGCCGATCACATCCGCAGCGCCAAGGCAGGCCGCGAGGCGGCGGCCGACTTCGATGATAACGCCATCGGCCGCTTCATAGCCGAAGGCGTCGTTGATCATCGTCATGTTGTCGATGCCGACCGCGAGGTAAGCGCCGACATTGGCGATGTCGGTGCGCTCGAGACGGCGCTGAACCGCATCGCGCAACCGGGCCTTGCTGAGGTGTCCCGTCAGCTCGTCGAAATTCACCAACTGCTCGAGGCGAAGCTCGGCCGCCTTGCGCGAGGTGACAACGCGCAGAACGCCGCGCATGCGCATGGCTCGCCCGGCGGAATCGAGCTCCGCCCGGCCGCGGTCCTGCACCCAGTGAAAGCGGCCATCCTCGGCCCGCAGGCGATACTCGCATTCGAAGAGGCGCCCATCGCGGCTGTCGCTGAGGCAATGCTGGCGCTGCGGCAGATCCTCGGGATTGATCCGGCCGGCAAGGGCCCGACCGGTGCCGATCGCCGCCCGATCGGCGATGCCGAGCACCGTTCCGACGGGGCCGTGCCAGGAGATCGCGTCGCTCGCCAGATCCCATTCATAGGCAATGTCCCGGGCAGCCGTGAGAGCGGCCTGCGCTCGGTCGGTAGCGTCCTGGTGCGGCGGCATGCGCGATAACCTGATCCACTCTGAAGATGGGGAACGCGGGAGCGGTTCCAACCTATGGGCCATTCCTTGACGAAGACTTAAGCCAAATAGTTGCATTTTGGGCGAATTTGAGCGACATTTTAAGCGTGATTCCGCAGGAGATGCAGCCTGTCTGCATCGCTCCCATGAGGAATGGCCGCTTGGGCTTGATCCAGGGTTTACCATATGTTCCGAGCGCCGAGATGCGGGCGGTTCGAATCGCGCCGACCCCGGCTCGGCGGGTCGGATCCGCCGACGCCGCGGCGGCGATCTTGCCGCCGCGTCCGCGGACGGCGCGGACCCTGCCCTTTCTCGCGCAAGTGATTGCTCAGGAGCTGAGCGGCCCAATGGCGCCGGCGCCATGCTGGCGCGATCGCGACAGCGCCTACCGAGCCGCGGCGGCCCGCCCCGATGGGGCGCGCATTACCATCGACGCCTGACGGGGTCCTTGAGCGCCGGAAACCGGCGTCACGATTTCGGAGAGTGCTCGGCCAGGAAGGGCAGCACGGCGTGGTTGAAGTCGCGCGCCGCCACCTGCGTGAAGCAATGGCCGCCGCGCGCGAACATCTTCACCTCGGCGCCGGGGATGAGGCGGGCCAGTTCTTCGGAAAAATAGGAGGGCGTCACGATGTCGTCCTCGCACCCGATGATCAGCGTCGGCGTCCGGATGCGCTTCAGCTCGGCGGTGCGGTCGAAGGCGAGGATCGCATCGATCCGGCTGGCGACGATTTCCGGAGCCGAGAAAGTGGCAAGGTTCTGCGCCTCGGCCTGACGCAGCGGCTCGTTATTCTTGGCGACCCACCAGCTCGGATAAAGAAAAAGGGTGGCGCTCTGCAGATATGCCGCAGGGCCGAGGCGGAGAAGGATCTCCTTGCGCAAGGCGAAGAGCCGGCGGAAATAGGCATCGGCCTTGGTCCAGCTCGCGGCGATGACGACGCTCGCCAGGCGCTTTGCGTGCTCGACCGCCAAGATCTGCGCGATGGCGCCTCCGGTCGAATGGCCGACGATATGCGCCCGCTCAAGACCGAGCGCATCCATCAGCGCGATGACGTCGCTCGCCAGTCGATCTACGGTATAGGAAATGCGGCTGTGGTCGCTCTGCCCGACACCACGATGGTCGAAGACGATCACCTCGAAGCGCTTGGCGAAGACCGGAACCTGATCGCGCCAATAAGCCGCCTGACCACCCAGCCCAGACACGAAAATGACGGGAAACCCTGCCCCATGCCGCTCGTAATAGAGCTGACAATCGCCGGTCGCAATACGCGGCATGCTGTGCGGATCCGCTCCAGACCAAGGTGTTGCTCGTTAGCAGAGGTGCCGCTGCTCTGTCAAACGCGCCGCGCCGGAGGGCAGGCATGCAGACGACGCGCGGCGGTGGCCGCCGGAACCTTGGCAGATCGACAGCGTTGGTGGCGCGCCGGAGAAGGCGGATGGGTGCTGTTCAACCGCAGGTGAGGAAGATCGACGGTTTGCAGGCCGCAGCGCGACGAGCGGGGCGCGCGGCGCGGCGAATCCCCGTCGACGGATCGCCCTCGGCATGAAGCGCCGCCACGGCGGGAGCATGCGCGACGGCAAAGGAAGCGCCCGGAATTGCTGCGATCACATGGTCTTTATGGCCCGAGATTTTTTTGGATTTTCGGCGATCTCTTGGTTGAATTGAAAGCACCGACTCCTATCTTTGCGTATTACAGAGATTGGCAAGCGGATGACATGGAGGAAGATGCGCCGCGCACGACGATCGAGGGGGCGGGAGCGCGGCGGCGATCGACATCGGCTCCGTTTGGCGGACAACCCAGCGAGCGCATCAAATGAAGCGAACAACCAGCCGTACCCAGGATATCGACCGTCATGTCGGCGCCCGGATTCGGGAGCGCCGCATCATGTTGGGGCTCACCCAGCAGCAGCTCGCCGACTTGATCGGCGTGACCTATCAGCAAGCGCATAAATACGAGCGCGGCATCAACCGCGTCTCGGCCGGCCGGTTGTTCGAAATCGCCCGCGTGCTGAGCGTGCCCGTCGCCTATTTCTTTGAGGGGCTCGATGCCGAAGGCGGCCGCGCGGTCAGCCCGCGCGAGCGGATGTGCCTCGAGCTGGCGCGCAACTTCGCGCAGATTCCCAACGAGAAGCACCAGGAAGCCTTGAGCCAGCTCGCGCGCGCGCTCGCAACTCAGCATTGATCCATCGAACCGAGGGTGGCGAGGCCGTCCTCGCGCCCACCGGGCGTCAGCCGCGCCCGCTCTTCTCGCGAAGCAGCTTGAGAAGAGCATCGATCTGGCCGCCATTGCGCTGGATGACGGACGCGATCTCCTGCCGCTCCGTCACGGCCATGCTGATGCCCTCGACCAGAACGTCTTCAATCTTGTAGCCGCTTCCTATCTTTGCGACGCGCCAGTCGACATTGACGGGAGGCTTGTTGTCCGGCTGGGTGATCTGGCTGACGACCAGCGAGGTCGTGCTGTTCTCCGGCCGGGTGGCTTGGATCTTGAATTGCTGATTGTTGTACTGGCTGAAGCGCACCGTATAGGCATGCACGATATAGGCTTCGAACAGGTTCGTGAACTCCTGGCGCTGCGAGTCCGTCGCCGTGCGCCAGTAGGGACCGAGCACGAAGCGCGCGATCGCCGGCACATCGAATCCCTCCTCGAAGAGGGCGCGGAACTGCGCTTCGCGCTGCGGCTCGGCGAGATGCGAGGTAAGAACGTCCACCGCCCGCTTGCCGAGGTCGGCGATGAAGCTCGCCGGATCATCGGCGGCGCGCGCGATGCCGAAGAACAAGAGAACAGTCGCGGTGCAAGCCAGCAGCCGGCGCGTTATGCGGCGTGGGGACATGCTCTCACCTCTTCAGCGGTTTCTGGTGACCCCCGTCTCCGTCGGCTGGCGAAGCCTTTGGCTGAACACGGATGAAGGGTTATGGTTCAAATATGGTGCACGGCTCCCCGACGGAGCGGAGCTTGCAGCAAGCTACCACGCCATCGTGACAACAATGAGGCGGGCTCTCGCACCGAGGGCCGAATGGCTGCCGCTCGCCCGACGCGCCGCGAGTTTTCGCGACTTGCTACCTAAAGCGTCGGTCCGCGGCGGCGTGTCAGCCCCATCACCAGCGCGATGAGGAAGATCACGATAAAGATGAAGAACAGGATCTGCGCGATCCCCGATGCCGCCGATGCAATCCCGCCAAATCCGAAGAAGGCGGCGATAATCGCGATGATGAAGAAGACAACCGCCCAGTAGAGCATAAGCTCCTCCACTTCGGGTTGCTCCGCCGTCGACCGGCGGCACCTCCTTGCTCAACGCTGCCTTTCCCGGCCAGGTTCCGCGTGAGCGCATCGCTTCCGCCTTGCCAATTCAGCAGCGGAGTGCGTGCGAAGGCCGTCTGGAGCTGCACCGTCACTGATGCAGAGAAAGCCCCTTCGTCACCTTGTCGATATCGCGCCGCTCGGCGTAGAGGCCGAGGCCGACGAGGTCGAGCGCCTCGGTCTCGACACGCGCGACCGCGGCTCTATTGTCGTGGTCATTGTTCGTCGTGAAGAGGTCTCGCGTGAAGACCGAGGGCCGCAGCCCGCGCTGCGCGGCGCGCCCCAAGGCCGTCGTCAGCTGCTCGGGCGTGGCGGCAAAGACGAGGATGGGCTGGCGGACGAGCGGGCCGTAAAGGCGGCCCGAGGCATCGGCGTAGCGCTCGCCGGCGAGTTCCGGATAAGCTCCGACGAGACCGCCGGCGAGGAAGCAGGCGACATTGAGCTTCTGCCAGGCCGCGAGATCGGCGTGCAGAACGATGGCGATCTTGGTATCGAAGCGCATGAGCAGCAATCTGCACCCGATAGACGGGATCCATCTTGAACGATCGTGCGGCGCTTCGCCCCGCGACTGGATCCGGTCCGCTCCCTCCTATCCGGGCATCGAGCGGATCGAAGCCTTCTTCACGGGGCACGCCTACGACCCTCATCGGCACGACAGCTATGCGGTGGGCGTAACGCTCGGCGGCGTCCAGTCCTTCGACTATCGCGGCGCGCGGGCGGACAGCCGGTGCGGCGACGTCATCGTCCTCTATCCCGACGAGCTGCATGACGGGCGGGCAGGCGCGGAAACCGGCTTTCATTACCGGATGCTCTATGTCGAACCGCGCCTCCTTCGCGATGCCCTTGGCGACAGGGCGACCGGCCTGCCCTTTATCGGTACAGCAGTGTCGGACGATCCCCGCTTGGCAGGCGCAGTCCGCCTGGGGCTCGACCAACTCGATCACGGGCTGGAAGCGCTCGAGGCGGACCAGATCGTGCTCGCGCTTGCCGAGGCGCTGCTGGCGCTCGCCCCGTCGGTCCGCGGACGGCCGGGCGGAACGACCAGCGCAATCGCCGTCGAACGGGCACGGCAATTCCTGGATGCGCATTTCGCGCGGACGGTCGCTTCCGAAGAACTGGAGGCGGTTGCCGGAATCGACCGCTTCACCCTCGCTCGGCATTTCCGGATTCGGCTCGGAACAAGCCCCTATCGGTATCTGACCATGCGGCGCCTCGACGCGGCGCGTCGCCGGATGTGCGCCGGGCACTCCCTCGTTGATTCGGCGCTCGCCAGCGGCTTTGCCGATCAAAGCCACATGACGCGGCACTTCAAGCGCGCTTATGGCCTCTCTCCAGGCCGCTGGCGCGCATTGCACGTCGGGACGGCGACCACCGAGGGCATTCGCCGCGGTCGCGGTCGCAGCCGATGAAGAGCGCCCGCCCTGCGCATCCCCACGCGGCGCTGGACACTTCCGAGCAGCGCTGCTTCAAAATGACCCGCCATGCCTCGTCGCTCCCCCCTCTGGCCCGCCCAGCTCGACCATATCCGGCTCGATGCTGCCGACCCCGCTGAGCTCGCCGCGTTTTATGCCGCGACCTTGGGCATGACGGCGCTGGCGCAGGCGGATGGCAGCCTGCTGCTGGTTGGGCCCGCGCGGCGCGTCGTCATCGGCGGCGGCGTTCCCGGGACCCAGCCCTACAGCGCCTTCCGCCTCGCCTCGCCGGAGCAGCTCGGCGCGCTTCGGACGCATCTCGAAGGGCAAGGCGCCGCGTTGCTGCCCTCGCCGACGCCGGTATTCGCCGAGGGAGCCTTCGCCGTCCGCGATCCTGATGGCCGCCTCGTTGCCTTCGGGCTGCCGTGCCCCGACTTGCCGGAGCCGCCGCCGTGCGGAACCGCGGCGCTTCCGGGTCGGCTTCAGCATACCGTCGTCGCCTCGCCTCGCCTTCCGGAGATGATGCGCTTTTACGAAGACGTGCTCGGCTTCGTCCCGTCGGACTATGTCCATGAGACGACGGGCAACCGCGAGACGACGGCGGCGTTCTACCGCTCCGATCCCGAGCATCACAGCTTCGCCGTGTTCCGCGCACCGCAAACGCGTCCCGACCATCATGCCTATGAGACGACGTGCTGGAACGACATCCGCGACTGGGCGGACGCGATGGCGGCGCGCGGCACGACGCTGTGGTGGGGACCGGGGCGACATGGCCCCGGCAACAATCTCTTCTTCATGATCAAGGATCCGCAAGGATGCCTCATCGAGCTCTCGGCCGAGTTGGAGGTTGTTCCCGACGCGGTCGAGAAGCGCTCCTGGCCGCATGAAGAGCGGACGCTCAATCTCTGGGGCCCGGGCTTCATGCGAAGCTGACAGGCGCGGACACATCCAAGGAAGCGACATGAGCAACGGCAGCAACCAGCGCACCGGCGGGCAGATTCTCGTCGATCAACTCAAGATTCACGGCGTCGATCTTGCTTTCTGCGTACCGGGCGAGAGTTATCTCGGCGTCCTCGACGCGCTGTGGGATGCGCGCGAAGCGATCCGCCTCGTGACCACGCGCAACGAGATCGGCGCCTGCAACATGGCCGAAGCCTACGGCAAAATCACCGGCCGGCCGGGCATCTGCTTGGTGACGCGCGGCCCCGGCGCCAGCCATGCCATGGTCGGCATTCACACGGCGTTCCAGGACTCGACGCCGCTCATCCTCTTCGTCGGCCAGGTCGCGCGCGAGGCCCGCGAGCGCGAGGCGTTCCAGGAAATCGACGTCAAGCAGATGTTCGGTCACACGGCGAAATGGGCAGCCGAGATCTCCGACCCGCGGCGCATCCCGGAGATGGTGAGCCATGCCTTCCACACCGCCGTCAATGGCCGACCCGGTCCGGTCGTGCTGACACTGCCCGAAGACATGGTGCTGGAGCGCTGCGCCGTCGCCGACGCCGCGCGCTACCAGGTGGTACGGCCGAGCCCGTCGGCGGCGGCGCTCGCGCGCCTGCGCGAGCTCCTGTCGCATGCAAAGCGGCCGATGATGATGGTGGGCGGCGGTGGCTGGTCGCGCGAGGCTGCCGACGATATCGTCGCCTTCGCCGAGGCGTACGACCTGCCGACCTGCGCCTCGTTTCGCTGCCATGACATTTTCGACAACCGCCACCGAAACTATGTCGGCGACTGCAGCACCGGCATCGCGCCGACGCTGGTCGAGCGCGTCAAGGCCTGTGACCTCCTTCTCGTGGTCGGAGCAAGGCTCGGCGAGCTGACGACGCAAGGCTATACCCTCGTCGAGCCGCCGCGGCCGAAGCAGACGCTCATCCATGTCCATGCCGACCCGGACGAGCTCGGCCGCGTCTACCAGGGCGAGCTGCTGATCGCCTCCGGCATGGCGGAATTTGCGGCCGCGGCCAAGGCTATGCCGCCGCTCCCGAGCATCGCCTGGCGCGACTGGTCGGCGGCGGCGCGGCAGGATTATTTGAAAACGCTCGAACCCAGTCCGATGCCGGGTGCGGTCGATCTCGCCCAGATCATCAAGATGATTCAGATGCGAATGCCGGCCGACACGCTCGTCGCCAGCGATGCCGGGAACTTCGCGGGTTGGCTCAATCGCTTCTATCAGCTTCCGGGCTATCGCAGCTTCGTCGGACCGACGAGCGGCGCCATGGGCTACGGCGTGCCGGCGGCGATTGCGGCGAAGCTCGTCCACCCGGCCCGGCCGGTGCTGTGCTTTGCCGGCGACGGCGGCTTCATGATGACGGGACAGGAGCTGGCAACGGCGGTGCAATACGGTGCCAATGTCATCTTTTTCGTCGTCAACAACGGTCTTTACGGCACCATCCGCATGCATCAGGAGCGCGAGTTCCCTGGCCGCTACCCGGCGACCGACCTGCGCAACCCCGATTTTGCCGCTTATGCCCGCGCTTTCGGCGCGCATGGCGAGACGGTCACGGAGACCGCCCAATTCCCGGCCGCCCTCGACCGCGCAATCGGGGCCGGCCTTCCCTCGGTCATCGAGCTGCGCATCGACCCCGAGGCCATCACCTCGCGCACGACCTTGACTGCGTTGCGCGAGGCGGCGCTCGCCCGCGAGAAGAAGAGGTAGGCCTGCTCTACCGCTCGGCGTTCACAACAGCGACTGAGCCGCGCGATAAATCCGGTCGCTCGTATCCTGCCGGATCTTCATCAGCTGGGTCACGCAGTCGCGATGTTGCGATGTGCCGAGCTTCATCCCGAAACTCTCGCAAAGTGCCTTGTCGGACTCGCTGATCTGCGCCTTCTCCCTCAGCGCGGCCGCGGCATCGGCGCCGGGCATGACGGTCAAAGCCAAGCCCACATAGGTCAAGGTGAAGAGCAAGACGATGCTCAAGATGATCGGGTCGAGACGCGCCCTCGCAATCATGACGTCGCCTCCTCAGGGCGGAAGCTCTTCCAATTTCTGCCATTCGATCTGATTGGCGTTTGCGACGGCCGCTGCGAGATAGGCGTCGCGACGGTGCCGCTGCGCTTTCTCCGCATCGTCGGCCGTCTTCGCCAGGCCCCAATGAAACGCCGCGCAGTTTTGATCCCTGGCGGCCAGTTCGTGAAACGCCTCATGCGCGCGTTTGCGATCGACGTCGATCATGGCGACAGCGGAATCGAAGGCGCGCTGCAGCGCTCGATCGCAGCTTATGACGAAGCTTTGCTCGTCCGCGAATGATGCCGATGTCGAGAGCGTGACGGCCACCGCGATCCACAGAGCTCGCACCATTCCCGCCTCCCCTGGGGCGGTCAATATCCGCCTGACCGCGGAAAATGTCTAGTCAATACGGTAACGTAACCCTGAGGCTCATACCGCGAGCGCGACCGCAACAGAGGCGACGAGCAGGACGGCAAACGCCAGGTTGATAGCCCGGCTGGTGCGCGGCTCGCGAAAGAACCGGGTGAGCCCCGCCCCGGCGTAGAGCCAGGCGATATTGACCGCGGTAATGATCGACACGAGGACGGCCATCTTTGCCGCGGCGTCGAGCGCGGCGCGGTCATGCACCAGGACGAAGCCCGAGAAGAGTGCCGCCATCGCCGCATAGCCTTTAGGATTAACGAGGGAGAGAAAGACGCCGCCCGGAAATGAGGGCTGACGACGCTTCTCATCCGCTGCCGTGAGCGGCGGCGCGGTCGCAATCCGGACGGCGAGATAGATGAAGTAACCGGCGGCCAGGGCCGCAATGACCGGGATCGCACCGGGCACTGCCACGGCGATGCTCACGGCGCCCGTGGCGACGATGGTCATGACGCCGACCATGCCGGCAATGATCCCCATCATGTAGCCGAGCCCGCGGCGAGCGCCGAAGGCGGCGCCGGTCGCGGCGAGGCTGAGAGTAGCCGGGCCGGGGCTGCCGGCCAGCGCGAAAGCGGCCAAGACGAAGCCAAGCAGGGCATCCATGGCGGGCCCTCCTATCGGCAAGGGACGGGCGCCCCCGAGCGAAGTGCGTGGCGCCTCATATGGCGCAGCGCTGCGGCGGGTCTTGAACGATCGTGCAGGCGATTGACCCCGAAACGGGTTTCGGTACGCTTCTTTCTGCGCGCGGACGGGAGGCGACGATGGAGTTCGGCGTACAATTCTTCCCGGACGTGAAGCCCGAAGAGAAGTCGGCGCGCGACTACTTCGCCGAGTCGCTGGAGATCGCCGCCGAAGCCGACCGGCTGGGCTTCACTCATGCCCGCATTGTCGAGCACTACTTCCACTATTACGGCGGCTACAGCCCCAACCCCATGCTGTTCCTGTCGGCCGCCTCGCAGCGAACGCGGCGGCTGCGCCTCGTCACCGGGGCCGTTCTGCCTGTCTTCAACCACCCGCTGAAGCTCGCCGGCGAGATCGCGATGCTGGACGCCATCAGCGACGGCCGGCTCGATGTCGGCTTCGCCCGCGCCTTTCTGCCGCATGAGTTCCGCCGCTTCGGTGTCTCGCCCAACGAATCGGTGGAGCGCTACCGCGAAGGGATCGAGCAGATCGACCTGCTGCTGCGCCACGAGAATGTGACGCATCGCGGCAAATACCACGTCATCGAGAACACGACATCGCTGCCGCGCCCGACGCAACGGCCGCGGCCGAAATTCTATGTCGCCGCGCTGACGACGCCAGAGTCCTTCGAATTCGCCGGCCGTATGGGCTACTCCGTCATGGCGATCCCGATGGGCGGCGGCAAGATGCGCGAGCTCATCGCGCGCTACCGCGAGGCATGGCGGCACGCAGGGCATGCGGGCACGGGCGAGGTGATGCTCGCCTTCCACATGTTCTGCCATGCCGATGGCGCTCGCGCGCGGGAATTGGCGCGCGCCCCGCTCGATGCTTATCTCCGCTCGCTCGTCGATGCTGCCGCCGAGTGGACGGAAGGCCTCTCCTCGGCGGACTATCCTGGCTATGACAAGGTCATCGCGCGGCTGAAGCAGAGCAGCATGGAAACCATGGTGGCCAGCGGCGCCGCCTGGATCGGGTCGCCGGCGGAAATCCGCGACACCATCGGGCGCCTCACCGAGGAATACGGCGCCTTCGAGCACGCCTCGCTGCAGATCAATTTCAACACCGTTCCGCGCGACGCGGCGCTCTCCTCCCTGCGGCTTTTCGGCGAGGCCGTGCTTCCGCATTTCACCGGATGAGCCGGGTAGCCGTTAACGCTGAATCCGTCGGAAACGACGCGCGAAAATTTACACTTCTCACGTCGACGGCGCGATCCCATCTTTCAATCGAAGCGAACCCTTCGAGAGGATGCGATCATGTCCTTGCAGGATCATGTCGACACGCTGCGCGCCAAGCACGCCGAGCTCGAGGCCGAAATCCGCCAAGAGATTGCCCGACCCTGGCCCAACGAGCAGCGCCTCTCCGACCTGAAACGACAGAAGCTGCGGATCAAGGACACGATCACCCGCTTGATAAAGCAAGAGGAGGAAGCGCTTCACGCCGGCGTCCTCCGCGCCGCCGGGCGGAGCGAGCACGCTTCGCTGCGCTGAGCCCGAATAGAGATGCCCCGCCGTCGCGCGGCGGGGCATCTGCCGTCAAGGTGCCGAGATCAGCAGGTGCTGGCGCTGCCGGTCGAAGGCGTCGCCGTGCCGGACGAGCTCAAACCCGCGCCTGTTCCCGAGGTTGTGCCCGACATGGCGGAGCCGGAGGTGCTGGAGCCTGCCGTGCCCGAGCCCATCGTCGTCGAGCCCGAGGTGCCCGAGTCTGCCGTGCCGGAACCTGAAAGGCCGGAGCCGGTCGAGGCGGTGCCGCCGGGGCATTTCGTGCTGCTGCCCGAGAGACCGGAGCCGGCTGTCCCGCTCGATCCCGTACTCGGCGAAACCGTCGAGCCGGAGCCCGCCCCCGATCCGCTCGATCCCGATCCCAGTGTCGAGGAGCCGGAGCTTCCCGAACCCATCGTGCTGCTGCTCGCGCCCGAACCCGCGGTCGTACCGCCGCTGGTGCCGCCGCTGGCGCCGGATGAACCGGCGGCGAAGCTGGCGCTCGCCAGAGCCAGAGCCGTCACCGAGACTGTTGCAAAAAGAAGCTTTCTCATGAATCGCCCTTCCTGGTGTTGTCTTGCACGCCCGGACAATCGCCCGGAGCAATCATCGAGCGAATCGCCCTCGGCGGCGCAAATGTTCCGCGGTTGCGCAGAGGTTATGTTGGCTGGAAGGCGCGCGAACCGGCGCGAGAGACAGCAGTCGGCTCCGTCACTGTCCTAATCGAACGAGACGGCGGCCTATCAGGACGCACGCGGCCTCGCCACGGCCGGGCAAGCCGCTCCGGGTCAGCCGACTTTTGAAGCATTGGATCGACGACCCGGCGTTATGGCAGGATAGGACGCTGCCCCGGAGCGCCCATGAACTTCAACATCGACCGCGACTTGCCGGTGCCGCTCGGGACCCAGCTCCGCGGTCTCATCGAATACGGCATCGCCTGCGGCGAGCTCGCCCCCGGCACCCGCCTCCCGTCGGTGCGCCGCCTCGCCGAGCAGCTCGGCCTCGCGCCGATGACGGTGAGCCAGGTCTACCGCGAGCTGCAGGGGGCGGGCCTCATCGAGGCGCGGCCGGGCCAGGGCACTTACGTCGCGGCCGCCATGCCGGTGACGGCTTCGCCGCAGCCGGACCTCGCCGGCTTTCGCCATCGGATCGACCGGCTGATCGACGACGCCGTCGGCGCGGGGCTCGGCCGGACCGAGCTCGCCGCCCTCTTCAACGCCCGCCTCAACCTGCTGGGCGCCCCGCGGCGCGGGCTGCGCCTCGTCCTCGTCGGCATCTTCGAGGCGGCGACCGAGGACTATGCCGCGCACATTCAGGCGCGCCTTCCCGCCGGCGACAGCATCATCGCCACCACCTTCGCCCGCATCGCGAGCGACGAGGTGATGCGGCGGCGCCTCGCCCAGGCCGACCTCGCCCTCACCTTCGCCAACCGCAAGGCCGAGCTCGAAAGGTTGCTCGGGCGCCGTCACAATATCGCGAGCCTCAGCTTCATCCCATCCGAGGCCAGCCGCATGGCGCTGGCTGCGCTCGACCCGTTGACCCGCCTCGGCATCGTCTCGACGATCCCGGAATTCCTCCCGGTGATGACGCGCGGCATCCGCCGGCACGCGCCGCACGTCGCCGATATCCGCAGCACCGTGCTCGGCCAAGCCGAGCTCCCGGCGCTGCTGCAAGCCGTCGATGTCGTCGTCTACGCGACCGGCGCCGAGGCGGTGCTGGACCTCATCCCCGAGCGGACGCGGCGCTTCGAATACCGGCATGTCCCGGACCCCTATTCGATCGATCACCTTCTCCTGCCGATGCTGGACGAGATCCGAGCGGGCGGCCGGTCGCGGCGGGGCAAACCTTTGAGGGAAGCGCCATGAAGATCACCGAGATGAACTGGATGCAGGTCGAGACCTACCTCAAATCCGACGACCGCGCCGTCGTTCCGATCGGCAGCACCGAGCAGCATGCCTATCTCAGCCTCGGCGTCGACATCATCCTGTCCGAGCGCGTCGCCGTCGAGGCGGCAGCGCCGCTCGGCGTCCCCGTGTTCCCGACGATCAATTACGGCATCACCCCTTACTTCACGGCGTATCCGGGCACCGTCAGCCTCCGCATCTCGACCTTGCTCGCCCTCGTCACGGATGTGCTCGACAGCCTGAAGCGCGCCGGCTTCCGCCGCATCCTCTTCGTCAACGGCCATGGCGGCAACGCGCCAGCGGGCGCGCTTGCCCAGGAATGGATGAGCGCCAATCCCGGAACCACCGTCCGCTTCTATAATTGGTACAACGCGCCCAAGACCTGGGCGAAGGTTCAGGAGATCGATCGCGTCGCGAGCCACGCCTCGTGGATGGAGAACTTCCCCTGGACGCGCCTGCCCAATGTCGCCTTTCCCGAGGAGCCTAAAGCGATGATCAACAGCGAGAGGTTGCGCCTCATGAGCCCGCAGCAGGTGCGCGCCTATATCGGCGATGGCAATTTCGGCGGGCTGCACCGGCGGTCCGACGCCGAGATGCTGGCGCTCTGGCAAGTCGCCGTCGAGGAGACGCGCAGCCAGATCGAAGGGCCCTGGTCGTGAGCGGGCCGACCCTCGTTTGGGGCGCCGGCGCCATCGGCGGCACGGTCGGCGCCTATCTGAAGCGCGCGGGCCACGAGATCGTCTTCGTCGACATCGTGCCGGAGCATGTCGATGCCATCCGCGGGCCAGGCCTCGCCATCGAGGGACCCGTCGATCAGTTCACCGTGACCGCGCCCGCCTTCACCCCGGACAAGGTCACGGGCCGCTTCGAGCGCATCTTCCTCTGCGTCAAGGCGCAGCACACGCAAGGGGCGGCGCAGGCGCTGCGGCCCTTCCTCGCCGAGGACGGCTATGTCGTCTCGCTCCAGAACGGCCTCAACGAGCGCATCATCGCCGAGACGGTGGGGCCGCGGCGGACGATGGGCGCCTTCGTCAATTTCGGCGCCGACTATCTCGGCCCCGGCCGCGTCATCTATGCCGGCCACGGCGCCGTGGTGCTCGGCGAGATCGACGGGGCGATGACGCCGCGCCTCGCGGCGCTGCACGAGGTCATGAAGGATTTCGAGCCCGCCGCCGTCACGACGGACAACATCTGGGGCTATCTCTGGGGCAAGCTCGGCTATGGCGCGCTGCTCTTCGCAACGGCGCTCACCAATGATTCGATCGCCGACGCGCTCGCCTCGCCCGAGCATCGCCGGCTTTATCTGGCGCTCGGCCAGGAGGTGATGCGGGTGGCGGCGGCCGAGGGCATGCGCCCCGAAGGCTTCAACGGCTTCGATCCCGCCGCCTTCATGCCCG
>JAJPHB010000072.1 GCA_021325525.1 Alphaproteobacteria bacterium
GAATCCGGAACCATCTTGGCCTTTTCGAGCCATTCTTCCGGCGTCGGCGGGTTCTTCTCGCCGCCTTCCCAATGGCCGTATTTGCTGCCGGGCGGGTTGACGACGCCGGCGATGTGGCCCGAGGCCGAGAGGGTGAAGGTCACCGGCCCCGCATAGAGGCGGGTTGCGGCATAGGTCGATTTCCAGGGCGCGATATGGTCCTCGCGCGTCGACAGGAGAAAGCTCGGTACCTTGATGCGCGTCAGGTCGATGGGGACGCCGCAGAGCGAGATGCCGCCCGGCTTCACGAGGCGGTTCTCCTGATACATGTTGCGCAGATAGAAGCTGTGCATCGCCGCCGGCATGCGCGTCGAATCGGCGTTCCAGTAGAGGAGATCGAAGGGGAAGGGGTCCTTGCCGAGCAGGTAGTTGTTGACGACGAAGGACCAGATCAAATCATTGGCGCGCAGCATGTTGAAGGTCGTCGCCATGTCGTGGCCTTCGAGATAACCCGTCGTCTTCATCCGCTCCTCGAGCGCGGCGAGCTGCTCCTCGTCGATGAAGACGCTGAGCTCTCCCGCTTCGGCGAAATCGACCATGGTGACGAAATATGTCGCGCTCTTGATGCGGTCGTCGCCCTTGGCGTCCATATAGGCCAAGGTGCAGGCGAGAAGCGTGCCGCCGAGGCAATAGCCGATGACGTTGGCCTCGCGCTCGCCGGTCGCTTTCTCGATCGCATCGAGCGCGGCGAGCGGGCCCTCCAGCATGTAATCGGCGAAGCTCTTCTGGGCCAGCTTCTCGTCGGGGTTGACCCAGGAGATGACGAAGACCGTATGGCCCTGGTCGACGGCCCATTTGATGAAGGAATTCTTCGGCCGCAAATCGAGGATGTAGAATTTGTTGATCCAGGGCGGGATGATGAGAAGCGGTCGCCGCTTCACCGACTCGGTCGTCGGCTCGTACTGGATGAGCTGCATGAGGTCGGTCTGGAAGACGACCTTGCCGGGCGTCACGGCGATGTTCTCGCCGATGCGGAAGGCCTCCATATCCGTCATCTTGATCGACAGCCGCCCTTTGCCGCGTTCGAGGTCGTCGAGCAGGTTCGAGAGGCCGTTCACGAGATTCTCGCCGCCGCTGTCGAGCGTCGCCTTCAGCACCTCGGGGTTGGTGAGGAGGAAGTTCGAGGGCGCCATCGCATCGACGAACTGGCGCGTATAGAAATCGACCTTGCGCGCCGTCTTGTCGTCGAGACCCTCGACATTCTTGACGATTCCCTGCAGCCAGCGCGCCGACAGCAAATAGCTCTGCTTGATGAAGTCGAAGAGCGTGTTCTCGCTCCAGGCGGCGTCCTTGAAGCGCCGATCGCTGCTCGGCGCCTCGACGACGGGCTGCGCCGGCCCGCCGAGGAAACGCTGGGCGGTGCGCTGCCACAGCGTCATATAGTCGTTCCAGAGCGAGATCTGCGCCTGCACGAGCCGTGCGGGATCCGCCATCATGCGCGTCGTCATCTCGAAGAAGGCGGTGCCGATATTGAGCGGGTCTGCCATGCCGATACCGTTCTCGGTGGCCTTCTGGCGCTGCAGAAAATCGGTGACGAGGCGCTGGCTGCGCTCGGCGATCTCTGCCATGCGGCGCGACAGCTCGACCGGGTCGGGCAGCTTGATCTCGGGATGTTCTTGCTGTTCGGCCATTCTCTCAAATCTCCTCCGGCGGCGCGCCGCTGCGGTACCGGCGGGCCCGCACGTCCCCTTGCGATACGGTCAACGGATTGTTGATGACGGGCGCGTCGCGATCCAATACACCAACGCTATCCATAACACATTTCTCAGATGGACGTTGCGGGCTCCCGAATCGACCGACGGCGACAGGGTAGTCGGGCGGGTCCCGCAGCGGTAAACTCGGCACCCATGGACCGTTTCGGAAGCATTCTCGAGAACGTTGCGCCGCGGCGGCTGATCGTGGCCGGATTTGCGGCTCTCTCGCTGGTCGCGCTCGCCAATTGCTCGACCCCGATCGACTGGTATCGGGACATGATGGGGATTTCGAAGAACGATCCGCCGGCCGACGCCCCCAACACGCAAAACCTCGAA
The DNA here is from genome assembly GCA_021325525.1 of Alphaproteobacteria bacterium. Classification (GTDB taxonomy): domain Bacteria; phylum Pseudomonadota; class Alphaproteobacteria; order ATCC43930; family CGMCC-115725; genus URHD0088. The sequence goes on from JAJPHB010000072.1 coordinate 2,070, forward strand.
GCCGGCGGCGAGCGCCCGTTCCCCAATCTCGCCACCGTCCCGCCGCCGCCGACGCGCGCCCTCAGCACCGAGCAGCGCGAGGCGCTGACGCAGAAGCTCATCGCCGATCGCGCCAATGCCAAATACCTCGATGAAGAGCTGCGCGCGGGTCCCGGGCCGGAGGCGGCCCCGCCGCCGCCTGTGGCGTCTGCATCGCCGGCGCCGCAGCCGGAACCGGCGACGACGGCGAAAGCGTCGGCGTCGCCGCCTTCCGCCGCGCCGGCGAGCACTGCGGCCGCTGCTCCGGCGGCTGCGGCGCCGAGCCCCCAGGCGAAAGCCGAACCCGCGCCGGCGCCGGCGGCGACACCCGCTCCTGCCCCGGCGGCGCCACAAACGGCGCCGGCGGCTGCGGCGACGGCGCCTCCTGCGGCGCCAGCGGCGCCACCGCCATCGACCGCCGTCGCCAGCGCGGCACCGGTTTCGGGGAAATCGCCGGCGGCGAAAGCGCCTGCCGCACCCGCATCGCATTCCTTCGTATCGCTGAACGCGCCGGAGCCGGCGGCGCCCGCGCCCGAGGCAAGCGCGCCGGCCGCGGCGCCCTCGCGGGAATCGCCGCTGGTGAGCCCGAGCGTGCGCAGCGTGCCGCAGCCGGAGACGCCGCGTCCGCCGCCGCCGGCGCCCGATCTCGCCGCCGGCGGGCCGTTGGCGATGGCCGCCGCCGCTGCCGATGCATCGCCGCCGGCGCCGCCGCCCAAAGCCGAGCAGCTCGCCGCGGGCTCTCCCGCGCCGCCGCCGAGCCCGGCGCAAGGACCGGCCGGCGCGCCGGTCGCGCAGGTGACCTTCACCGGGAATTCGACCCGGCTGACGGAGGCCGACCAGCGCATTCTCGGCGAGGTCGTCCCCTTGCAGCAGCAGAGCGGCGCGCCCGTCCGCGTCGTCGGCCATGCGGCGAAGGGGCGCAGCGACAGCGCGGCGGCGCAGCTCGCCAGCTTCCGCACCGCCCTCGACCGTGCCAACGCGGTCGCGGCGGCGCTGCGCCGGGCCGGCATCGCCGCCAATCAGATTCTGGTCGAGGCGGCACCCCCCGGCGAAGGCGGCGCCGCCGCCGACCGGGCCGAAATCTTTCTGGAGAACTGACGGCGCGCCGCCGCTTTCGAAGGAAGGATCGCCGCCATCGTGAAGCCGCCTTTGAGACTCGCCATCGCCGGGCTCGGCACTGTCGGCCTCGGCGTCGTTCAGCTCCTGCAGCGGAATGCCGAGCTGCTGGAGCAGCGCTCGGGGCGGCGGCTCGTCCTCGGCGCAGTCGCCGCTCGCGATCGGCGCCGCGACCGCGGCGTCGACCTCAAGGCCGTCCGCTGGTTCGGCGACGCGGCGGCCATGGCCGGCGATCCCGAGATCGACGTCGTCGTCGAGCTCATCGGCGGCGCCGAGGGCGTCGCGCGCGCGGTCGTCGAGACGGCGCTCGACCAGGGCAAGCCGGTCGTCACGGCCAACAAGGCGCTGATGGCGCAGCATGGCGCAGCGCTCGCCCGCCGCGCCGAGGAAAGGGGTGTCACGCTCGCCTTCGAGGCGGCGGTGGCGGGTGGGATTCCGATCATCAAGGCGCTGCGCGAGGGCCTCGCCGCGAACACCGTGACGCGCCTCTACGGCATCCTCAACGGCACCTGCAACTACATCCTGACGACGATGCGCGAGAGCGGGCGCGAATTCGCCGAGGTGCTCGCCGAGGCGCAGAAGCTCGGCTATGCCGAGGCAGACCCGTCCTTCGACATCGACGGCGTCGATGCCGCGCACAAGCTCGCCATCCTGACCAGCGTCGCCTTCGGCGGCGAGGTCGATTTCGCCGGCGTCCATATCGAAGGCATCCGCCACATTTCCGCGGTCGACATCGATTTCGCCGCCGAGCTCGGCTACCGCATCAAGCTGCTCGGCCTCGCGCGCCTGACGGAGCACGGCGTCGAGCAGCGCGTTCATGCCTGCATGGTGCCGCGCACGACGCCCATCGCCCATGTCGAGGGCGTCTTCAACGCCGTCGTCGCGGAAGGCGACTTCGCCGGCCGGATCGTCCTCGAAGGGCGCGGCGCCGGGGCGGGGCCGACCGCCTCCGCGGTCGTTGCCGACATCATCGACATCGCGACCGGCCGGCGCACCCCGACCTTCGGCGTGCCGGCGAGCGCGCTTCGCAAGCGGCCCGCGGCGCCGATGGCGCACCATCAGGGCGCCTATTACATCCGTCTCATGGTCGTCGACCGGCCCGGCGTCATCGCCGACATCACGGCGGCGCTCCGCGACGAGCAGGTCTCGCTCGAATCCATGATCCAGCGGGGGCGCGCGCCGGGCGAAGCCGTGCCGGTCGTGCTCACGACCCATCTCACCGAAGAGGCGGCGATGCGCCGCGCCCTCGACAGGATCAGCCGCTTGGACACCGTGCTGGAGCCGCCGCGCATGATCCGCATCGAGGATCTCTAAGACGCCGAACGAAAAGCAAGCAGAGGGAGGAACGATGGACAATACGGCAGTGATGGACCGCAACCTCGCTCTCGAAGCGGTGCGGGTCACCGAGGCGGCGGCCCTTTCGGCCTCGCGCCTCATGGGCCGGGGCGATGAGAAGGCGGCCGACCAGGCGGCGGTGGATGCGATGCGTTTCGCCCTCAACAGCCTCGCCATTGACGGCACCGTCGTCATCGGCGAAGGCGAGCGCGACGAGGCGCCGATGCTCTATATTGGCGAGAAGGTCGGAACCGGCGCCGGCCCCAAGATCGACATCGCGCTCGATCCGCTCGAAGGGACGACGATCACCGCCAAGGGCGGCGCCAACGCGCTCGCTGTCATCGCCATGGCCGAGGCCGGCGGCTTCCTCAACGCGCCCGACGTCTATATGGACAAGATCGCGGTCGGCGCCGGCCTTCCGGATGGCGTCGTCGATCTCGACGAGACGCCCGGCAACAATCTGCGCAGCCTCGCCAAGGCGAAGCGTGCCGACGTCTCCGATCTCGTCGTCTGCATCCTCGACCGGCCGCGCCATGCCGAGCTCATCGCCAAGGTGCGCGAGGCCGGGGCGCGCATCATGCTGATCAGCGACGGCGACGTTTCCGGCGTCATCGCCACCTCGCGGCCGAACAGCGGCGTCGATCTCTATCTCGGCTCGGGCGGCGCGCCCGAAGGCGTGCTGGCCGCCGCGGCGCTGCGCTGCATCGGCGGCTACATGCAGGGGCGCCTTCTCTTCCGCAACGATGACGAGCGCGCCCGCGCGCAGCGCATCGGCATCACCGACCTGCAGCGCAAATACGGGCTCCTCGACCTCGCCAAGGGCGAGGTCATGTTCGCCGCCACCGGCGTCACCAACGGCACCATGCTGCAAGGCGTGCGGCGCTTCGCCGGCGGCGCCGTCACGCATTCGATGGTCATGCGCTCCAAGAGCGGCACGGTCCGCTTCATCGAGGCGCAGCACAATTTCACGCGCAAGACCGGCTTCCTGCCGGCGGATCGGTAGTCGGGACACGCTGAGCAAGGCATTCGTCATAGCGAGCGCAGCGAAGCCATCCAGTCGATCCAATGATCTGGATCGCGGCATCCGCTTCGCTCCTCGCGATGACGGCATCATCTCCGAGGGTGCGGACGCTTCCGGCCAGGCCGAATCTGGAGTAAGAGCCTCGCAGGCACATTCCGGCGGAGATTTCCGCCGAAGGGGGGCGAATGGACGGCGGCGGCGCCGGCTTTCTCGGAGTCGAACGCTCGCTCTGCGGCCGCGAGTGGCGTCTGCGGGAAGCCGATGAACGCCTCGCTCTCGCGCTCGCGCAGCGGCTCGGTCTTCCTGAGGTGCTGGCGCGCATTCTCGCCGCGCGCGGCATCGGTCTCGACGCGGCGCCCGGCTTCCTCGAGCCGCGCCTGCGCGATCTGCTGCCCGATCCCAGCGCCTTCAAGGACATGGATGCGGCGGCCGGGCGCCTCGCCGCGGCGATCCGCGGCGGCGAGACGATCGCGATTTTCGGCGACTACGATGTCGACGGCGCGACCTCGGCGGCGCTGCTCCAGCGCTTCTGCGAAGCCGCGGGCGGGCGCGTCCTCGTCTATATCCCCGACCGGCGGGCCGAAGGTTACGGACCGAACCTGCCGGCGCTGCTGCGCCTGCGCGAAGCGGGCGCGCGGGTGATCGTCACCGTCGATTGCGGCACGACCGCGCATGAGCCGCTCGCCGGCGCGGCGGCGGCCGGGCTCGACCTCATCGTCGTCGATCATCACGTCGCCGAGCCGAAACTGCCGCCCGCTTTCGCGGTCATCAACCCGAACCGGCTCGATGAATCGGGCGCCCATGGCGAGCTCGCCGCCGTCGGCGTCGCCTTCCTCCTCGCCGTCGCCGTCAATCGCGCGCTGCGCGCCGCCGGCTGGTATCAGAGCGGCCGAACCCCGCCCGACCTTCTGCAATGGCTCGATCTCGTCGCGCTCGGCACGATCTGCGACGTGGTGCCGCTCACCGGGGTCAACCGCGCCCTCGCGGCGCAGGGGCTCAAGGTCATGCAGCGGCGCGGCAATCCCGGCATCGCCGCGCTCGCCGAGGTCGCGCGGATCGACGAGCGGCTCGACGCCTATCACGCGGCGTTCCTGCTGGGGCCGCGGGTCAATGCGGGAGGCCGCGTCGGCTGCGCCGATCTCGGCGCCCGCCTCCTTGCCAGCGACGACCCCGCCGCCGTCGCCGGGCTCGCGCGCCGGCTCGATGCCTTCAATGCCGAGCGGCGCGAGATCGAGGCGCGGGTGCTGGCGGAGGCGATCGCGGCGGTCGAGACGGCCCCATCGCCGGCGCCGCTCGCCTTCGCCGCGGGCGAGGGCTGGCATCCGGGCGTCATCGGCATCGTCGCCGGCCGCCTCAAGGAGCGCTACAATCGCCCGTCCTGCGTCGTCGCCCTTGCCGACGGCATCGGCAAGGGGTCGGGACGTTCGGTCGCCGGGGTGGCGCTCGGCGCCGCGATCATCGCGGCGCGCCAGGAAGGGCTCCTCCTCAATGGCGGCGGCCATGCGATGGCGGCGGGCTTCACCGTCGCCGCCGACAAGCTCGCGGCGCTGCGCGATTTCCTCGCGGAGCGGATCGGCGCCGAGATCGGCTCGGACGGCCTCGTCCCGCGCCTTGCCATCGACGGCGCGCTGACGCCGGGCGCGGCCAATGCGACGCTTCTCGACCTCGTCGAGCGCCTCGCACCCTTCGGCGCCGGCAACGCCGAGCCGCGCTTCGTCTTCCCCGGCGCCCGCCTTCTCTATGCCGAGCCGGTGGGCGGCCAGCATGTCCGCTGCACGCTCGCCGATGCCGGCGGCGGCGGGCGGCTCAGGGCGATCGCCTTCCGCTGCCTCGACGGCCCGCTCGGCCGTGCGCTCCTCGACCGGATGGGCGGCACGCTCCATATCGCCGGCCATCTCCGCCGCGACCGCAGGGTCGGCGAGGGCGCCGTCCAGCTCCAGATCGAGGATGCGGCGCCGGCGGCGGCGTGAGGCGCGGCGCAGGAGATGGTGTCGCAGAAGAGAGTTGCGCCGGCCCCCATCGGCGCGTTAGCCTCCCTGCCGTGATGACGACGATCTCCGCATCCTGCAGCCCGCGACGCGGGCGCTATTGGCGCCGCTGGTTCCGTCCGGCGGCCTAGGATCGCGCAGCATCGTCGCAAACCCGAAGCCGCCCTCGACCACAGGCGGCTTCCTCGTTTCGGCATTCTCTCCGCGTCGAAGTCCCGCCATCGGGGGCGGCCTCCCGAGAGGAGGTTCCGATGTTCGATTTCGACGTGGTGACCGGGCCGATGCCCAATCAGAATCGCAAGCCGGGCGGCGCCCAGCAACAGGCGCAAGCGCCTGTCGCCGGCAAGAATGGCGCGGGGGCGGCACCGCCCATCGCGGCCGCGACGACGGCTGGCGCGAGCGAACGCCCCGCGCCGCGCAGGACGGCCTCGCAACGATGAAGAGCATCTTCTGTCCTGCCGTCGCACTCGACCCGGATCGACGCTTCGCCGCTCCGGGGCGCTCCGGGGGGGCGTGGCAATCGCGCAGCGGCTTGATTTCTCCTCGACCGACGTTTAGACCAGCGCGGCGCCACCGTCCCCATCGTCTAGAGGCCTAGGACACCAGCCTTTCACGTTGGTAACACGGGTTCGAATCCCGTTGGGGACGCCA
>JAJPHB010000086.1 GCA_021325525.1 Alphaproteobacteria bacterium
GGGAGGCGGAGCGCGATGACGGTCAACCCGGCCGATTCCGAGATCTTCGGCGCGCTCTTCGGCAGCGCCGCGATGCGCGCGCTTTTCGCCGACCGGCGGCGGCTTCAGTCGATGCTCGATGTCGAGGCGGCGCTCGCCCGGGTCGAGGCGCGCCTCGGGATCATCCCCGCGGACGCAGCCGCGGCGATCGGCGCCGCCGCCCAACTCGATCGCCTCTCCCTGGCCGATCTCGGCGCCAGCACGGCGAAAGTGGGGTACCCGGTCGTCGGGCTCGTCAAGGCGCTCGGCGCCGCCGCGGGCGAGGCCGGCCGCTTCGTCCATTGGGGCGCGACGACGCAGGACATCCTCGATACGGCGCTCGTCCTGCAGATGCGCGAGGGCCTCGACCTCATCGAGGGCGAGCTGCGGCGCATCGCGGCGGCGCTCGCCGACAAGGCGCGCGCCCATCGCGGCACGGTGATGGCCGGCCGTTCGCATCTCCAGCACGCCTTGCCCGTCACCTTCGGCGCCAAATGCGCCATCTGGCTGGCGCCGCTCCTCGACCATCTGGAGCGCCTTGCCGCGCTCCGTCCGCGCCTCCTCCGCCTGCAATTCGGCGGCGCCGTCGGCACGCTGGCGGCGCTCGGCGAAGAAGGGCGGGCGGTGGTGCTGGGTCTCGCCCGCGAGCTCGCGCTGGCGGCGCCGGACGCGCCTTGGCATGTCGCGCGCGACGCACTCGTCGAGGCGGCCTGCTTCCTCGGCCTCGTCTGCGGCAGCCTCGCCAAATTCGCGACCGATGTGGCGCTCCTCATGCAGACCGAAATCGGCGAGGTGAGCGAGCCGCATCAGAGCGGGCGCGGCGGCTCGAGCACCATGCCGCAGAAGCGCAACCCGATCGCCAGCGAATACGTCATCGCCGCGGCGCGCGGCGTCCATGCGCTCGTGCCGCTGCTGCTCGGCGCCATGGCGCAGGACCATGAGCGCGCGACCGGCCCCTGGCAGAGCGAGCAGCTTGCCCTGCCGCAGATTTTCGTCCTGACCTCCGGGGCGCTCGCCCATGCCGCCGCCATCGCCGAGGGCATGACCATCGATGCCGAGCGCATGCGCGCCAATCTCGAGGCGACAGGCGGCCTCATTCTCGCCGAGGCGGTGATGATGGCGCTGGCGCCATCTCTGGGGCGCGCGCAAGCGCATCACCGCGTCGAAGCCGCCTGCGCGCAGGCGCTCGCCGAGCGGCGCCATCTCCGCGATGTTCTGGCGGCCGATCCCGCCATCGCCGCGCATCTCGATGCCGCCGCCATCGAGCGCCTCATGGATCCGGCGCGCTACACCGGCGAGGCGGCGGCGATCGTCGAGCGCGTGCTGACGCGGGCGGCGACGATCCTCGGTTCCGCGGCGCCGGCAGACCCCGATGCGAAAGCCGGTTGATTTGCGGAGCCGATCCGCGACAATCCCGCCGCCCCCGAGCCGATGCGATGGAGTCTTCGATGTGGCAGCCGAGCGCGCGCTATCCCGATCCTGCCGTCCAGATCCTCGATCCGAGCTTCGCCAAATACCGCGTGACCTTGGCTGCGGTCGAGCGGCTCTTCACCGGCAGCCGGTGGGCGGAGGGGCCCGTCTGGTTCGGCGACGGCCGCTACCTCCTCTGGAGCGACATCCCGAACAACCGGATTCTGCGGTGGGACGAGGAAACCGGCGCCGTCGGCATCTTCCGCAAGCCCTCCAACAACGCCAATGGCAACACGCGCGATCGGCAGGGGCGCCTCGTCACTTGCGAGCACGAGACGCGGCGGGTGACGCGCACCGAATATGACGGCAGCATCACGGTCATCCTCGACCGCTTCGAGGGCAGGCGCCTCAACTCTCCCAACGATGTCGTCGTCAAATCCGACGGCTCCATCTGGTTCACCGATCCCGAATTCGGGATTCTGGGATATTACGAGGGCGGCAAGGCCGAGCCCGAGCTGCCGACGAATGTCTATCGCGTCGACGGTCAGACCGGGAAGGCGACGGTCGTCATCGGCGACATCGTGCGGCCGAACGGGCTCTGCTTCTCCCCGGACGAGAAGATTCTCTACGTTGTCGATTGCGGCGCCTCGCCGCGCCTCATTCACGCCTACGACGTGGTCGGCGACGGCACGCGCCTTGCCAACCGCCGCACCCTCGTCGATGCCGGGCCCGGCACGCCTGACGGCTTCCGCTGCGATGTCGACGGCAATCTCTGGTGCGGCTGGGGCATGGGGGAGGACGGGCTCGACGGCGTCATGGTGTTCTCGCCGCAGGGCCAGCCGATCGGGCGGATCGCCCTGCCCGAGCGCTGCGCCAATCTCTGCTTCGGTGGGCGCCACCGCAACCGCCTCTTCATGGCGTCGAGCCAGTCGCTCTATGCGCTCTACGTCAACACGCAGGGGGCGCCCGGCGGCTGAGAGGGGGACGGCGGCGTCAGGCCGGACCCGAAGAGCGGCGCGGCTGCCGCCGCCCGGGCAGCTTCAGCCGGCGCGGGCGCTCGGCAAAATGCGCGGACAGGGCCGTGAGGAAGAAGGCATAACCGCCGGCGACGGTAAAGGCGGCGGCGAAGGGCAGGGCCGGGCTCTTGCCGAGAAACACTGTCAGGTAGAGGAGAAAGGTCGGCACCAGAAGCACGGCGCGGGCGATGATCGCCCATTTGCGCGGAAACGAGGCGAGGGCGAAGGCGGCGCCGAGCAGCACCGCTTCGATCGGATCGGGCAGGAGGTCGTTGCGGTCGGTGACGCGCTGCGCCAGCGCGCCGTAGGTGAAAGCCGCGACGCCTAGCCCGAAGAGCAGCGGAAAGAGGAGACCCCGCAGGGCGCGGCGGCGCGCGAGGCGCCGCGGATTGTCAAGGATTTGCACCATATCGTCAGATCGCGGCCGCTGCCCGCTCGCGGGCGCGGGCCGGACTCGAAGGCGCCGGAAGCGCGTTCATGTGCCGCTTCATGCGACCTTCTCATACGCCAGGAGCGCGCGGCCGACGAGATCAAAGTTCTGGCCGCAGGAGGCCGCGCCGCGCTATGCCGAAGCGAGCTCACCCGGCATGGCTTGTGGGAGATCGGCAAAATTGCGCGAGAGACGGCACAAAAACCCGGGCCGGCCGTTCGCGGGACAGGACGCATGCCCGCACATTCATCTCGCCATGGAGGGCAACATGTCCGTCGTGAAAGTCGTGGAGCTGCTGGCCGAATCGAACCAGGGCTGGGAAGACGCCGCCCGCCAGGCGGTGGCCGAAGCGGCGAAGACGCTGCACGGGATCCGCTCGATCTACATCAAGGATTTTCAGGCGATGGTCGAGGACGACCGGATCAAGACCTTCCGCATCAATGCCAAGGTCTCCTTCGTCGTCGACGGCACGCGGGCGACGCAGCCGCAGGAGCGGGCGACGGCGATGGCTTCGGCGGAGTGATCGCCTAGAGCGAACGGCGCGCCGCCGCGCCCGCGGCGAGGGGCTGGAGCGCGGTCAATCGAGGTGATAGTCGGGCCCGAGCCACACCTTCGTCGCGAGCGGCCCAGTGTCGCCGATTTGCTCGACGAAATGCACGGGGTCGCCCAGCTTCAGCTTGGCGAAGCTGTCGTCCATGACGCTGTTGCGGTGGAAATAGAGCTGCGTGCCTTCATGGGTCAGGATGAAGCCGTGGTCGTCGGCGAGCTGTGAGACCTGACCCTGGAAGGTCGCGTCATGCGGCTTCACCTCGCCGCGCTGGCGCTGCTTGAAGTCTTTAAGGCGCCGCTCGGCCGCCTTGAAGGCGTCGCGAATCGAAGTACGGATGTCGGGGGCGGCATAGCGCTGCTTGGCGCGGTGCGGCTCGCGGCTGACCGCGAGCTCGTCGCCCGGCACGCCGAGGTCGATATGGACCTCGAAGACGTTGCCCGTGCGGTGCTGGCGGTGTTGCAATTCGACCGAGACCCGGCAATGGGTGAGGCGGTCATAGAGCTTTTCGAGCTTCTCGACATGCTTGCGGATCTCCGCTTCGACCGCCGGCGAAGCATCCATGTTGGTGAAGCTGATCTCGAGCGGCTTCTGCATGAGAGACCCCGAAGGCGATGGCGCGAGCGCCGGCGGGCGAGGCGCCCGCCGGCCATCGTTATTCAGCGACCCGCGTCGTCCGTGTCAGTCCTTGAGGCTGTCCTTGACGCCCTTGACCCGCTCCTTCACGTCGTGCGCGGCTTCCTTCATCTCGCCCTTGGCCTGGTCGGTCTTGCCTTCGGCCTCGGTTCTCTTGTCCCCGGTCATCTTGCCGACCGCTTCCTTGGCAGTTCCCTTCACCTTGTCCATCGTCCCAGCCATGGCATACCTCGACATGTTGATACCCTCTTCGGGTAACCCCGCGCGGCGAGGCTGGTTCCGATGAAGTGCCGGCCCGATCGTCGCGCCGTCATTCACTGCTTCAGCAGCGGACACGCGGCAGGGTCGGGCGGCGGGAAAGCGGCGTCGCCCGGAATCGTCGCCAGGACCTTGTAATAATCCCAGGCGTATTTCGACTCCTCGGGCTTCTTCACCTGGACGAGGTAGAGGTCGTGGACCATGAGGCCGTCGGGGCGCAGCCGCCCATGATGCGAGAAGAAATCCTCGACCGGCATCTCGCGCATCTTGGCGGCGACGGCGAGCGGCGCATCGGTTCCCGCCGCGGCTACCGCCTTCAGATAATGCGTCACCGAGGAATAGACTCCGGCCTGCCACATGGTCGGCATCTTGTGCAGCTTGTCGAAGAAGCGCTTCGACCAGGCGCGCGTCGCCTCGTCCATGTCCCAATAGAAGCTGGTGGTCAGCAGCAGGCCCTGCGCCGCTTTGAGGCCGAGCGCGTGGACATCGGTGATGAGGATGAGGAGACCCGCCATCTGCTGGCCGCCGGCGAAGATGCCGAATTCGCCGCCGAGCTTGATGGCGTTGGTGTTGTCGGGCGGACCGCTGGCGATGCCGATGATCTTGGCGCCGGAGCTTTGCGCCTGGAGGATGAAGGAGGAGAGGTCGGGCGCGGCGAAGGGATGGCGGACCGCGCCCACGACCGTGCCGCCATTCTCCTCGATGACCTTGGAGGCGTCATGCTCGAGCGAATGGCCGAAGGCGTAATCGGCGGTGAGGAAGAACCAGCTCTTGCCGCCGCGCCTCGTCACCTCGCGTGCCGTGCCGGTGGCGAGCGCATAGGTGTCGAAGACCCATTGCATGCCGTAGGCGGAGCAGAACTTGCCGGTGAAGTCCGAGGTGCCGGTCGAGTGGACGATGACGAGCTTCTTCTTCTCGCGCGCCACCTCTTGCACGGCGAGGCCGACGGCCGAGACCGGCACGTCGACGATGAGGTCGACCTGCCCCGAATCGTACCATTGGCGGGCGATCTGCGCGCCGATATCGGGCTTCAGCTGATGGTTGGCCGAGATGACCTCAACCGGCTTGCCGGCGACCGTGCCGCCGAAATCGGCGGCCGCCATCTCGGCGGCTACGACCGAGCCTTCGCCCGTGGCGTCGGAGGCCGGGCCCGAGAGGTCGGTCAGCACGCCGATCTTGACGACGCCGTCGGAAATCTGCGCCGCGCAAGGCAGGGCGGCCAATGCAGCGAGCGCGGCGGCGGCGACAGTCGAGGCGGACCGGAGCATGAGCGAGACCCTTCCGGCAGATGGTTCGCGCAAAAGCGTAGCTGGGCGGCAGACGGCGGGCAATCGGCAACTCTCAGTTTTGCCGGCTGAGGACCGTCGTCCGCGCGAGGCGGCGAAGCCGACGAAGCGATCCATGGCGGCGGTCGCGGGATTGCTTCGCCGCGCGCGCCATGATGGCTCTCGAAGGCGCCACCCCAGAGCGCTGCAGCCAGGAAACCACTTCGGATTTTTGATTGGCCGTTCAATTAAGATCCGGCATAGTTCCTTCATGCCGAAGCTCGGAATGCAGCCGATCCGCCGCCAGCAATTGATCGACGCGACGATCGCCTCGATCAGCCGCTATGGCCTCGCCGACACGACGGTGCAGCGGATCAGCCGCGAGGCCGGCGTCTCTTCCGGCATCATCCACCACTATTTCGGCGGCAAGAACGAGCTCCTCGAAGCCACGATGCGCCGCCTCCTCCAGCAATTGCGCGAGGATGCGGTGGCGCGGCTCGGGCGGGCAAAGACGCATGAGGCGCGGCTCCTCGCCGTGATCGACAGCAACTTCGCGGCGAGCCAGTTCCAGACCGAGGTCATCACCGCTTGGCTCGCCTTTTGGGCGCAGGTGCCGCATGTCCCGGCGCTGGCGCGGCTGCAGCGCGTCAATGCGCGGCGGCTGCGCTCGAACCTGCTCTACAGCCTGCGCCCGCTGCTGTCGCGCGAGGCGGCCGAGCGCACGGCGCGCGGTCTCGCGGCGCTCATCGACGGGCTGTGGCTCCGCGCCGCCCTCGACGGCACGCAGGACGGGGAGGGGGCGCGAAGGATCGCCGCCGCCTATCTTGAGGGCCAGCTCGCCGCGGCGAGAGACGGCACGGGCTGAGCCATGCTGCCGACTCAGAAGCTCTTCATCGGCGGGCAGCTCGTCGACGCCTCGACCGGCGAAGCCTTTGCCACCGTCAACCCGGCGACCGGCCGCGAGATCTGCCGCGTCCAGCAGGCCGGCGCCGCCGATATCGAGCGGGCCGTCGCGGCGGCGGAGAAGGGCTTCGCGGTCTGGTCGGCGATGACGGGAGCCGAGCGCGGCCGAGTGCTGCAGCGCGCCGCGGCGCTGCTGCGCCAGCGCAACCGCGAGCTGGCCGAGCTCGAAGTCCGCGACACGGGCAAGCCCATTCAGGAGGCGGAGGCGGTCGATGTCCTCAGCGGCGCCGATTGCCTCGACTATTTCGGCGGGCTCGCCGCCAGCCTCGCCGGCCAGCACGTCACCCTGAAGAACGCCTTCGCCTATACGCGGCGCGAGCCGCTCGGCGTCTGCGCCGGCATCGGCGCCTGGAATTATCCGATCCAGATCGCCTGCTGGAAATCGGCGCCCGCCCTCGCCTGCGGCAATGCCATGATCTTCAAGCCGGCCGAGCTGACGCCGCTGACGGCGCTGCGGCTCGCCGAGATATACGCCGAGGCGGGATTGCCGGCCGGCGTCTTCAACGTCGTCCAGGGCGACGCTGCCGTCGGGCGCATGCTGACGGCGCATCCGCGCATCGCCAAGGTGTCGCTGACGGGCGAGGTCGCCACCGGCCGCGCCGTCATGGCGGATGCGGCGGCGACGCTGAAGAAAGTGACGATGGAGCTCGGCGGCAAATCGCCGCTCATCGTCTTCGCCGATGCCGATCTCGAAAACGCCGTCTCGGCCGCCCTCATCGGCAATTTCTACACGCAAGGCGAGGTCTGCACCAACGGCACCCGCGTCTTCGTCGAGCGGCCGCTCGTCGCCGCCTTCCTCGACCGCGTCGTCGAGCGGACGCGGCGGCTCCGGATCGGCGATCCGATGGCTCCCGAAACCGAGATCGGCGCGCTCATCTCGGCGGCGCATCGCGACCGCGTCCTCTCTTATATCGAGGCCGGCAAGCGCGGCGGCGCGCGTCTCCTCTGCGGCGGCGGCCGGCCCGCCGATCCCGCCCTTGCCGGCGGCTTCTTCGTCGAGCCGACGATCTTCGCCGACTGCACCGACGAGATGGCAATCGTGCGCGAGGAGATTTTCGGCCCCGTGATGGCCGTCCTCGCCTTCGACAGCGAGGCGGAGGTCGTCCGCCGCGCCAACGACACCAGCTTCGGCCTCGCCGCCGGCGTCTTCACCCGCGATCTCGCGCGCGCCCACCGCGTCGTCGCGGCGCTCGAAGCCGGGGTGTGCTGGATCAACAATTACAATGTGACGCCGATCGAAATCCCGTTCGGCGGCAACAAGCAATCCGGCATCGGCCGCGAGAACGGACTCGCCGCGATCGAGCATTACACGCAGCTCAAGAGTGTCTATGTCGAGCTCGGCGACGTCGCCTGCCCCTATCGGTGAAAAGCGGTGCTCGAGGCAAACCGACATCGATTAGTATGCGCTCGTCGCCTTAATTGCGAGCGGAGCGAAGCAATCCAGTCGCCGGCGGCAGAGGCTGGGTCGCTTCGTCGCTCCGCTCCGCGCGATGATGCGGCAGGCCGAGACTGAGCCCACAGACCGCCATGCCCAGCGAGATCGGGACATACGATTACATCATCGTCGGCGCCGGCTCGGCCGGCTGCGTGCTGGCGAACCGGCTTTCGGCCGAAGCGGATGCCCGCGTCCTCGTGCTGGAGGCGGGGCCGAAGGACCGGACGTGGAAGATCCACATGCCGGCGGCGCTCACCTACAATCTCTGCGACGACAAATACAATTGGTACTACGAGACCGAGCCGCAGCCGCATATGGACGGCCGGCGCCTCTACTGGCCGCGCGGGCGCGTCCTCGGCGGCTCTTCCTCGCTCAACGCCATGGTCTATGTGCGCGGCCATGCCCTCGACTATGACCGCTGGGCCGGCAATGGGCTGCCGGAATGGTCCTATGCGCATGTCCTTCCCTATTTCAAGCGGGCGGAGACCTGCGAGCGCGGGGGCGATGCCTATCGCGGCAGCGGTGGGCCGCTGCACGTCTCGCGCGGCAGCATGCGCAACCCGCTCTTCGCCGCCTTCATCGAGGCCGGGCAGCAGGCAGGATACCCCTTCACCGAGGACATGAACGGATTCCAGCAGGAAGGCTTCGGCGCGATGGACATGACGATCCATAGCGGCCGCCGCTGGAGCGCGGCGTCGGCCTATCTGCGCCCGGCGCTGTCGCGCCCCAATCTCGAAGTGCGCGTCAAGGCGCTGGCGACGCGCATTCTCTTCGACGGAATGCGGGCGAGCGGCGTCGAATATCGCGCGAACGGCCGCACCACGATCGCGCGGGCGCGGCGCGAGGTCATCCTCTCGGGCGGCGCCATCAACTCGCCGCAGCTCCTCCTCCTCTCCGGCATCGGCCCCGCCGACGAGATCCGCCGCCACGGCATCCGCGTGCTTCTCGATCTGCCGGGCGTCGGACGCAATCTCCAGGACCATCTCGAACTCTACGTGCAATACGCCTGCACGCAGCCGATCACGCTCCATCTCGCCGAGAATTGGCTGAACCGCCTCCGCATCGGCGCCGAATGGTTCCTCTTCAAGCGAGGACTCGGCGCTTCGGCGCATCTCGAAGCCGGCGCCTTCATTCGCCGCCACGACGGCGTCGCGCATCCCGATCTGCAATATCACTTCCTGCCCTCGCTGGTGAACGACCACGGGCGCAAGCCGATCGGCCGCCACGCCTTCCAGGCGCATGTCGGGCCGATGCGACCGACCAGTACGGGCTACATCCGCCTGCGCTCGGCCGATCCCGCCGTCCATCCCGAGATCCAGCCCTATTATCTCGCGACCGAGCAGGACCGCCGCGAGATGCGCGACGCGGTGAAGCTGACGCGCGAGATCTTCGCGCAAGCCGCCTTCGCTCCTTATCGCGGCGCCGAGATTCAGCCCGGTGCGAATGTCCGCACCGATGCGGAGATCGACGCCTTCGTGCGCGCGAAATCGGACAGCGCGTATCATCCCTCCTGCACCTGCAAGATGGGCGAGGACGATGCGGCGGTGGTGGATGGCGCGCTGCGCGTCCGCGGCGTCGAGGCGCTGCGCGTCGTCGACGCCTCGATCATGCCGAGCGTCGTCAGCGGCAACCTCAACGCTCCCACCATCATGATCGCCGAGAAGGCGGCCGACATGATTCTGGGGCGGACGCCGCTCGCGCCCGAATACGTGCCGGTCTATGCGCCGCGCATCGGCGCCGAGCGGCGGAGCCCGGTCGATGCGTGAGGCGGCGTCATCGGCCTCCTTCGCTTGCGCCGAACGCGGCGATCAACCCATAGTAGAAGAGCGTCTTTGTATCGTAAGGTGTCTTGGTCCTGTCATGCTTTGTCTCTAATGTCCGAAAATCGATCGGATCTTTGCAACCATGTGCTCGCAGGGAGGTCATAGATGAAAGCCAGTTGGAAGCGCGTGATGCCGGTCTCGGCGGCGGCGGTGCTGCTCTCCGCCGGGTTGGCCCAGGGACAGTCGATGGACAAGCTCGTCGCCGGGGCGAAGAGCGAGGGGCAGCTCACCGTCATCGCTCTGCCGCATGATTGGTGCGGCTACGGCGCGGTGATCGACGCCTTCAAGGCGAAATACGGGCTCAAGATCAACGAGCTCAACCCGGATGCGGGCTCGGGCGACGAGGTCGAGGCGATCAAGGCGAACAAGGGCAACAAGGGGCCGCAGGCGCCCGACGTCATCGATGTCGGCCTCTCCTTCGGGCCGACGGCGAAGAAGGACGGGTTGCTGCAGCCCTTCAAGGTCTCGACCTGGAGCACCATCCCGGCCAGCGCCAAGGACCCCGACGGCTACTGGTACGGCGACTATTACGGCGTGCTCGCCTTCGAGGTGAACGCCGACATCGTCAAGAAGAGCCCGGCCGACTGGCCCGATCTCCTCGGGCCCGCCTACAAGAATGCCGTCGCGCTCGCCGGCGATCCGCGCACCTCGAACCAGGCGATCCAGGCCGTCTTCGCCGCCGGCCTGTCCGAGGCCAAGGGCAATGTCGCGAAAGCCGGCGAGGATGGGCTCAAATTCTTCTCCGAGCTCAACAAGAAGGGCAATTTCGTGCCGGTCATCGGCAAGGCCGCGTCCCTGGCGCAGGGCGCGACGCCGATCGTCATCCGCTGGGACTACAACGCGCTCGCCGACCGCGACACGCTGAAGGGCAATCCCAAGGTCGATGTCGTCGTGCCGAAGACCGGCGTCGTCGCCGGCGTCTACGTCCAGGGGATCAGCGCCTATGCCCCGCATCCCAACGCCGCCAAGCTGTGGATGGAGTATCTCTATTCGGATGCCGGGCAGATCGGTTGGCTCAAAGGCTATTGCCATCCGATCCGCTTCCAGGATCTGGTGAAGAACAAGAAGGTTCCGGCCGATATCCTGGCGAAGCTGCCCCCGGCGGCCTCCTATGAGAAAGCGCTCTTCCCGACGCTCGAGCAGCAATCGGCGTCGAGCGCCGTCATCACCAAGCAATGGGATACGGTCGTCGGCGCGAATGTGAAGTAGTAATATGGGCGGCTGGGGCTATAGAGGATCGCCCCGGCCGCTCGCTCAAGACACGTCGATGACGGCATCGCCTCGTCCGCCCACGATCCCCCTCCGCCCGATGCGGCGGCGGAAGGGTTCTCGCGAAACGACGTTCTCCGCGACGGGCCGCGCCATTCTATCGTCATTTCCGCGAAAGCGGGAATCCAGCCGCTTCTGGGTTCCCGCTTGCGCGGGGACGACGACTCCGATCACGTCGGTGCGATCGGGAGCCAGGGGCGGCGGATGACCGCGTTATCAATTGCGCGCTCTCGCCTGGGCCAGGTCTCGTGGTCCTGGCTCGGCGTGGCGCCGTTTTTCGTCTTCGCCCTCATGTTCCTCATCCTGCCGACCGGCTTCCTCATGGTCGGCGCCTTTCAGGATGCGGGCGGGAACTTCACCCTCGCCAATATCGCGCATCTCTTCCAGCCCTCGATCCTGAGCGCCTATTGGATCAGCATCGAGGTCAGCGCCGTCTCCGCCATCGCCGGCGCAGTCATCGGCTTCTTCCTTGCCTATGCGGGCGTGCTGGGCGGATTGCCGCGCTGGATTCGCCCGACCCTCATGACCTTCTCCGGCGTCGCCTCGAATTTCGCCGGCGTGCCGCTCGCCTTCGCCTTCCTCGCGACCCTGGGCCGCGTCGGACTGGTGACGGCGCTCCTCGTCAAATATTTCGACTTCAACCTCTACAGCACCGGCTTCAACCTTTTGAGCTTTTCCGGGCTCGCGCTCACCTATCTCTATTTTCAGATTCCGCTGATGGTGCTGATCATGACGCCGGCCCTCGACGGGCTGAAGCGCGACTGGCGCGAGGCGGCCTCGATCCTCGGCGCCAGCTCGTGGCAGTACTGGCGGCATGTGGCGCTGCCGGTGCTGTGGCCGAGCCTCCTCGGCACGACGCTGCTCCTCTTCGCCAACGCCTTCGGGGCCGTCGCCACCGCCTATGCGCTGACCGGCAGCTCGCTCAACATCGTCACCATCCTGCTCTATGCGCAGATTCGCGGCGACGTGCTGCATGACGAAAATCTCGGCTATGCCCTCGCGCTCGGCATGATCCTCATCACCGGCCTCTCGAATCTCGCCTATATCTGGCTTCGCACGCGCAGCGAGAAGTGGCTGCGATGAAGCGCTCGAAGCTCGGCCCCTGGCTCGCCATCGTGATCGGCGCCATCTATTTCCTGGTGCCGCTCATCGGCACCTTCGAGTTCTCGCTGCGCATGCGGCGCGGCGAATACAGCTTCGATGCCTATCGCATCGTGCTGGGCGATCCGCAATTCCAGGCGACCTTCGCCTATTCGACCTGCCTCGCCCTGGCGACGATCCTCGTCGGCGCCCTCCTCGTCGTCCCGACGGCCTATTGGATCCGCTTGCGCCTGCCGGGGCTGCGGCCCGTCGTCGAGTTCATCACCCTGCTGCCGCTCGTCATCCCGGCGATCGTCCTCGTCTTTGGCTATCTGCGCATCTACAACAGCTCGTCCTGGCTGCCGCTGACCGCGAGCGACCGCGCGACCGACCTGCTCCTCACCTTCAGCTACGTCACCCTGGCGCTTCCCTATATGTACCGCGCCGTCGATACGGGCTTGCGGGCGATCGACGTGCGCACCTTGACGGAGGCGGCGGAGAGCCTCGGCGCCGGCTGGCCGACCATTCTCTTCCGCGTCATCTTCCCTAATGTCCGCGTCGCCGTGCTGAGCGGCGCCTTCCTCACCTTCGCCATCGTCATCGGCGAGTTCACCATGGCGAGCCTCCTCGACCGGCCGGCCTTCGGGCCTTATCTGCAATTGATCGGCGCCAACCGCGCCTACGAGCCTTCGGCGCTCGCCATCATCGCCTTTATCGTCACCTGGGCCTGCATGGGGCTGATCCAAGTGTTCGGGCGCGGCGCCCGCATGGCCGCGGAGACGCGCTAGCGCGCCGGCGACAGGGGAGGGGAATGGCGTTTCTCGAAATCAAGGATCTGCGCAAGGCCTTCGGGCCGCTCAGCGTCGTGCAGAATTTCGAGCTCGCGGTCGAAGGCGGCGAGTTCGTCTCTTTCCTGGGCCCCAGCGGCTGCGGCAAGACGACGACGCTGCGCATGGTCGCCGGCTTCGAGCAGCCGAGCGCCGGCACCATCCGCATCAACGGCCGCGACGTCACGGGCCTGCGCCCCAATCAGCGCAATGTCGGGATGGTTTTCCAATCCTATGCTCTCTTTCCCAACATGACGGTCGCCGAGAATGTCGGCTTCGGCCTCAAAGTGGCGCGGCGCCCGGCGGCGGAGATCGGCGCCCGCGTCGAGGAGATGCTGAGGCTCATCAAGCTGCCCACTCTGGCCGGCCGCTATCCCTATCAGCTTTCGGGCGGGCAGCAGCAGCGCGTCGCCCTCGCGCGCGCCCTCGCCATCAAGCCGCAGGTCCTGCTCCTCGACGAGCCGCTCTCGGCGCTCGACGCCAAGATCCGCGTCGCCTTGCGCGAGGAGATCCGCTCGGTCCAGCGCAAGCTCGGCATCACCACCATCTATGTGACGCATGATCAGGAAGAGGCGCTGTCCATGTCGGACCGCATCGTCGTCATGAACGAGGGGCGGGTCGAGCAGATCGGGACGCCCTTCGAGATCTACAACTACCCGCGCACTCGCTTCGTCGCCTCCTTCGTCGGCACGCTCAACATCCTGCGCGCCCGGGTGACCGATGCAGGGCAGCGCCGCATCGCTATCGACGGCCAGGAGATCGTCGCCCGGCGCGGGCTCGACGGCACGGCGAGCGGCGAGCTCCGCGCCGTGGCGCTGCGCCCCGAGGCGGTGTCGCTCAGCGACCCCGGCGGCGAGCGCAACCGCCTGCAGGGCACGATCGAGGATGTGAGCTTCCTCGGCTCGGTCGTCCGCATCCGCGTCCGTTTCAAGGAGAACGCGATCTCGCTCGACACCTTCAACAATCCCGGCCTCGCGCCGCCCGAGCCCGGACGGGAGGTGACGGTGACCTTCGCCTATGACGACGTCCTCGTCCTCGAGGGCGAGGCGAGCTGACCCCCCTCTCTTTCCACAAATCTCCCTTTCCCGTAAACGCAAGAGGGTTCCGGCGCAAACAGGTGGAGATCTTACTCCTCCTCGCTCGCCTTCCGTTCCCGCAGCTTCGCCCAATAGTCGAGGCGTTTGCGGAGCTCGCGCTCGAAGCCGCGATCGACGGGGGCGTAGAAGCTGCGCCGCGCCATCCTGTCGGGAAAATAGTTCTGGCCGGAGAAGCCTTCTTGAGTCGCGTGGTCGTATTCGTAGCCCTTGCCGTAGCCGAGGCTCCGCATGAGGCGCGTCGGCGCGTTCAGGATGTGCTTCGGCGGCATCAGCGAGCCGGTCTCGCGCGCCGCCTGCCGCGCCGCCCCGAAAGCGGTGTAGGCGGCATTGGATTTGGGCGCGGTCGCGAGATAGATGACGAGCTGCGCGATGGCGAGCTCGCCCTCGGGCGAGCCGAGGCGGTCATAGGCCTCCCACGCCGCGATCGCCTGCGCCAGCGCGCCGGGCTCGGCGAGGCCGATATCCTCGACGGCGGCGCGCGTCAGGCGGCGCAGGATGTAGATGGGGTCCTCGCCGCCATCCAGCATGCGGGCGAGCCAGTAAAGCGCCGCATCCGTATCCGAGCCGCGCAGCGATTTGTGGAGGGCGCTGATGAGGTTGTAATGGCCCTCCTGCGCCTTGTCGTAGAGCGGGGCGCGGCGCTGTACCGCGGCGGCGAGCGCCGCGTTGTCGATGGGCGCGTCGGCGGGCAGGCGCGCCAGCTCCTCGACGAGGTTCAAGAGGAAGCGTCCATCGCCATCGGCCATGGCGAGCAGGGCGGGGCGCGCCTCGGCGGTCAAGGGGAGGGGATGGCCGAGCTGCGCTTCCGCCCGCGCCAGCAGCGTGCCGAGCGCCGCCTCGTCGAGGCGGTGCAAGACGAAGACTTGGCAGCGCGAGAGCAGCGCTCCGTTCAGCTCGAAGGACGGGTTCTCGGTCGTGGCGCCGATAAGAATGACGGTGCCGTCCTCGACATAGGGCAGGAAGGCGTCCTGCTGCGCCCGGTTGAAGCGGTGGATCTCGTCGACGAAGAGGAGCGTTCCGCGCCCGCCGGCCCGCCGCTTCTTCGCCGCATCGAAGATCTTGCGCAGATCGGCGATGCCGGAGAAGACGGCCGAGATCGGCTCGAACACGAGGTCGGTCGTCTCGGCGAGGAGCCGGGCGATCGTCGTCTTGCCGCAGCCGGGCGGGCCCCAGAGGATCATCGAGGCGAGGCGCCGCGCCGCCACCATGCGGCCGATCGGCCCGTCGGGCCCGAGGAGATGGTCCTGGCCGATGACCTCGGCGAGGCTTTGCGGGCGCAGCCGGTCGGCGAGCGGCCGCGGCGCGGTCTGCTCGAAAAGCCCCGTCAACCGCGGACCGTGAGGCTGAGGAGCCGGCCCTGGCGGCGGATCGTCACCTCCCAGCTCGGCTGCCGACCCGCGAGAAGCTCGCGCAGAGAGGCGACCGAGCCGACCGGGCGGCCATTCACCGCGGCGACGATATCGCCGGCGGCAAAGCCGAGGCGTCCCGCGGGGCTGCCGCGCGCCACATCGAGAACGACGACGCCGCGCGCGCCCGTATCGATGGCGAGCTCGTCGGCGACGGCCGGCGACAAATTGGCGACCGTGGCGCCGGCGAGCGGATTGTCGCCCGCGAGCCGCGTCTCGTCGCGCGGCGGGTCCTCGGGCGGCGCGGTCAGCACCGCTTCCAGCTCGCGATTGACGCCGGCGCGGTAGGAGGCGAGGCGCGCGGTGCTGCCGACGGGCAGCGTCGCGATGCGGAAGCGCAGGGCCTGCGCATCCTCGACCTCGTGCCCGTTCACCCTCTCGATGACGTCGCCGACGCGGAGCCCCGCTCGCGCGGCCGGGCTGTTCGGCACGACCTCCTTGACAAGGACGCCGATCGGCCGCGGCAGGCCGAGGCTGGCCGCGATCTCGGCGGTGACGGGCTGTCCCGACGCGCCGAGCCAGGGGCGGATGATGCGGCCCTTGGTGCCGAGGCTGGCGAGCACCGTCCTCACCATGAGGCTCGGAATGGCGAAGCCGATGCCGATCGAGCCGCCGGAGCGCGAATAGATGGCGGTATTGATTCCGACCAGCTTGCCGTCGAGGCTGACGAGCGCGCCGCCGGAATTGCCGGGATTGATCGCGGCGTCAGTCTGGATGAAGAAGCGGAAATCGGAGATGCCGACCCCGGTGCGCGCCAGCGCCGAGACGATGCCGCTCGTCACCGTCTGGCCGACGCCGAACGGGTCGCCGATGGCGAGGACGATGTCGCCGACTTGCAGCTCGTCCGAGTCGCGCAGCTCGAGGAAGGGGAGGCGTTCGCCGCCCGCATCGATCTTGAGGACCGCGAGATCCGTGCGCTCGTCCGAGCGCAGGATGCGGGCCTCGAATTCGCGGCGGTCGGCGAGCACGACCTTCACCTCGTCGGCGTCCTTGATGACGTGATGATTGGTGACGATGGTGCCGTCGGGCGCGACGATGACGCCCGAGCCGAGCGAGCGCTGGACGCGCTCGGTCGGCGCCGCGAAGGGCGCGTTCTCGCCGAAGAATCGGCGGAAGAAGGGATCGCTGAAGAGCGGCGATCCCGCGGTCTGCACCGTCCGCCGCGAGAAGACGTTGACGACGGCCGGCGCCGTCTTCTTCACGACCGGAGCGAAGGAGAGCTGGATCTCGCTGCGCCCCTCCGGCACGACGCGCGTCTGCGCCGCCGCGGGGAGGGCGAAGGCGAGGAGCAGCAGAAAGGCGCGGAGGAGCGGCACCCCTCACCCTCCCGTTGCTGCGCAACGGGCCCCTCCCTCTCCTGCAAGGGGAGAGGGAAAGACGCTATCGAACGTGTCGCGCAATACAGCGTCGAGCTCCGCCATTCCCACCTCCATCCCGAGCGCGGCGAGCGAGGTGACGCCGTGCTCGCGGATGCCGCAGGGCACGATGCCGCGGTAATGGGCGAGATCGGGGGCGACGTTGAGGGCGATGCCGTGATAGCTGACCCATTGCCGGACGCGCACGCCGATCGCCGCGATCTTGTCGTCGCGGCCTTGCGGCCCCGCGATCCAGACGCCGATGCGCCCCTCGCGCCGCTCGCCCGCGACGCCGAGCCGCGCCAGGGCGCGGATGAGCCATTCCTCGAGCGCGTGCACATAGCAGCGGATGTCGCCGCCGCGGCGCCTCAGATCGAGCATGACATAGGCGACGCGCTGTCCCGGCCCGTGATAGGTGAATTGCCCGCCGCGGCCGCTCCGGTAGACGGGAAGGAGACCGGGCGCGACGAGATCGCTCGCCTTGGCGCTCGTCCCGGCGGTGTAGAGCGGCGGATGCTCGAGCAGCCAGACGAGCTCCGGCGCCGTCCCGGCGCGGATGGCGGCGACGCGCGCTTCCATCTCCCGCACCGCCGCCTCGTAGGGGACGAGGCCGGCGGTCCGCCGCCATTCGACGGCGGCAGCCGCTGCCGCCGGAGCCGCACGCGCTTGGCTTTCGCTTGCTATGGCCATGCGGATTTGGTAATCACCCGCCGCGCCGGCGGCAATCCCTTTTGCCGCGGCGCCCATGCGGTCGTGGCGGAATTGGTAGACGCGCTAGCTTGAGGTGCTAGTGGGGGAAACCCCTTGGAAGTTCGAGTCTTCTCGACCGCACCACCTCGCCCTCCCGAAATGCTTTCGATGGCCGTGCCCGGGCCGATTTTGACGTGAGCCGCGCGGCGGCAAGCTGCTATTCTCGCGCGGCGTAGAGTGACGACAGCGGGCTCCGACGGATGAGCGACGAGTTTCGCGCCAGCGCCTTGGAATACCATCGCTTTCCGACGCCGGGCAAAATCGCCATCGCGGCGACGAAGCCGCTCGCCAATCAGCGCGACCTCGCTCTCGCCTATTCGCCCGGCGTCGCCGAGGCCTGCAACGCCATCGTCGCCGACCCGGCGGAAGCCGCCAGCCTCACCGGGCGCGCCAACCTCGTCGCCGTCATCACCAACGGCACGGCGGTGCTGGGATTGGGCGCCATCGGCCCGCTCGCGGCGAAGCCGGTGATGGAAGGGAAGGCGGTCCTCTTCAAGAAGTTCGCCGGCATCGACGTCTTCGACATCGAGATCGCCGAGCGCGATCCCGAGCGCCTTGTCGACATCATCGCCGCCCTCGAACCTTCCTTCGGCGGCATCAATCTCGAGGATATCAAGGCGCCGGAATGCTTCGCCATCGAGGCGGCGCTGCGCCGGCGCCTCAAAATCCCGGTCTTTCACGACGACCAGCACGGCACGGCCATCATCGTCGGCGCCGCCATCGTCAACGGCCTCCGGATCATCGGCAAGCGGCTCGAAGAGGTGAAGCTGGTGGCCTCGGGCGCCGGTGCCGCGGCTCTCGCCTGCCTCGACCTCCTCGTCGATATGGGCCTGCCGCTCGCCAACATCATCGTCACCGACAAGTACGGCGTCGTCTGGAAGGGCCGCACGGAGGAGATGGACCCGCGCAAGGAGCGCTACGCCAAGGAGACGGCGGCGCGGCGCCTTGCCGAGGTGGTGGACGGGGCGGATATTTTCTTGGGGCTTTCCGCGCCCAACGTCCTCAGCGCCGAGATGGTGGCGCGCATGGCAGCGCGCCCGCTCATCCTGGCGCTCGCCAATCCGGTGCCGGAGATCGCGCCCGAGGACGTGCTGAAGGTGCGGCCGAACGCCGTCATCGCCACCGGCCGCTCGGACTATCCGAACCAGGTCAACAATGTCCTCTGCTTCCCCTACATCTTCCGCGGCGCCCTCGATGTCGGCGCGACGGCGATCAACGAGGCGATGAAGATCGCCTGCGTCAAGGCGATCGCCGATCTCGCCCTGGCGCCGCCCTCCGACGTGGTCGCCGCCGCCTATGGCGACGCGCCTCTCGTCTTCGGCCCGGATTACCTCATCCCGAAGCCCTTCGATCCGCGCCTCATTCTCGAATTGGCGCCGGCGGTGGCGAAGGCCGCCATGGAAAGCGGGGTCGCGACGCGGCCCATCGCCGATTTCCGCGCCTATCGCGAGCGCCTGACGCAATTCGTCTTCCGCTCCGGCCTCGTCATGCGGCCGGTCTTCCAGCACGCACGGAGCGAGCCGAAGCGCCTCGCCTATGCCGAAGGCGAGGACGAGCGCGTGCTGCGCGCGGCGCAGCAGGTTCTGGACGAAGGCATCGCCAAGCCCATCCTCATCGGCCGCCGCGAGGTGGTGGCGCGGCGCCTCAAGCATCTCAGCCTCGGGATGAAGCTCGACGAGGAGGTGGCGCTCGTCGATCCCGAGGACGATCCGCGCTTCCCGCAATACTGGAAGCTCTATCACGAGCTCATGGAGCGCAAGGGCGTCTCGCCCGATTTCGCCAAGAGCATGGTGCGGACGCGCAACACGGTCATCGCCGCGCTGATGGTGCGCCGCGGCGAGGCCGACGCGCTGCTCTGCGGCTCGATCGGCCAGTACCGGCGGCATCTGAAGCACCTCGTCGATATCCTCGGCGTCGAGCCGGGAACGAAGGCGCCGGCGGCGCTGTCGGCGATCGTGCTGGCGAAGGGGACCTACTTCCTCTGCGACACTTATGTCGTCGAGGACCCGTCGGCCGCCGAGATCGCGCAGATGAGCCTCCGCGCCGCCGAGGCCGTGCGGCATTTCGGCGTCGAGCCCAAGCTCGCCCTGCTCTCGCATTCGAGCTTCGGCGCGTCCGACGCCGCCTCGGCGCAGAAGATGCGGGAGGCGCTGGCGCTCATCCGCGCCCGCGCGCCGGAGCTCGAAGTCGAGGGCGAAATGCATGGCGATGCCGCCGTCTCCGAGGAGATCCGGTCGCGCATCTTCCCCAATTCGCGCCTCAAAGGCTCGGCGAACCTCCTCGTCATGCCGACGCTCGACGCCGCCAA